>NZ_KI912266.1:5143216-5443216 GCF_000235425.2 Pseudofrankia saprophytica
CGGGTGACGACGGTGGCGAGCGCCTCGGGCGTGCGATGGCCGAACAGCAGGCGCGGGGTGACGGTGAGGCCGGCGGCGCGGATCCGGTTGACCAGCCGCATCGCGACGATGCTGTCGCCGCCCAGGGCGAAGAAGTCGTCGTCGACGCCGACCTCGTCGACCCCGAGCACCGCGGCGAACGTCGCGACCAGGGTCGCCTCGATCTCGTTCGCGGGCGCGCGCCCGGCCACCGGCTCGTCGACGTCACCGGCGGGCCGCGTCGGCGGGTCCTCGTCCGGCGGGTCCTCGTCCGGCCGGTCGACGACGTCCAGCGTGCCGTCCGGGCGCCGGCGGGCCCGACCGCCGGTCCGGTTCGTCCACTCGTCCGGGCCGCCGATGTCCAGCACGCTGACCGGTATTTGCTGGTCGGCCGCGACCGCGGCGAGGACGCGCAGCAGCCGCTCGCCGAACCGCTCGGCGGTGGCGCGGTCGAACAGGTCGTCGCTGTAGCGGACACCGACGGCCATGCCGTCGTCGGTGCTGGTCCGCTCGAGGAAGTCGAAGGACAGGTCGAACTTGGCACTCGCGGTCCTGACCGGCTCGGGGCTGGCGCCCACGCCGTCGAAGGCCAGCTCGTCGACGGCGTCGGACGCCGCCAGGTACACGATCATGACCTGGAACAGCGGGTGGCGGGCCAGCAGCCGTGGCGGGTTGACGGCGTCGACCACCCGGTCGAACGGCAGCTCCTGGTGGTCGAACGCGGCGAGGTCGCTGGCGCGGACCCGCCCCAGCAGCTCGCCGAACGTCGGGGCGCCCGACAGGTCGGTCCGCAGCACGACCGTGTTGAGGAAGAAGCCGACGAGGTCGTCGAGGGTGTCGTCGACCCGGCCGGAGACCGGGCTGCCGATCGGGATGTCCTCGCCCGCGCCCACCCGGTGCAGCAGGGTCGCGACGACGGCCCGCAGCACCATGAACAGGCTGGCGTTGTGGGCTCGGCCGACGGCCCGCAGCGCGGCGACGCGCTCGGCGTCGATCGACAGCTCGACGATCCCGCCGGTGTGGGTCGGCTCGTCCGGGCGCGGCCGGTCGGTCGGCAGCGCCAGCTCGGCGGGCAGGCCGGCGAGCTGGCGGCGCCAGAACTCCCGCGACGTGGCGGCGGGGCTCGTCGCGTCCGCCTCGTCGCCGAGCAGCTCGCGCTGCCACAGCGTGTAGTCGACGTACTGAACGGGCAGCGGCGCCCAGTCCGGCGCCCCGCCCGCGGCCCGCGCCCGGTAGGCGGCCGTCAGGTCCCGGGCCAGCGGCCGGTCGGAGCCCTCGTCGGCGGCGATGTGGTGGATCAGGAACTGGGCGATGTGCAGGTCCGGGGAGCACCGGACGACGGTCACCCGCATCGGCGGCTCGCGCTCCAGGTCGAACGCGTAGGACGCGGCGTCGGCGAGGACGTCCGCCAGCCCCGGGTCGCCCGGCTCCGGATCGGGCCTGCCGGCGCCGGCCACCGACGCCCACTCGACGACGTCGAACGGGATCTCCGTGTCGGACGGGTCGAGGATCCACTGGACCGGCTCGCCGCCGGGCGCGGGGAAGACGGTCCGCAGCGCCTCGTGCCTGGCGACGACGTCGCCCACCGCCGCGCGCAGGGCGGCCAGGTCCAGCGGCCCGGTCAGCCGCCAGGTGATCGGGATGTTGTATGTCGGGCTGGGGCCCTCCACCTGCCCGAGCACCCAGAGGCGCTGCTGCGCGAACGACAGCGGCGGGTTCACCGGGCGCCGCGCGCGGCCGACGGCCGGCCGGGCGGCGCCGGCCTGGTCCATCCGCCGCGCGAGCCGGGCGACCGTCGGGTCCTCGAAGACCGCGCGCGGCGTGATCTCCACGCCGAACGTCGACCGGATCGCGGCGCACAGCCGCATGACGAGCAGCGAGTGGCCGCCGAGGGCGAAGAAGTCGGCGTCGGTCCCGACCCGCCGGACGCCGAGGACGGCGGCGAACCGTTCGGCGAGCAGCTCCTCGCGCGCGTCACGGGGCCGGCGGCCGGCCGCCGGCACGGGCGCGGGCGGCCCGGGCAGCGCGGCCCGGTCCACCTTGCCGTTGACCGTCCGGGGCAGGCGGTCCAGCGCGACGAACGCCTGGGGAACCATGTAGGCCGGCAGGATCCGGGCCACCTGCGCCCGAACGGCCTCGACCAGGCCCGACCCGGCCGGCAAGCCCGGCCCGGTGGGGTCGGGTACCAGGTAGGCGATGAGCTGGAGGGCGGGCGGGGCGTCCGGCCGGAACCAGACCGCCGCCTGGGCGACGCCCGGCGCCGCCTCCAGCGCCCGTTCGATCTCGCCGAGCTCGATCCGGAACCCGCGCAGCTTGATCTGGTCGTCGGCACGCCCGAGGAACGCGAGCGAGCCGTCGGGGCGGCGGCGCGCGAGGTCCCCGGTGCGGTACATGCGCTCCCCCGCCGCGCCGTACGGGTCGGCGACGAACCGGGCCGCTGTCAGGCCCGCGCGGCGCAGGTAGCCCCGGGCGAGCCCGGGACCGGACAGGTACAGCTCGCCGGCGACCCCGTCGGGGACCGGGCGCAGCGCCGCGTCCAGGAGGTAGGCGCCGGTGTTCCCGATGGGCGCGGCCCAGCCCGCGCTGTGCCAGCCGTAGGCGTCGACGGAGTACTCGGTCGGCCCGTAAAGGTCGTGGGCCACCGTCCCCGGCAGCGAGCGCAGCCGCTCCCACAGCGCCGGCGGGGTGGCCTCGCCGCCGACCAGGAGCACGCCCGGCCGGTGGCCCTCCGGCCGCAGGAACCCGTTCCTGATCAGTTCCTGGAGGTAGGTCGGGGTCAGGTCGAGCACGTCGATCCGGGTCCGCTCGACGTAGTCGACGAGGGCGGCCGCGTCCCGCGCGACCCGCTCGTCGACGACGTGCGTCTCATGCCCGGCCAGCAGCCACAGCAGCGGCTCCCAGGAGCCGTCGAAGCTGAACGAGGCCGCGTGCAGGACGCGCTGGGCACCCCGGTCGGGACCGGCGGCGCGCTCGGCCTGCGCGATCAGGTCGACCGCGTGCGAGGCGAAGAGGTTGACCAGGCCCCGGTGGGTGCCGACGACCGCCTTGGGCACGCCGGTCGACCCCGACGTGTAGATCACGCTCGCCGCGCCGGCCGGGTCGGGCGCCGGCACGGGCGGCGCGGCCCCCAGCGGCGCGGCGTCGAGCGGCGCGGCGTCGAGCGGGATGACGGCGGCCGCGACGTCGGGCAGCAGCCCGGCGTACGCGCCGGTCGTGAGGACGGCGGCCGGCGCCGCGTCGGCCAGCAGGAACGCGAGCCGGTCCGCGGGCACCTCGACGTCGATCGGCAGGTAGCTCGCGGCCGCCGCCAGCACGCCGAAGATCGCCGGGACCATCAGCGCGCGGGGCAGCGCGAGCGCCACCACGGCTTCCGGGCCGGCGCCCAGGCGGGACACCACGGCCGCGATCCGGTCGACCTCGCCGGCCAGCTCCGCGAAGGTCGTCCGGCCCTCACCGGTGACCAGCGCGACCCGGTCGGGATACGCGGCGACGACCCGGGCCAGCAGGTCCGGCACCGTCGTCCCCGGCGCCGTCGTCCCCGGCGGCGTCGCGGCCGCCGCGGCACCATCGGCGCCGAGGACGGGCAGCGCCCGCCGGGGGCCGCGGGCCACGCGCAGGGCGGCCGCGCGCTCCTCCTCGTCGACGATCTCCAGCCGGCTGACCGGCAGGTCGGGGTCACGGACGATCTCGGCGAGCAGCCGGACCAGCCGGTCGGCCAGCCGGGCACCGCTGCCCGGGTCGAGGACGTCGGTGGCGAACTCGACGAGCGCCGTGATCTCGCCCTGGGCGAACCGGTCGACGAAGGTCACGTCCAGGTCGAACTTCGCCGTCCCGGCCTCGGGGTCGATCCAGGTCACCGGCGCGCCGAGCAGTTCCCGGTCGTCGCCGGCGAGGTGGTGGTAGCCGGCCATCACCTGGAACAGCGGGTTGACGCCGGGCACGCGGCGCGGGTTGACCGCCGCGACGACGTCCTCGAACGGCAGGTCCTGGTGGTCGAAGGCGGCGAGGTCGGTCTGGCGGGTCCGGCCCAGCAGGTCCCGGAAGGTCGGGTCGCCGGTCAGGTCGGACCGGATCACCAGCGTGTTCACGAAGAAGCCGACGAGCCGGTCGAGGGCGGCGTCGGTGCGCCCGGCGATGGGCACCCCGATCGGGATGTCGTCGCCGGAGCCCAGCCGGTGCAGCAGGGTCGCGATGGCCGCGTGGGCGAGCATCGACATGCTCGTCCCGGTGGACGTGCACAGTGCGCGCAGCCCGGTCGCCACCGGCCCGGGCAGCACCCGGACCACCCGCGCGGACGCCCCGTCCCGCTCGGCCGGGCGTGGCCGGTCCAACGGCAGCGGGATCTCCTCCGGCAGGCCACGCAGGGTCTCCAGCCAGAAGGCGAGCTGCCGGGCGGCCAGGCCGCTCTCGTCGTCGGGCCCGCTGAGCAGGTCTCGCTGCCAGAGGGTGTAGTCGGCGTACTGGACCGGCAGCGGCTCCCAGTCCGGCGCATGCCCGGCCAGCCTCGCGGCGTAGGCGGCGTCCAGATCGAGCAGGAACGGGCGGTCCGACCACTCGTCGGTCGCGATGTGGTGCAGGACGGCCACCAGCACGTCGGCGTCCGGGCAGCGCAGCAGGGCGATGCGCAGCGGCGCCTCGCGGGTCAGGTCGAACCGGCGCGCCGCGGCCCGGGTGATCCAGCCGGCCACCTCGTCCTGGGCGCATCTGAGCACCTCGACCCCGAGGTTCGCCTCGGCCGGGTCCAGGATCCGCTGGTAGGGCTCGCCGTCGACGACGTCGATCACCGTGCGCAGCGCCTCGTGCCGGCCGAGGAGGTCAGTGACGGCGGCGCGCAGCGCGGCGACGTCGAGGCGGGCGCCGGTCCGCAACGCGAGCGGGTAGTTGTAGGCGTCGGTGCCGCCGGCCAGCGCCTCGACGAGCCACAGCCGCCGCTGCGCCGGTGAGAGCGGGATCCGCTCGGGCCGGTCCGCCGGGACCAGCGGCGGGCGCCCCGCCACGGTGCGGCTGGCCACCTTCGCCGCCAGCGCCTCGACCGTCGGCGCGTCGAACAGGTCGCGGATGGCGAGCTCCGTGTCGAGCGCGGCCCGGGCCCTGCTGACCACCCGGGTGGCCAGCAGGGAATGGCCGCCGAGGGCGAAGAAGTCGTCGTCGGCCCCGACCTCGGGCAGGCCGAGGATGTCGGCGAACAGCTCCGCCAGGGTCCGTTCGACGGGGGTGGCCGGTGCCCGGCCCGACCGCGGCGCGGCCACCGGCTCGGCCGGTGGCAGGGCCGCCAGGTCGAGCTTGCCGTTGGCGTTGCGAGGAATGGCCGGCAGTGGCACGAACGCCGACGGGACCAGGTAGTCCGGCAGGACCGCGGCCAGGTCGGTGCGCAGCCGGCCGACGAGCGCGGCGGCGGCGCGGGCCGCCGTCGGGTCGTTGGTCAGCGCCGTCCCCGGGTGCGGCCGGCTGGCCGGGTCGGTGGCCGGCCGGGTCACCGGCAGGGCCGCCGGCCCCGAGCCGCGCACGAGCAGGGCGTCGAGCCGGCCGGCGTCGTCGGGGCGCGGCGTGAGGGCCGCCTCGTAGCCGAGGGCGTCGGCCAGCGCGTACACGTCGTCCGGGTCGACCGCGCCGGCCTCGGCCTCCGCCGGGACCACCTCGCCCACCGGTCCGAGCCCGGCCGCGGCGAGGTCGGCGGCGACGCGGGCGTCGGGGATGGCGGTGAGGCGGATCCGCCGCGGCCCATGGGCGCGCACGAGCGCGCCGAGCCCCTCGAGGCTGCGCACCTCGACGCCCCAGGCCGCGACGAGCGGCTCCGACCCGGCGGCGGGCGCCGCGACGGCCGGCCCGGCCGGCAGGGAGTCGCCGACCGGCTCCAGGGCGGGGCGGCGCAGCACGACGTCGAAGCGGTGCTGGGTGAGCTCGTCACGGTGACGTCCGCGCCGGACCCGTACGCACACCTCGAGGTCGCTGGTCCTGGCCACGTCGAGGAAGAACGCGGGCGCGACCACCAGCTCCTTCTCCAGCAGGACGCGCCGGTCGACGGCCGCCGCGAGCCGGGCCGGGTCGAGGCCGGTCAGCGCGGTCGCGGTGTCGGTGCCGGTCGTCGTCTCGGCGGCGGACGCGGTGGCGGCGGATGCCTGGCCGCAGCGGGCCAGCTCGATCGTGCTGTGGAAGAGGCGCAGCCGGCCCAGGTCCCGGACGTCGCCGACGAACAGCGAGCCGCCAGGGGCGAGCAGGTCGAGCGCGCCGTGCAGCACCGAGCGCAGGTAGTCGGCGCTGGGGAAGTACTGGATCACCGAGTTGACGACGATCGTGTCGAAGAACGCTGTCGGCAGCCCGTCGGTCACGTGGGCCGGCTGGTGGCGCAGCTCGACCCGGCCGAAGCGGGCGGGGTCGGTGGCGAGCTCGGCGCGCAGCTTCGCGATGACGGGCGCGGCGAAGTCCGTGCCCCAGTACTCGTCGCAGCCGGGAGCCAGCTGCCCGAGCAGCAGGCCGGTGCCGACCCCGATCTCCAGCACGCGCCGCGGCGCGAGCGCCCGGATCCGCTCGACGGTCCTCGCCCGCCACTCCCGCATGTGCTCGAGCGGGATCGGCTGGCCGTCGTAGCTGGAGTCCCAGCCGTCGAAGCTCTCCGCGCGCAGCGCGGTCGGGATCCGCTCGTACTCGTCGGTGTAGACCTGCCGCCACTCGCCGACCTGGTCGGCCTCGATCGCGGCCCGGTCGGCGGCCGAACGGTCGGCCGGCACGACGTAGGCGACGAGGCGCTTCGCCCCCGGCGTCACCGGGTCGTCGGTCGCGATCACGGCGGACTGGCTGACCGCCTCGTGGCCGTCGACGGCGGCGGCGACCTCGCCCAGTTCGATCCGGTGGCCACGGATCTTGACCTGGTCGTCGGTGCGGCCCAGGAAGTCGAGGTTGCCGTCGTCGGCCCGGCGGGTCACCAGGTCACCGGTGCGGTACATCCGCCCGCCCGGGCTGGCCGGGTCGGCGACGAACCGGGTCGCGGTCAGGCCGAACTGGTCCAGATAGCCGCGGGCCAGGCCGTCGCCGGCGATGTACAGCTCGCCGGGGACGCCGTCCGGGACCGGGCGCAGCCAGCGGTCGAGCACGTAGACGGCGGTGTTGCGGATCGGCCGGCCCACGGTGGGGGTCCTGCTGTCGGCCGTCGCCGCGCCGAGGGTGTTGATCGTGTACTCGGTCGGGCCGTAGAGGTTGTAGCCGGCCGTCCCGTCGGTGTCGCGCAGCCGGTTCCAGATCGAGTCGGGCACGGCCTCGCCGCCCAGCATGACCAGGGGCGGCCGGTGGCGGTGCCCGCTCGCCGGCGCACCACCGTGGTCCGCCACAAGCGACGCCGGCGACGTCGCTTCGACGTACGCCCCGGCGCCGTCGGCGGCCGGCTGCTCGGTCCGGTCCAGCAGCCCGGACTCGAACAGGTGGGCCGCGTACGTCGGGGTGACGTTGACGACGTCGATCCGGTGGCGGTCGCAGTAGGCGACGAGGCCCTCGGCGTCGCGGCGCAGGTTCTCGTCGCAGATGTGCACCTCGTGGCCCTCGACGAGCCAGAGAAGCTCCTCCCACGACATGTCGAACGCGAACGAGACGGTGTGCGCGATCCGCAGCCGGCGGCCTCCCGCCGCCGCCACGGTCGGGTCGAAGATCTCGTCCCGGTGGTTGAGCCACATGTTCGTCAGCCCGCGGTAGGGGGTGACGACGCCCTTGGGCCGGCCGGTCGATCCCGACGTGTAGATCACGTAGGCCGGGTGGTCGAGCCGGTCCGCGCGGTCGCGGGCGAAGGCGCCGAGCTCGGCGTCCGAGAGCACGCCAGGGGTGGTCGCGGCCAGCTCGGCGGCGACGGCCTCGTCGTCGAGCACCAGCCAGGCCGCGGCGGTCCGGTCCGGGTCGCCGGCCGTCCCGACCGTGACGGGAGCCACGGTGCCGGGAGCGTCGGTGCCGGGCTGGGCCGTTTCGCCGGTGAGGTAGCCGCCGGCGGCCCGGGTGGTGACCACCAGCTCGGCCCCCGCGTCGGCCACCATCTCCAACAGGCGGGCGGGCGGATGGTCCAGCTCCAGCGGCAGGTAGGCGGCGCCGGTGCGCAGGACGGCGAACAGGGCGACGACCATGTCCACCGTCCGGCCGATCCCGAGGGCGACGACGGTCTCCGGGCCGGCGCCGTGGGCGATCAGGAGGCGCGCCAGCCGGTTCACCCGGTCGTCGAGCTCGCGGTAGGTCAGCCGCTGGTCGCCGAGGACCAGCGCGACCTGGTCGCCGAGGTCGCCGGCCCGGTCGGCGAGCAGGTCGGACACGGTCTGGCCGCCGACCGGCCGCCACGGCGCCGCCGCGGCGGCCAGCCGGTCCCGCTCGGCGGGCAGCAGCAGATCCAGGGAGCCGACCGGGGCGTCGAGATTGCCGACCAGCGCGTCGATCGTCGCGACGAGCCGGGCGAACAGCGCCTCGGCCACCGCCGGTGTGACGACGTCGGCGCGGTACTCCAGGCGAGCCGTGATCCGCGCCCCCGGGAACAGGACGAACGTCAGCGGGTAGTGGGTGTGGTCGAGGCTGCCGCCGCCGATGATCCCGTGGCGGGCGGTGGTCTGCTCGTTCGCGACCTCGTCGATGAAGTTCTGCAGGACGTAGAGGGTGTCGAACAGCACCGGGTGGCCGCTGGCCCGCTGGATGTCGCCGAGGCCGAGGTACTCGTGGTCGAGCAGGTCGAGGCGCTGCTCCGCGACCCGGCGCAGCAGCTCGCCGACCGTCTCGCGCGGGTCGAGCCGGACCCGGACCGGGACGGTGTTCAGAAACAGCCCGACGACCTCGTCGATCCCGTCGAGCTCGGTCGGGCGGCCGGCGACGGTCGTGCCGAACACGACGTCGTCCGTCCCGGTCGCCGTCGCGAGCACCAGCGCGAGCGCGGCGTTGAAGACCGTGTTCAGGGTGACGCCGTGTGCGCGGGCGGCCGCCCGTGCCGTGGTCGCGGTCGCCTCGGGCAGCTCGGCGGTGATCCGGGCCGGCGCGACCGGCCGCAGGCCCCGCGCCGCCGGCACCACCAGCGTCGGGCCCTCCAGGTCGGCCAGCGCCGAGCGCCAGGCCTTCTCGGACGCGGCGGTGTCCCGCTGGCGCAGCCACACCAGGTAGTCCCGGAACGAGCCGCGCGACGCGGGCGGGGACGCCGGGTCCGGCGCGCTAGCGCCAGCCGTGCCGGTGTTGGTGTCGGTGTCGGAGGCCTCGGCGGGGTCGGCGGCGTAGAGGTCCAACAGCCCCTCGACGAACAGGGCGCCCGACCAGCCGTCCCACAGCAGCACCTGGCGGTTGACGACCAGCCGGTCGCGCCCCTCGGCCAGGTGGATCAGGATCAGGCGGAACAGCGGTGGCCGGGCGACGTCGAACGGGCGGGCGCGGTCGGCGGCGGCGATCCGCTCGGCCTCGGCCGACCGGTCGGGCTCGGCCAGGCCGGACAGGTCGATCTCGTCGACCGGCGCGGGCAGCTCGCTGGCGATGACCTGCACCGGGCGGGGAAGGCCGTCGGACAGGAAGCCGGCGCGCAGCGTCGGGGTGCGGGCCATCAGCGTCCGACAGGCGCGGCGCAGCCGCTTGGCGTCGAGCCGGTGGTCGAAGTCGAAGGTGAACTGGGCGGTGTAGGCGTCGCTGGTCTGGTCGAGGGCCGAGTGGAAGTACAGGCCCTCCTGCAGCGGCGAGAGCGGCCAGACGTCCTCGACCGGGGCAGGGAACGCGCCGGCGATCCGGGCTGACTCCTGCACGGAGAGTGTGAGCAGCTCGACCGGCGGCTGGGCCGTCGCCGGCCCGACGGCCGTGGTCGCCGTGGCCGGCGCGAGCGTGGCGGTGGCCGGCGCGAGCGCGGCCAGCTCGCCCAGGGCGGCGAGGAAGCCGTCGGCGATGCGCGCCGTGTCGCCCGCCGCGAGCACCGTCGTCAGGTAAGTGAACGTCGCGCGCAGCGCCGGCCCGTCGGCGGTCTCGACGCAGACCGCGTCGACGGTCAGCGGGTAGCCGACGCCCAGGCCGGGGTCGGGCCTGGCGGCGAGCGCGTCGAACTCCTCGGCCGGTCCCCAGTCGGCCCGGCGGTCGGCGCCGAACCGGCCCAGGTAGTTGAACAGCACCTGGGCCCGCCCGGCGCGGGCGAGCGCCGGGCCGGCGAGCGGGTTGGCGTAGCGCAGCATGCCGAAGCCGAGGCCGCCGTCGGGCGTGGCCCGCAGCCGGGCCGTCACGTCGGCGAGCGTCGCGCGCACCTGCGGCCGGGCCGCCGGGAGCCTGACCGGCGCGATGCTGGTGAACCAGCCGACGGTCCGGGAGAGGTCGACCCCGGGGACGACCTCCTCGCGGCCGTGGCGTTCGAGGTCGACGAGCAGGTCGCCGTCGCCGGCTCCCACCGGCTCGCCGCCGGGCTGACCGCCCGCCGGCCCTGCCGGGAGCGCGAGACGCAGGCCGGCCAGCAGCACGTCGGTGACCTCGGCACCGGTCGCCACGGGGACGCCGGTGAGCAGCGCGGCCGTGACCGCCGACGGCAGCTCGACGACCAGGCTCGCGGTCTCGGCCACCGTGCCGACAGCCGCCGGGCCCGGCTGGGGCTCGGTCGGGCCGCCGGCGGCGGCGGTGACCGGCCCGATCGGCTCGGCGAACGGCCGCCCGCCCGGCGCGAGCGTGTCCAGCCAGTGGGTCAGTTCGCCGAGCCGGGCCGGGGCGGCCGCCTGCTCACCGAGGACCTGACTGAAGCCGCGCAGCGACGTGCCCACCGGGTCGAGCGCGGGCCGCCCGCCGGACCCGGCCGCGAGGTACCCGGCCTCCAGGTCGGCCAGCAGGATCCGCCACGACACCCCGTCGACGACGAGGTGATGGGCGACGAGCACCAGCCGGCCCGGCTCGGCGGGGCCCGCGTCGAGCCAGACCGCGCGCAGCATCACCCCCGCGTCCGGGTCGAGACGGCCGGCGGCCGAGCCGGAGGCGGCGGCGATGACCGCGCGCAGCGCAGTCGGGTCGAGCCCGGCGACGTCGATCCGGGTCAGCAGGTCGGCGCCCGTCGGCCCGCCCGCCGCCGTCGCGTCCCGCGTCGCCTTGCCTGCCGCCGTCGTGCCCTCCGCTGCCCCGTCACCAGTCGTGGACGCCGCCGGGTCGATCTGGAGCAGCCAGACACCGGGCGCGGGCCGCAGCAGCCGGGAACGCAAGCCGTCGTGGTGCGCGACCAGGGCCGCGAGCGCGGCTCGCAGCGCGGCCTCGTCGGCACCGGGCGGAGTCCGGACCAGGAACGCCTGGTTGAACCGCCGGATCTCGCCGCCCCACTCGGCCAGCCGGGCCACGATCGGCAGCGGGGTGAAGATCCCGGTCGCCGTCGCGTCGAAGGCCGGGAGCATGACCGCGGCCGGATCGGCGGACGCGGTGGCCGGATCGGCGGACGCGGTGAGCCGCGGCGGCCGCCCGGACGGGGCGGATTGACCCCGCGGAATCAGCTCGCCCTCGGGGACAGGTCCGCCCTCGGGGACAGGCGCAGGCTCCACCGCTGCGGCGCGGCCGGCGACGAGTGCCGCGAGCGCGGCCGGCGTCCGCTGGACGAAGACCTCGCGCGGGGTGAGCCTGATGCCCTCGCGGCGGGCCCTGGTGACCAGCTGGATCGCGAGGATGCTGTCGCCGCCGAGCGCGAGGAAGTCGTCGTCGGCGCCGACCCGGTCGAGGCCGAGCACGGCGGCGAACACCGCGCACAGCGCGCGCTCCAGCTCGGTGCCACCGGGCCGGGACGAGGTGGCCGCGGACAGGTCGGGGGCCGGCAGCGCGGCCCGGTCGAGCTTCCCGTTGCCGGTGAGCGGCAGCGCGTCCAGGGCGACGACCGCCGCCGGGACCATGAAGTCCGGCAGCGCCGCCGCGGCCCTCGCCCGCAGCGCCGCGCCGTCGACCCGCTGGTCCGCGCGGGGGACGACGTACGCGACGAGCCGGTGCCGGTCGGCGCCGTCCTCCCGGGCGAGGACGACGACCCGTTCGACCGCCGGGTCGGCGGCGAGGACGGCCTCGATCTCGCCCGGCTCGATCCGGAAGCCACGGATCTTGACCTGGTCGTCGGCCCGGCCGAGGTATTCCAGCGCGCCGTCCTGGCCCAGCCTGGCCAGGTCGCCGGTGCGGTACATCCGGTCGCCGGGCTCGCCGTACGGGTCGGCCACGAACCGGGTGGCGCTCAGGCCCGAGCGTCCCAGGTAGCCGCGCGCGAGCTGACCACCGCTGACATAGATCTCACCGGGGACGCCCGGCGGCACCGGGGCGAGGTGGCGGTCGAGGATCCGCGCGCGCAGGCCGCGCAGCGGCTCGCCGATCAGGCCGTGCCGGCCGCCGACGGCCTGACCGAGGCGCAGGTACGTGACGTGCACCGTGGTCTCGGTGATCCCGTACATGTTGACCAAGGTCGGCGCGTCGTCCGGGTGGCGCTCGTACCAGGGGGCGAGCCGCCCGACGTCCAGCGCCTCGCCGCCGAAGATGACCAGGCGGAGGCTGAGGTCGGCGCCGCCCTCGGCCGCCTCGGCCGCCTCGGCCGCGACCAGCGCGCCGAAGGCCGACGGCGTCTGGTTGAGGACGGTGACGGACTCGCGGCGCAGCAGGGCGAGGAACTGCTCGGGGGAACGGGAGACGTCGTGGTCGACGACGACGAGCCGCCCCCCGTGCAGCAGCGGCCCCCACAGCTCCCACACCGAGAAGTCGAACGACGCCGAGTGGAACAGCGTCCACACGTCCGCGGAGTCGAAGTGGAAGTGGTCCCGGCTGTCGGCGAACAGGCGCACCACGTTGCGGTGCGGGATCAGCGTGCCCTTGGGCCGGCCGGTCGAGCCGGAGGTGTAGATGACGTAGGCGAGGTTGTCCGCCCCCGCCCGCGCGTGCCCGTCCGGGCCTGGTGACGTGGACGTGGACGGGGACGGGGTCGGCGGCTGCTCGGCCAGCGCCGCGGCGACCAGCGGGTCGTCCAGCGCGATCAGGGGTACGCCCGTCCGGGTCGGCAGCGCCGCCCGGGTCGCCGCGGTGGTCACCGCGCACACCGGCGCGGCGTCGCGCAGCATGAACGCGATCCGGTCGGCGGGGTAGGTCGGGTCGATGGGCAGGTAGGCGCCGCCGGCCTTCTGCACCGCCAGCAGGGTCACGACCAGGTCGGTCGACCGGGGCAGCGCGACCGCCACGATCGACTCCGGCCCGACGCCCCGCGCGCGCAGCAGCCGCGCGAGCCGGGAGGCCTGCGCGTCGAGCTCGGCGTAGGTGAGTTCCTCGTCGCGCCAGCGCAGCGCCACCGCGTCAGGGGTCCTGGCGGCCTGGGCCTCGAACAGGTCGGGCAGGGTGGCGTCCGCGCCCCAGGCGCCGCGCCGGGGCGCCGGGGCGAGCGCGGCCTGGTCCCGCTCGGCCGGGGGCAGGGCGGCGGCGGCGCCGATCGGCCGATCCGGATCGGCGGCGATCTCGCCGAGCAGCGCGAGCAGGCGGTCGGCGAGGCCGGCGACGGTCGCGCCGTCGAGGACGCCGCGCTGGTAGCCGAAGGTCAGCCTCAGCCGGTCGCCGGGGATCACCCGGATCGTCAGCGCGTAGTGGGTGGCGTCGTGACCGTCGACGGCGACGAGCCGCGGCCTGCCGGCGGGGATCAGCGTGGCCGCGTCGAACGGGTACGACTCGAGCACGAGCAGGGTGTCGAACAGGTCCCCGTGGCCGGCCAGGGCCTGGATGTCGGCCAGGCCGAGGTGCTGGTGCGCGAACAGCCGGCCCTGGGCGGCCTGCAGGTCGGCCATGAGCTCGGCGAATGTCCGCTGCGCGCTGACCGCGGCCCGGACCGGGACGGTGGTGACGAACAGGCCGATCATGGCGTCGACGCCGGTCAGCTCCGGCGGCCGGCCGGCGGTCGCGGCGCCGAGGACGACGTCGTCGCGGCCGACGGCCCGCGCGAGCAGCACGGCGTGAGCCGCCCGCAGCACGGTGCTCAGCGTCAGGCCCCGCTCGCGGCCGAGCGCGGCGAGCCGGTCGGCCAGCGCCGGGTCGACCTCACGGTCGAGGGCCGCCGCTGGGCCCGGCTCGGCGGCGACGCGGTGCCCGGCGCCCGGTGCCAGCAGGGTCGGGCCGTCGAGACCGGCGAGCTCCGCCCGCCACGCCGCGCGCGCCGCGTCCCGGTCCTGGGCGCCCAGCCAGCGCAGGTAGTCCTCGTAGGGGCGGGCGGCCGGCTGGTACCCCGCCACCGTGGCGGCGGTGTCGGCACCGCCGCCGGAGCTGGAACCGGAACTGGCGTCGGCGTCGGCGTCGGCCAGCGCGAACAGCTCGCGCAGCAGGAGAGGCAGCGACCAGCCGTCGACGATGACGTGGTGGGCGCAGACCGCCAGCCGGGCGCTGTCCGGGCCGGTGCGGACCCAGAGGAAACGGATGAGCGGGGGCGCCGCCAGGTCGAACCTCGCGGCCCGGTCGTCCGCGACCAGCCGCTCCGCCTCGGCCACCCGCTCGGCGGCGGGCCAGCCGGACAGGTCGACGACGGTCCACTCGGGTTCCGCGTGGTCCAGGATCGCCTGGGCCGGTGCCCGGCCGTCGGCGAGGACTGCGGCGCGCAGGATGGCGTGCCGAGCGGTCAGGGTCCGGGACGCCGCCCGCAGCCGGTCGAGGTCCAGCTCGCCCGCCAGGTCCAGGACGAACTGGATCACGTACACGTCTGGCGCGTCGTCGCCGTCGACGAGACGGTGGAACAGCATCCCCGCCTGCGACGGCGACAGCGGCCACACCGCGGTCAGGCCGGGCAGCCGGTCGCGCCAGCGGGCCAGGTCCGCCGGGTCCGCGGGCGCCAGCCCCGCGAGGTCCGGCCCGGCCGGAGAGCCCTGCCCGGCCGGGGCAGCCTGCCCCGGGGCAGCCGTCAGCTCGGCCGCGGTCGTGACGTCCGCCGTCGTGGTCGCCACGGCGGCGAGACCGGCGACGGTCGGGGTGCTGAACACGTCGGCCAGCGCGACCGTCACGCCGGCGGCGGACGCCCGGGTGACCACGGCGAAGGCGAGGATGCTGTCCCCGCCCCGGTGAAAGAACGAGTCGTCGACGCCGAGGTCGGGCTGGCCGAGCACGGCCGCGAAGACGTCCCGCAGGACCGTCTCGGTGCGGGTGGCCGGCGTCCGGCCGGGCTGGGCGGCCGCCGCGAAGTCGGGAGCGGGCAGGGCGGCGCGGTCCAGCTTCCCGCTCGTGTTCGTGGGCAGCGCGGGCAGTGCCACGAAGGCCGCCGGCACCATGTAGCCAGGCAGGAACGACGCCGCGTGCGCGCGGAGCCGGTCCGCCAGCGGCTCGCCGTCGGCCGGGACGGCCTCGCCGTCGACCGGGACGACGTAGGCCACCAGCGCGCGCCCGGCCGGTCCGTCCTCCCGGACGACGACCGCGCAGCGCGCGACCGCCGGGTGGCGTTCGAGCACCGCCTCGATCTCGCCCGGTTCGATCCGGAAGCCGCGCACCTTGACCTGGTCGTCGGAGCGGCCGGCCACGACCAGCTCGCCCGGGGTCCCTGCCGGATCGCCTCCGGCGATCTGGGAGGTCCGCGCGGTCCAGTGGGCGAGGTCGCCGGTGCGGTACATCCGCTCGCCGGGATCGAAGGGGCTCGCGACGAAGCGGGACGCGGTCAGCGCCGGCCGGGCGAGGTAGCCGTGGGCGACGAAGGGGCCGGCGATGTACAGCTCTCCCACGGTTCCGGGCGGCACCGGCATGAGCGCGCCGTCCAGCACGTAGGCCCGGGCGTTGCGCAGCGGCCGGCCGACCGGCGGCAGCCCGCCGCCCGCGCCGGCGTCCCGCCAGGGCCCCGCCGTCACCCAGACCGCCGTCTCGGTCGGCCCGTACAGGTTGATGACGCTCTCCGCGCGCGCGGCGAGCTCCCGGGCAAGACTCGCTGGCATCGGCTCGCCGCCGCACAGGGCGCGCACCCCCGGGTAGGCCTCGGGGGTGGCGTCGAGGATGGACCGCCACCGCGACGGGGTCGCCTGGGCCACCGTGACCTCGCCGGTGGTCAGCGGCCGGGCCAGCTGGGACGGGTCGCGGGCGGTCTCGTCGTCGACGAGGTGGATCGAGGCGCCGACGGTGAGCGGCGCGAGCAGCTCGACCGTGCTCGGGTCGAAGGTCAGGGTGGTCGCGGCCAGCACCCGGTCGTCCGGTCCGATGCCCACGGCCTCGGTGATGGCCACCAGGAAGTTGCCGAGCGACCGGTGGCTGAGCGGTACGCCCTTGGGCCGGCCGGTCGAGCCGGACGTGTAGATCACGTACACCAGGTCGTCCAGGCCGACGGCCGGCGGCCACGCTCCGACGACCGCCGCGGGCTCGGAGCCGGATTCGGAGTCGGGCTCGGAGTCGTCGATGAGCACGAGCTCCAGGCCAGGCCTGACCGGGATCCGCGAGGCGAGGGCGCGTGTGGTCACCACGATCGCCGGAGCCGCGTCCTCGATCATGAACGCGATCCGGTCAGCCGGATAGTCGGGGCCGATCGGGAGGTAGGCGGCCCCGGCACGGCCGACGCCGGCCAGCGCGACGAGCAGGTCGACGCCGCGCGGCAGCGCGATACCGACGACGGAGCCGGGCCCGGCCCCTCGGCCGGCGAGCCGGCGGCCGAACGCGTCGGCCGCGGCGGCGAGCTCGCCGTAGGTCAGCGTCCGCCCGGGCGTGACCAGCGCGGTCCGGTCGGGGTCGCGGCGCGCCCACGCGTCGAACAGCGCCATCCACGGCGCGGTCGGGCCGGGTCCGGCGGTGTCGTTCCAGGCACCCAGGATCTGGTCGCGTTCGGCCGCGCCGAGCAGGTCGGCCGATCCGATCGGCGCGTCGGGCTCGGCCACCACGCGGGCCAGCAACCGCGAAAGCCTCGGGCCTACGGCGCCGGCGAACGTCGCCGACACAGCCGCCGGTTGGTAGGTCGTCTCCAGTTCGAGCGAGTCGGGCTGGCCGGCGTCCCCGCCGAGCTCGGCGACGACCATCAGCGGGAACTGGGCGGTGCCGTTGTGCAGCGGGCGGCGCTCGCCGCGCAGTTCGTCGCTATCGGGGTCACCGCGGCGCAGCGCGGCGGCGGCCGGCGAGCGGACGCCGAGCATCGTGCTGAACAGGCTGGACACGCCATCGGAGCGGTCCGGGTTGACGGCGCGCACGACGTCGACCAGGTCGATGTCCGCGTGCGCGAACGCGCCCAGGCACGCCTCGCGGGCCCGCTCCAGCAGGTTGGTGAAGGTGTCGGCCGGCCCCACCGCCAGCCGGAGGCAGACGGTGTTGCCGAAGTAGCCGATCACGCCGTTGGTCGCGGCGTCGTCCCGGTTGACGACGGGCGATCCGACGGTCACGTCGGTCGCGCCGGTGACCCGGTGGATCAGGGCGGCGTAGCCGGCGACCAGCACCATGAACGGCGTCACGCCGCGCAGGGCAGCGAACGCCCGGATCCGGCCGGCGAGCTCCGTCGGCGCGTGGTGGACGATCTGCCGGCCCGCGTCGCGCCGGCCCGGGCCGCTCCGGCCGGCGTCGCGTTCGCCGGCGGCCGCCTCGGGGAGGTCGCCGGCCGCGAGCGCGTCGGCCGCGCGGTCGTCGGGGGTCGGCTCGGGCAGGCGCACGGGCTCGGCCAGCGGAAGCAGCCGGTCCCGCCAGTAGGACAGGCCCTCGGCCCGGACGGGCGGCTCGCCGGCCGGCACCGCCGCGTCGATGAACTGGACGGCGTCGTCCGCCCCGGCCTGCTGGCCGCCTACGGCCGAGTCGCCAGTGCCTCGGCCGTAGGCGGCCAGCAGGTCGCCGAAGAAGACGTCCCAGGACGCGTCGTCCCAGGCGATGTGGTGGGCGGCGAGCGCCAGCGTGTGCCGCAGCGGCCCGTGCCGCAGGACGGTGACCCGCAGCGGCGACTCGACGGTCAGGTCGAACGGGCGCCGGGCGGCAGCCAGGGCGATCTCCCGGGCACGCCCGTCGCGGTCGTCGGCGGGCTCGGTGGACAGGTCCACGCTGAGCCAGGCCGGTTCGACGTCGTCGCGCGCAACCTGCTCGAGCCGCCCGTCCGGCGTGACCTGGTACGTCGTGCGCAGGATCTCGTGTCGGCGGGCGACGGTCAGCAGTGCGCGGCGCAGCGCCGGCACGTCGAGCGGGCCGGTCAGTTCGAACGCGGCCGAGATCGTGTAGGCGGCGCTGCCGGGGTCGAGCCGCGACAGGAACCACATCCGCCGCTGCCCCGGGCTGACCGGGTAGCCCCGGCCGGGTACTCGCCGCGCCCGGCCGTCGGCACCGCCCGCCGCCTCGCGCGTCAACCGCTCGGCGGCCAGTCGGCGGCGGAGCAGCTCGCGCTTGCGCTGCGCGGAGTCGGGACTTGCCACGATGCACGTCCTTCCGGTGATGCGGCCCTGGGGCGACGAGCGCGAACACGGTGTGGCTGGTGAACACGGTGCGGCTGGTGAGGAGGGCGCCGGGCGCGCCAAGTGGGCCGGCGCCCTGACGGCGCCGGCCCGGGGCGGCGCTAGCCGAGGCGGTGCCGCAGCTCCCGCTTGTCGATCTTTCCGACCGCGGTGAGCGGCAGCGCGTCGACGACCGTGAGCAGGTCGGGGAGCATGAAGCGGGCCAGCCCGCGCTCGCGCAGGAACGCCTTGAGCGCCTTGAGGGTGAGCGTCGCCCCGGATGCCAGGACGACGACCGCGCGGACGCTCTCGCCGACCTGCTCGTCGGCCGCCGCGACGACGGCGGCCTGCGCGATCGCCGGGTGGGCGAGCAGGTGCTGCTCCAGCTCGCCGGCGGAGACGTTCTCGCCACCGCGGTTGACGACGTCCTTGATCCGGCCCTCGACGACCAGGTTGCCGCTGGGGGTCCGCCGGACCAGGTCACCGCTCTGGTAGAAGCCGTCCGGGCTGAAGGCCGTCGCGTTGTGCTCGGCGGCCCGGTAGTAGCCGCGCAGGGTGTAGGGGCCGCGGGTCCACAGCTCGCCGACCTCGCCGGGAGCGACGTCGGCACCGTCGGCGCCGACGATCCGGATCTCGTCGGCCGGCGCGAGCGGACGGCCCTGGGTGGTGAAGGCCAGCTCGTCGCCCTCGTCCAGGCGGGTGTAGTTCAGCAGCCCCTCGGCCATGCCGAAGACCTGCTGGACGCCCGCGCCGAGGGCCGGCGGGATGCGCCGGGCCAGTTCGGCGTCCAGCCGCGCGCCGCCCACCTGCAGCAGGCGCAGGCTGGAGGTGTCAGGCCGTTCCCACTCGGCCGCGTCGACCCAGATCCGCGCCAGCGCCGGCACCAGGGCGGTCACCGTGACCCGCTCCCGCGCGATCAGGTCGAAGGCGACGTCCGGGCTGGGCGAGCTCGCCATCACCACGGTCGCCCCCACGCCGAGCGCGCCGAGGATCCCGGGGCAGGCCAGCGGGAAGTTGTGCGCCGCGGGCAGCGAGACCAGGTAGGTGTCCTCGGCGGTAAGCCCGCACAGCTCGGCACTGGCCGCCGCATTGTACGCGTAGTCCCAGTGGGTGCGCGGGATCAGCTTGGGCTTGCCGGTCGTGCCGCCCGAGATGAGCAGCACCGCGACGCCGGCCGGGTCGGGAGCGGGCGGCGTCGCGGCCCGGCCGTCGGCCCGCGCGGCGGCGCCGGCCGCCGCGAGCGCGTCGAGGCCGGTGAACTCGCCGGCCTCGCCGGCCACGAGGACGCGGCGCACGGACGGGACCGTCGCCGCGATCTCCCCCGCCAGCACGCGGTGGTCGAAACCCTCGTGGGTGTCCGGGACCGCGTAGGCGACGGCGCCGGACAGCCGGGCCAGGTGCTCGATCTCGACCCGGCGGTGCGCCGGCAGCGCCAGCACCGGGATGACGCCGAGCCGCAGCGTCGCGAACAGCAGCGCCACGAACTCGGCACGGTTCGGCAGCTGGACCAGGACGCGGTCGCCGGGGGCGATGCCGAGCTCTGTGAGCCCGGCGGCCAGGTCGTCCGCGGCCTGGTCGAGCTCGGCGTAGGAGAGCCGGACCGGGCGTGACGCCGGCCCGGCCACGACGGCCGTGGCCGCGGCGGACCGGGCGGCCCAGTCCCGGAGCCGGTCGCCCAGCGGGCCGCCGTCCCAGTAGCCCTCGGACACGTAGCGGCGGGCGAACTCCTCCGGCCAGCGGACCCAGCCGTCCGCCGCGTCCGGCTGGGCGGTGAGGTCGGTGACCGGCGGGGCGCTCACCGCTGCGTCCCGGCGACGTCGGCGGCGCCTACCTGCTCGGCCTGATCGGTCCGCGCAGCATCGTCGACCTGCTCGGGCGCGTCGGCCTGCTCGGCCACGTCGAGGAGCCGGGCCTCGATCTCGTCGTCGGAGAGCGCGGCGATCTCCCAGGCGATCGCCGCGACCCGGTCGAGGCGGCCGGGCGTGGCCTCGGCCGCGCGCATGCCGTCCGCGAGCCCCGCCACCGTCGGCGCGCCGAAGACCATCCGCACCGTCACCTCGCCGGTGTCGAGCTCCTCGCGCAGCCGCGCCACGACGGACGTGGCCAGCACGGAGTCGCCGCCGAGGGCGAAGAACTCCTCGTCTACCCCGAACTCGCCGACGTCCAGCACCTCCCGCCAGACGCTCTGGATCACCCGCTCCAGGTCCGACCGCGCCGGCGCCGAGGCGGGGCGGGGGCCGGCCTGCTCGCGCTCCAGAAGCGTGCCGACGGCGCGCCGGTCGATCTTCCCGTTGGCGCTCAGCGGGAGCTCGGCCACCACGACGACGCGGTCGGGCACCATGTGCGGCGGCAACAGCGCCCGCAGGCCCGCCTGAACCGCCCCCTGTGCCCGCGCCTCGTCGGTCCCCGCGGTCAGGACGACGACCGCCCCGAGCGCGGGCGGGCGCCCGGCGGCGCCGGGGGTCAGCGCGGCCACCCCGGCCCGGACCCCGGGCACCGAGCCGAGCGCCGCCTCGATCTCGCCGAGCTCGACCCGGAATCCCTTGATCTTGACCTGGTGGTCGCGGCGGCCGAGGAACTCGACGGTGCCGTCCGACTGGTAGCGGGCCAGGTCGCCGGTGCGGTACCAGCGGGCACCCTCGTGGGTGACGAACCGGTCGGCGGTGCGCTCCGGGTCGCCGCGGTAGCCGCGCGCGACGCCGGCGCCGCCGATCCACAGCTCGCCGGCCACGTGATCGGGGCAGTCGCGGCCCAGGGCGTCCACCACGCGCAGCGCGACGTTGCGAAGCGGCGTGCCGTAGGGCACCGAGCGCCACTCGGGCGGCACCGGGCCGCCCCCGGCGACCTCGCACACGGTGGAGTGGATCGCGGTCTCGGTCGTGCCGCCGAGGCCCAGGAACCGGCAGCCGGGGACGGCCGCCTCCAGCCGGCCCGGCAGATCCACGCCGACCCGGTCGCCGCCGAGCAGCACCGCGCGCAGGCTGTGGCCCAGGGGCACGCCGGTGGACAGGACCAGGTCGAGCACGGCCGGCACGCAGTTGAGGATCGTGACGCCGCCGGCGATGAGCTCGGCCCACCGGGTGGCCTCGCGCCGGGACTCCTCGTCGACGATCACGACGGCGCCGCCGCAGGACAGCGGGGCGAAGACGTCGAAGACCGACAGGTCGAAGTCGAGGGCCGAGACGGCCAGCGTGCGGTCCGCCGGGCCCAGCCCGAGGCGGTCGATCAGGTCGTCGATGGTGTTCATCGCAGCCCGGTGACCGACCTCGACGCCCTTGGGCTGGCCGGTCGAACCCGAGGTGAACAGCACGTAGGCGGGTTCGTCCAGGCGGTGGGGATCGTCCGCCGCGCCCAGTGTGAGCGCGCCGCGCGGGGCGGCCTCGCGGGCGTCGTCGAGGCGCAGCGGGGTCACGCCGGCCGGCCATTCCTGGCCGGCCGGCAGCGCGATGACGGTGCGCAGCCCGGCCGTCGCGGCGATCTGCGCGACCCGGGCCGGCGGCTGTTCCACGCCGACCGGCACGTAGGTCGCTCCGGCCGCGAGCACGCCGAGAACGGCGACGACCTGGTCCGGCCCCTTCGGGAGGCTGACGCCGACCAGCTCGCCGCGCCGGGTGCCGCGGGCGATCAGCGCGCCGGCCACGGCCGTCGCCCGCTCGGCGAGCTCGCCGTAGGACAGCGAGCGGCTCCGGGCCGCTCCAGGCGCGGACGCCGGCTCGTCCCAGAGCAGGGCGGGCGCGTCGGGACGGCTCCGCGCCGCCGCGAAGAACCCCTCGTGCAGCAGGCGGGTAGACGCCGGCCCGGCCGTCGCCGCGACTCGGCGGCGCACCGCCCGGGTGGACTCGTCGAGCAGGCCGTCGACGGGCTGGTCCCAGGCCCCGCCGCCCGCGCTGCTCGCCGAGCCCAGGTCGGCCAGGTCGCGCACGAGCCGTTCGAACGCCGCGAACATCGCGTCGACGACGCCGGGCGCGAAGGAGCCCTCGCGGATGTCCCAGTTGACCAGCAGCCCGCCGTCGAGCTCGGTGACCTGGGCGTCCAGCAGCACCTGCGGGCCCTGCGAGATGATCCACACCGGCTGGCCGAACTCCCGGCGCACCGGGGCGTCGAACAACTCGCCGAGGCCGAGCGCGCTGGTGAACACGACCGGCGCCAGCACCGGCTCGCCGTGGCGGCGGCCCAGGTCGCGCAGCACCTCGACGCCGGAGTAGTCCGCGTGGGCGGCGTCGGCGTGCAGCCGGGCCTGGACCTGGCGGCTGCGGTCGACGAACGGCACGCTGTCGGTCAGGTCGATCTCCAGCAGCACCGAGCTGGTGAAGTCGCCGACGACCCGGTTGACGTCGGGGTGCAGCTGCTCGCGGTCGAACAGCGGGACGTTGAGCAGGAACCGCGGCTGCGCGCTCCAGCCGCCGAGGACCTCGGCGAACGCGGTCGCGACGGCCATCGCCGGGGTCACGCCGCGCTGGTGGGCCGCGCGGCCGAGGGCCTCCCGGGCCGACGGCGGCAGCTGGAAGTGGCGCCGGGACACGCGCGGCACCGCCGCCGGGTCGCCGGGTGTGGCTGGCTCGCCGGTGCCTCCGGTCGCCACCGGGGTCGACGCGAGCGCGAGCTGGGGCGCGCCCGGCAGGCTGGGCAGGCGGTCGAGCCAGGCGGCACGGGCCTGGGTCACCGCCTCCGGACGGGCGGCGCCGTGCTCCGCCCGGTAGCGGCGGTAGCTGTAGGCCAGCGGGGGCGCGACGTCGTCCGGGCGCTCGTACAGGTCGGCCAGGTCGGCGAGCAGCACGCGGTAGCTGACGGCGTCCGCGGCGACCATGTCGACGTCGAGGTGGAACCGGGTCGCGCCGCCGGGCCGCAGGCTGAGCGCGGTCGAGAAGACCTCGCCCCGCTCGATGTCCAGCATCTGGTGGGACAGTGCGTCGCGGACGGCGGCCAGCCGGGCGGTGGCGGTGTCCTCGTCGAGGTCGCGCAGGTCGTGGACGGTCAGCCCGCGCCAGCCGGAGACCGGCTCGACGACCTGGCCGCCGTTGTCGGTGATCCGGGTACGCAGGGCCTCGTGCCGCTCGACGAGCCGCTCGATCGCGGCCGACAGCCGGGCCGGCTCGAGGCCGCTCCCGTCGAACTCGGTGTAGATGTGGGCGGCGACGCCCCCGTAGGTCTGGCCCGCGGCGCGCCCGACCCAGTAGGCGTGCTGCATGAGCGCCAGCGGGAACTCGGCGCCGGCCTCGGGCTCCGCCGCCGCGGAACCCACTGGCCCGACGGCCGCCGGCGTCGTCCCGGTCCCGGCCTCGGCCTCGGTCCGCGGCGGGGCCGAGGGCCGCCGGCTGGTCAGCAGCTTGAACCAGCCGTCGAGGGTCGGGGTCTCGGCCAGCTCCGCGAAGTTGACCTCGATCCCGGCCCGCCGCCACTGCCCGATCGCCTTGATCAGGGCGATCGACTCCAGGCCCAGTTCGAACAGGTTGTCCTGGTCCCCCAGCGCCGCCGGGTCCTCCTCCAGCAGCTCGGCGACGGCGCGCCGCAACGCCTCGAGGTCCTCTGCCGCCACCGAACCGACCAGCCCCGAGCCGGGGGCGACCGCGGCCGGCGCTGGCGCCACGGGCGGCCGGGCCGGCACGAGGAAGCGGCTGACGCTGCGCAGCTTCTCGCGCGTCTCCTCCAGCTCCCGCTCCGGGCGCGACGCCCCGACGATGCCGGCGCCGGCGCGCAGCCAGGTACGGCCATCGCGCTGGAACACCGTGCGCAGGACGAGGGCGGCGTCGATGGCGCCGTCCGAGGTCGCGCTGATCACGGCGCCGCTGTAGAGGGCGCGCTGCCGCGGCTCGTAGCCGCGGATCGCGGCGCACGCGGCGTCCTTCGGCACGCCGGTCGCCGTGATCGACGGGAAGACGGCGGCCAGCGCGTCCCAGCCGTCCTTGCCGGGAACGAGCCGGCCGCTGACCCGCGAGGCCAGGTGCTGGACGCTGCCCCGCTCCAGGACGTTCATGAACTCGTCCACGACCAGCGTGCCCGGCGCGCACAGCGGCCGCAGCTCGTCCTGGACCGCCTGTACCGACACCGCGTGCTCGTAGATCTCCTTCGGGTCGCGCAGCAGGTCGTCGCGCCGGCCCGCGTCGCCGTCGTCGCCGAGCAGCGCCCTGGTGCCGGCCAGCGGCTGGCTGGAGACCCGGCCGTCGGCGCTGACCTCGACCACGGTCTCCGGGCTGAAGCCGATCGCGCGCTCACCGGCCAGGTCGACCAGGAAGGACCGGGCGGGCGTGTTGCCGCGCCGGCCCAGCTCGTAGGTCGCGACCAGGTCGATCTCGCCCTCGACCGGGACGACCCGGGAGGCGATCACCTTGCGGATCCGGCCGGCCGCGATGTCCTCGACGGCACGCGCGACCGTGCGCCGGTACTCGTCGGCGTCGTGCTCAAGGTCGGCCAGCGGCCGGGCCTCGCCCGCCACGGCGGCGTCCGCGCCGGTCAGGATCGCGGCCAGGGCGTCCAGGTCGGCCGGGTCGGCCGCGCGCAGCAGCGCGCCGGTCGCCGACAGCCGCGCCTCGCGGGCCGGGATGACCAGATGGGCGAGCGGGTCGGCGCTGACCGGCCCGGGCAGCCCGAGCTCGCGGGGGCCGAGCTCGAAGCCGGCCCAGCCGCACGCCCGCCAGTCCGCGATCGGCAGGACCGACAGGACGCGGGCGAGGGCGCGCAGCGGGGAGCCCTCGACCGGTTCCACCCGCCAGCCGCCGTCCGTCCGGTAGCGGATCTCGTCCCAGTACAGGACGATCTCGGCCAGGGCGCCCGAGCCGCAGCGCCATTCGCCGTCCTGCTCGTACACGGTGACCGGAGCGGCCGCGCCGCGGGCGAACCGGGCCGCCGCCGCGAGCGGGTCGCCCACTCCGGGCACCGTCCGTTCGCGGTAGACCACCGGAGCCGTCATCGCGACGTACCGGACTCGACGCCGTCGCGGCTGGCGTGGACGGCGAGCGAGGCCGGGCGGTCGGCCTCCATCCGGGCGATCAGGCTGGCCGGACGCAGGTCCGTCCAGTTGGCCTCCACGTACTCCAGGCAGGACGCCCGGCTCGCGGCCCCGTGCACGGTCGTCCAGCCCGCCGGCACCGGCGCGAACGTCGGCCACAGCGAGTGCTGGCCCTCCGCGTTGACCAGGACGTAGAAGCTGCCCATCTCGTCATCGAACGGGTTGGTCGACATGAGGTGCCCGTCTCCTTGGATCTCTGCCCGCTGAGTCTCAGCCCGCGACTTAGGCTCGCTTTACTTTAGGTAATCCTTACCTAAAATCGCCACATTCGTCTACCCCTGTGGGTCCGGATTCCTGTAGCTCCGGCTCGCCGAGCCGGGTCAGCTCAGCCGGCCGGCCTCGACCCGCACGACCCGGGGCAGGCGCTCGATGGTGGTCGGCCGGTGCGCGATCACGATCAGGGTCCGGCCGGGCCGGAAGCGTTCGACGGCCGTCTCCAGGCGGCGCGCGATGTCCGGGTCGAGGTCGGCCGTCGCCTCGTCGAGCACCAGCACCGGCGGGTCGACCAGCGCGGCCCGCAGCAGCCCGACGATCTGCCGCTCGCCCGCCGACAGCCGGTCCCCGCGCGCGCCCAGGTCCGCGTCCAGCCCGCCCGGCCGCCGGGCGACCCAGTCCGCCAGGCCGAGGAGCTCGACCGCGCGCTCCATCGCCGCCCGGTCCGGCGCGCCAGGCGTGAGTGCCAGGTTCTCGGCCAGCGTGCCGGTGATGATGTGCACCTGCTGGGGGATGAGGACGATCCGCGACCGGACCCGTTCCGGCGGGACGGAGCGCAGGTCGACGCCGCCGTAGCGCACCGTCCCCACGTCCGGCTCGTAGAGCCCGGCCAGCAGCTTGGCCAGCGTGGTCTTGCCGGATCCGGTGGCGCCGACCAGGCCGGCCCGGTCCCCGGCGGGGAAGGTGACCGAGACGCCGCGCAGCACGTCCGCGCCGTCGACGTAGCCGAACCTCACCCCGTCCGCGACCAGGTCGCCACGCGCCGGCAGGTCGCTCCCCCGCCCCGGCGGCCCGTCCGACCCCGACACCTCGAGGGATCTGGCCGTCTCGATGTACACGGGCGCCTCGGCGTGGCCGGTCGCGGCGGCCGGCGGCAGCGTCTCGAGCAGGTCCGTCAGACGGGCGAGGCCCACCCGGGCCAGCTGGGCCTGCCCGGCCAGCCCCGCGAGGGTGAGCCAGCTCTCGAACAGGTTGCGGGTCGCGACCACGAACACGACGACCGTGCCCACGCCCAGGTGCCCCGCCCGCACGAGCCAGACGCTCAGCAGCAGCAGCGCCGCGGTGGCCAGGCCCTCGATCATCCCGAACAGCTCCAGGCGGTTCTGGACGGCGATCGTCCGGTCACCCGCCCGCAGTAGCTCGTCGTTGTCCGCCCTGAACCGGCGGACCCACTCGTCCGGCCGGCCCGGCGCCACCAGCGCCTCGAGCGCGCCCAGCGACTCGGTGAAGGTCGCGGTCATCGCCGCGTCCGCCGCCGCCTGCCGGCCGAACGCCGCCGGTGCGCCCCGGTTGAACCAGGTCACGACCACGAACGCGACCGGCACGAACAACACGAGGAGCAGCAGCGCGAGCAGCCACGAGTAGACCAGCAGCAGCACTGTGGTCAGGACGACGGTGAGGCTCATGCCGATCAGGTTGGGCAGCTGGTCGCGCAGGAAGAGGGTCAGGTCGGAGATCTCACCGGTCGAGCGGCGCAGCAGGTCGCCCGTCCGGTGCGCCTCGATGAAGCGCAGCGGCGCGCCGGCGAGGCGTTCGACGACGAGGTCGCGCAGGCCGCGGATCGTCCGTTCCCCGGCCGCCGACAGCAGCACCTCGGACCACCGCAGCAGGAACATCCGGGCGACGACGAGCCCGGCCATCAGGACGACCGCCCACCACAGCCGGCCCCGGTCGCCGGCCGTCACGGCGTCGACACCCGCGCCGATCACCGGGGCGATGCCCACCACCGCCGCGGTGCTCGCCAGGCTCGCTAGCACCGCGCCGGCCAGGATCGCCCGGTGCGGCCGCAGGTAGGGCCAGAACCGCCGGAACACCCCGGCGGTGGACGGCTCGTCGGCCAGCACCCGGACCTCAGCCATTCCCGCCTCCCACCCCGACGGTCTCGTCGTCGCCCTGCTCCCCCGCCGGCACGGATTCCCGTGCCGGCCCCGGCCGCGGCGTGCCGTCGGAGGGCGCGGGCGTGCCGTCCGCCGTCAGCCGCAGCACGCGGTCGGCGGCGGCGAGGACGGACGGGCGATGGGAGATCACGACGAGCGCGGACTCGGGCGACCACGCCCGCAGCCGGCGCAGGATCGTGGCCTCGGTCGCGGCGTCGACGGCCGCGGTGACGTCGTCGAGGATGAGGACGTCCGGGCGGCCGACCAGCCCGCGGGCCAGCGCGAGTCGCTGCCCCTGGCCGCCGGACACGGACGCCCCGCGCTCGCCGAGCTCGGTGTCGTAGCCGTCGGGCAGGCTCATCACGAAGTCGTCGACGGCGGCGACCTCGCACGCCGCCCGCAGCTTGCCGAGCTCGATCTCGCGGCCGACCCGCAGGTTGTCCGCGACGGTGCCGGCGAGGATCAGCGGCCGCTGCGGCACGAGGCCGATCCGGCGGGACAGCTCGAGGCGGGAGACCCGGCGCAGGTCGACGCCGCCCAGGCCGACCGCGCCGGTCGCCGGGTCCTCCAGCCGGCACAGCAGGTGGGCGAGCGTGGACTTGCCGCTGCCCGTCGGGCCGGTCACGGCGACGAACTCGCCCGGCTCGACGCGCAGGTCGACCGGGCCGAGCACCCGGCGCCCGTCGCGGTGCGCGGTCGCGGCGGTGGCGCGCAGCGAGCCGCGCGGCGGCGGGGTCTCGGCGTCGGCCGGGTCGTCGTCCTCGACCGAGGTGTCCAGGACCTCGGCGATGCGCCCGGCCGCGACCCGGGCCTGGCCCCGCTGGGAGAGCAGATCGACCGCGACCGTGACGGCCAGCGTCAGGGTCGTCATCCAGGAGGTGAAGGCGACCAGTCCGCCGATGGTGAGGTCGCCGCGCAGCGCCGCCAACCCGCCGACGGCCAGCCCGGCCGCGATCGAGAGCCGGGGCACCGCCGGCGGGATGGCCGTCCACGACGCCGAGACGCGCGCGGCCGCCATGGTGTGCGTGGTGAGCACCGCGCTGCGGTCGTGGTGGCGGCGGACGAGGGCCGACTCGCCGCCGATGCCGCGCACCGCGGCGCTGGCCGAGAGCAGGTCGTCCACGGCGTCGGCCCGGGCGGCGAACGCGCCGGAGAGCTTCTCGTTCGCCGCGTCGAACCGGCTCGGGAAGTACGCGTTCGCGAGCGCCACGAGCGGGATGGTCACCACGCCCACGACGAGCAGCGGCCAGGAGAGCAGGGCGAAGGCGGGCAGGACGACCAGGACGGTCACGACGATGCGGACCCAGATGGCGAGGCTCTGCACCCACAGCCGGACCAGGTCGACGTCCCGGGTCACCCGGGTGGCCAGGTCGCCGTGCCCGTAGCGGGCCAGCGCGGGGCGGTCGAACGCGGACACGCGCTGGACCAACGCCGCGCGCAGCGTGTGCGCGACGCGGTTGGCGGCCCGGCCTGACCACCACTGCCCGCCGGCGGCGCCGAGCATGAACACGACGGCGACCAGCGCCGTCAGCCCGGCCCAGACGAGCGTGCCGTGCACCGAACGCGGGGTGATGCCCCGGTCGAGGGCGCGCTGGATCCCCCACGGGAGGGCGAGCATCCCGGCCTGCTGGACGACCGTCGCCATCCCGCCGAGAGCCAGCTCGCGGCGTCGTGCCCGCAGTTGCGCCCTCAGCAGTCGGATGCCCGCCGTGCTGTCCAACCCCGCACCGTCCTGACCGGATCGAGCCCGCGCCATCCGACCAGCCGCTGGGCGCGGCTGCAGGCGGGCGAGGTCGACAGCCCGCGGCCCGCATGATCGGAGACAGCGAGCAGCGGTTACCTGCCCGAGAAACTTAGGTATAGCTAACTTAATATTTACATGGCAGTCAACCCATGTCGACGGGTCAGCTCGCCTCCGTGACCGGTCCGGCCGGTCCGGCCGGTCCGCTCGACGCACCCGCGACGCTCGGCACCCCGACCGCATCCACCGCCGCCACCGGGGTCGCCTCCACGGCCTCGTCCACCGTGACCGGACCGCGGCGCCGATCCCGGTGCACCGGGATCACCAGCGGCGTCCCCGACTCCGGGTCGTCGATGACCCGGCAGTCCAGGCCGAAGACGTCCGCGACGAGGTCGGCGGTGACGACCCCGGCCGGCGGCCCCTGGGCGACGATCCGCCCATCGCGCATGGCCACCAGGTGATCGGCGTACCGGCTGGCCTGGTTGAGGTCGTGCAGCACGGCCACCAGCGTGTGCCCCTCGTCCGCGAGCAGGTCGGCGCACAGGTCCAGCACCTCGACCTGGTGGGCGATGTCCAGGAACGTCGTCGGCTCGTCGAGCAGCAGGATCGGCGTCCGCTGGGCGAGGACCATCGCGAGCCACACCCGCTGGCGCTGACCGCCGGACAGCTCGTCGACCAGCCGGTCGGCGAGTTCCGTGACGTTGGTCCTGGCCATCACCTCGGCCACGACCCGCTCGTCCTCCCGCGACCACTGCCGCAGCAGCCGCTGGTGCGGATAGCGGCCACGGGCGACGAGGTCGGCGACGGTGATGCCGGCCGGCGCGGTCGCCGACTGGGCCAGCAGGCCGAGCCGGCGGGCGACCTCCTTCGTCGAGTACGACGAGATCAGCGCGCCGTCGAGGTGGACCGCGCCGGCCTGCGGGCGCAACAGGCGAACGAGCGCGCGCAGCAGTGTCGACTTGCCGCAGGCGTTCGGGCCGACGATGACGGTGAACGCGCCGTCCTGGATGTCGATCCCCAGCTCGCGGGCCACGACCCGGTTGTCGTACGCCAGGGTGAGGTCACGGGCGCTCAGCCGCGTCATCGGCGGTCCTCCTTCGTCGACCGGTCCGTCGGCGACCGGCCGGGTACGGCGCCGGCCCGAGGGCGGCGCCGGCGCGGTGTCACGCCGGCCGCCGCTGGCGGACCAGCAGGACGGCGAGGTAGATGCCGCCGATCGCGGCGGTCGCCACGCCGACGGGGAGCTGGGTGGGGGCGAACAGGCGCTGCGCCGCCAGGTCGCTGACGGTGACCAGTGCCGCGCCGGCCAGCGCGGTCGGTACCAGCGGCGGCGACGGTGCCGCCGTCAGCCAGCGGGCGAGCGGCGGGGCGGTCAGCGCGACGAAGCCGATCGGTCCAGCCGCCGCCGTCGCGGTCGCCGCCAGCGCCGCCGCGGCCAGGATCAGCGTGAGGCGGCACCGCTCGACGTCGACCCCGAGCGCCTTCGCGGTGTCCGTCCCCAGCTCCAGGTAGGCCAGCCGGCGGCCCTGGTAGATCCCGATGGGCACCAGGACGACCAGGGCCACGGCCAGCGGCCGGGCCTGCTCCCAGCCGCGGCTGTTCAGGCTGCCGATCAGCCAGACCTGCGCCGTGACCGCGTCCGCCAGCGTCGCCCGGGTGATCAGGTAGGAGTTGACGGCATTCAGCAGCGCGGCCGTCGCGATGCCGACGAGGACCAGCCGCGCACCGGCGAGGCCGCGCCGGTAGGCCAGCAGGTAGACCGCCGCGCCGGTGACGACGCCGCCAGCCAGCGCGCCGAGCGACGCCTGCGTCGCGTCGCCGCGCAGGACCAGCAGGACGATCACCGCGCCGGTGGCCGAGCCGGTGGTGAAGCCGAGGATGTCCGGGCTGCCCAGCACGTTGCCCGAGACGCTCTGGAAGATGGCGCCGGACAGCGCCAGCGCGGCACCGACCAGCAGGCCGGTCAGCAGGCGCGGCAGCCGCAGCGTGTTGACCACGAAGTCCGTGCCGCCGTCGCCGTGCCCGAGCAGGGCGCGCACGACGTCGCCCACCGGGATCGAGTAGTCCCCGGTCGTCAACGTGGCGACGCCGGCGGCGACGATCACCACGACGAACCCGACGCTCAGCGCGACGGAACGCGGGACGACCCGGACGGACACCGCGTCGCCGCCGAACCGGGCCACCCGGTGGCGCCACACCGACGGGCGGGCCACGGAGGTGGCCGAGGTGGTCACGCCCGACCCAGCCGGGCGCGGCGGCACAGCACGATGAACACCGGCGCCCCGACGAAGGCCGTGACGACCCCCACCTGCAGCTCCCCCGGGGCGATGATCGTCCGGCCGACGAGGTCCGAGCCGATCAGCAGCACCGGGGCCAGCACCGCGGAGTACGGCAGGACCCAGCGGTTGTCGGGCCCGGCGATCACGCGGGCGATGTGCGGGACGGCCAGACCGACGAACGTGATCGGCCCGGCGGCGGCGGTCGCCCCGCCGCAGAGCAGGACGACGGCGACCGCGCCCGACACCCGGGCGCGGTGCAGGCGGACGCCGAGCCCGCGCGCCGCCTCGTCGCCCAGCGCGAGCGCGTTCAGCGGCCGGCCGAGGGCGCACGCGACCAGAAGGCCGACGGCCATGAACGGCGCCGTCGCGACCAGGCTGCCCGATCCCCGCACCGCCAGCGAGCCGACGTCCCAGTGCCGGAACTGGTCGAACGTGCGGGTGTCGAGCAGCAGCGCTGCGTACACGAACGAGCCGAGGATCGCGGTGGCGGCCGCGCCGGTCACCACCAGGGTCGCCGGCGACGTCCCCGAGCGGCCGGTGGCACCGATCGCGAACACGGCCACCGAGGTCAGGGCGGCGCCGACGAGCGAGAACCACACGTAGCCGGCCGGGCTGGTGAGGTCGAAGACGGAGATCGCGACGACGACCGCGGCGGACGCGCCGATGCTGACCCCGAGCATCCCCGGCTCGACCAGGTCATTGCGGGTCAGCGCCTGGGTCAGCGCCCCGGCGACGCCGAGCGAGGCGCCGACCATTAGGCCGAGCAGCGTGCGCGGGATCCGCAGGTCGTGGACGACCACCGCGGCCTGCGAGCCGTCGTCGTGCCAGAGCACCCGCCACACGACGCCGAACGAGAGGTGGTTGGCGCCGATCCAGACGCTGAGCAGGCACACCCCGGCCAGCACGAGCACCGCGAGCACCAGGCCGGGCAGGCGCCGCCGCCGCGGCTCCCAGAGCCGCCACCGGACCTGGGCCACCGGCTCGGCCTGGTGCTCTGTCAGGATCACGGGCACCCCGGCTGGTCCCGGCGCTCGACGCCGTGCAGCCGCCAGCCGCGGGCACGGCCGCGCTCGCGCCAGAACGCGGCGTACCGCCCGTCCCGGGCGAGCAGCTCGGCGTGCGGTCCGCACTCGACGACGCGGCCGCCGTCGAGCACGGCGATCTGGTCCGCGCGCACGATGGTGTCCAGCCGGTGCGCGATGACCAGGACCGTGCGGTGGACGGCGAGCTCGGCGAGCGCGGCGTGCACCGCGGCCTCGTTCTCCGTGTCCAGGGACGCGGTGGCCTCGTCGAGCAGCACGATGGGCGCGTCCTTGCACAGGGCACGGGCGATGGCGACGCGTTGGCGCTCGCCGCCGGACAGCAGCCGGCCGCCCTCGCCGACGCGGCTGGCCCAGCCGTCCGGGAGCCGGGCGACGATGGAGTCCACCCGCGCGCGCCGGGCGGCGTCGCGGACCTGTTCCGGGGTGGCGTCGGGGTTGCCGAAGCGGATGTTGTCCTCGACGGTGGCGTCGAACAGGTAGACGTCCTGGAACACGAGCGCGAGGTGGCTCAGCAGCTCGGCGCTGGTGAGGTCGCGGACGTCGACGCCGCCGACGCGCACCGAGCCGGCGCCGACGTCGTGGAAACGGGCGATGAGCTTGGTGACGGTGGTCTTCCCCGAGCCGGACGCGCCGACGAGCGCGGTGGTACGGCCGGCCGGGATCGTCAGCGTCAGCCCGGTGAGCACCTCCGGGCCTTCGGGGTAGCCGAAGCGGACGTCCGCGAGCTCGATCCCGGCGTGGCCGATCCGCTGGCCGGCCGCGGGTTCCGGCAGCGGCTCGACCGCCAGGAGCTCGTCGATCCGCCGGGCGGACGCCTGGGAGCCGCGCAGCGCGCCGCCGAGGCCCACGAGCGCGTCGAGCGGCCGCAGCAGGCTGATCCCGAGGACGACGACGGCGATCATGCGGGCCGGGCCGAGGTGGCCATGCGTGGCCAGGGCGAGGCCGGTGAGCAGCAGGGCGGTGAAGGCGAGCTGGATGCCGAGCTCGCCGAGGTACTCGCCGGGCAGCGAGCCGACGACCTCGCGCCGCGCCGCCCGGTGCTGGCCGGCCAGCGCCTCGTCGAGCGACGCCCGCCCGGCGGCGGCGTTGCCGGTGGCCCGCAGCGTCGGCTGGGCGCCGGCGAACTCGACCAGCCGGCTGCCGGCCTCGGCGGTGGCGGCGTGGTGCGCCGCCTCGGTCCGTTCGGTCAGCCGGCGGCCGACCGCGAGCGCGACGAGGACGACCGGGACGACGAGCAGCGCGGCGATCCCCACCCGCCAGTCGAAGACGAGCAGGAACACCGCGATCGTGGCGGGGGTCAGGACCGCGCCGAGCAGCGCCTGGGCGAGGAACACGGTGTTCGCGACCCGGGCCACGTCACCGACGATCAGCTGCGGCACCTGGCCGGCGCGGGGCCCGTCGAACCAGCCCAGCGGCAGCGTCAGCAGCTTGTCGCCGATGCGGGTGTAAAGCGCCCGCCGCAGCGCTGCCGACAGCCGCAGCGCCCGCGACCCCAGGTAGTAGTGCGCGAACCAGCCGACGCCCGCCGCGGCGGTGAGCGGGATCAGCCACCAGGAGGCGGTGGCGGTCCGGCCCTCGAGCAGGGCGATCAGCAGTGGGACGAGCACCCCGAAGGCGACGCCCTCGCTCACCGCGTAGCCGGCCACGGCCACCAGGTAGCGGCCCAGCGGCCGGTGCTGACCGGCCGGGATGGCATCCCGCAACGGGCCCGTCACAGCTCACCTCCCTGCTGGGCGCGCCACAGCTGCGCGTAGCGCCCGCCGGCGGCGAGCAGCTCGTCGTGCCGGCCGCGTTCGACGAGACGGCCCTCGTCGAGGACGAGGATCTGGTCGGCCTCGGTGACCGTGTACAGGCGGTGCGCGATCACGAGCAGGGTCCGGCCGGTGGTCAGCTCGGCCAGCGCGTCCTGGATCGCCGCCTCGGAGTCCGGGTCGGCGAACGCGGTCGCCTCGTCGAGGACCACGACCGGCGTCCCGGCGAGCAGGGTGCGGGCGATCGCGACCCGCTGCGCCTCACCGCCGGACAGGAGGGCGTCCTCGCCGACCACCGAGTCGTAGCCGCGCGGCAGCGCGCGGATCCGGTCGTCGACGGCGGCCGCGCGGGCGGCGGCGCGCACCGCCTCCTCGGTCGCGTCCGGGACGGCGAGGGCAATGTTGTCGCGGATCGAGCGGCGCAGCAGGACGGCGTCCTGCAGCAGGAACCCGACGTGGCGGTAGAGGTCGTCCCGGTCGAGGTCGCGCAGGTCGACGCCGCCGAGCCGGATGGCGCCCTCGGAGACGTCCGCGAACCGCGCGAGCAGCATGGCCAGCGTCGACTTCCCCGCCCCGGACGGCCCGACCAGCGCCGTCACGGTGCCCGGCGCGAGCGTCGCGCTGACCCCGCTCAGGACCCGATGCCCGTCGGTGTAGCCGAAGTGGACGTCGGCGAACTCCACCGTCAGCGGGCTGCCCACCGGGCGGGCCCTGCCCGGGTCGACGGTCGTCTGCCGGGGCTCCCGCAGCAGCTCACCGATGCGGCCGGCCGCTCCCTGGGCGCTCTCCCGCAGGTCCTGGGCCAGGTAGATCGGGGTGAGCTGCTCGAACAGGCCGACCGCGAGCAGGGCGAAGGCCACCAGGTCCACCGGGTCGCTCCACCCGGCCGCGACCAGCCCGGTCCCGACGGCGGTGACCGCGAACACCACGGTCGCCGGGGCGACCGTCGCCCTGGCCACGCCGCGGGGCCGCAGGAAGATCCGCTGTGCCTGCTCGTCGGCGTCGACGTACTCGGCCGCGGCCGTGGTGAACCGCGCCGCGCCCCGGCCTCCGGCGAACGTCTTGACGACGCTGATGCCGCGCACCGTCTCGAGCACGGCCGCGGTCAGCTCGGTGTTCGCCGCCGCGATGCGCCCCATCTGACCGGTGGCGCGGACCTGGACCCGCATCCGGATCGCCTGGGCCGCGCCGACCATCAGCACCGTCACCAGGGCCAGTGGCCAGTCCACCCAGAGCAGGTAGCCGACGACCACCACCGGGCCGGCCACGGCCGCGGCCAGGTCCCCGCGGGCGTGCGCCACGGCGTGGTGCAGCGTCGCCACGTCGTCCTGCGCCGTGGCGCGTACCCGGGCCGACACCCCGCCCGCGAACCAGCTCAGCGGCAGCGCGCCCAGCTGCTCGGTCAGGCGGCGGCGCAGCAGGTAGGCGAGGTCCGCGTCGGCGAGATGGGCCAGCAGGCTCGCCGACGCGTACAGCGCGAACCGGGCCACGAGCAGCCCGACCGCCAGCCACGCGAGCGGCCAGACCGACTGCCCGGACCCACTGAGCTGTCCCGACCCGCCCAGCAGCCGCCGCGCGATCTCCACCAGGACGACCGCCGGCGTGACCACCAGCACCGCGGCCAGCGCCTGCAGGCCGGCCGCCACCGTGACCCGGACCCGGACCGGCCGCCGCAGCTCGGCGAGATCAGGCGTGACCAGTTCGGCGGCCATCAGGCCCTTCCTTCGACGGGAGCCAGCACGGACCCGCCGAGGGGGTCCGGGCGGTGGGCGGTCCAGGCCGACCAGAGGGTGGCGTAGGGGCCCGGGGTGGTCACCAGCTCGGCGTGCGGGCCGGACTCGACGACCCGGCCCTCGTCGAGCACGACGACGCGGTCGGCCGTGGCCGCCTGGGCGAGGCGGTGGGCGACCAGGATCGCGGTCCGGCCGCGCAGCGCCGCGTCGGCGGCGGCGTCCAGGGCGCGGGCCGCCGCGCTGCCGGCCTCGGCGGTGGCCTCGTCCAGGATCGCGACCGGCGGGTCGGCGAGCACGAGGCGCGCGAGTGCCAGCTGCTGCGCCTGCGCGACGGTCAGCCGGTGCCCGCCCTCGCCGACGACCGTGTCCAGGCCCGCCGGCAGCAGCCGCGCCCAGGCGAGGGCGCCGACCACGCCGAGCGCGGCGTCCAGCTCGTCGTCGGTGGCGTCCGGCGCGGCCAGCCGGAGGTCGTCGGTCAGTGGGCCGGCGAACACGTGCACCTCCTGGGTGACCAGCGCGACGGTGCGTCTGGCCGCCGCCGGCCCGAGTTCGTCGAGCGAGACGCCGCCGATCGACACCGAACCGCCTGACGGCCGGTGGATACCAGCGATCAGCTTGGCCAGCGTCGTCTTGCCGGCGCCGCTGGCGCCGACCAGCGCGACCCGCTCCCCCGCCTGGACCGTGAGGTCGACGTCGCGCAGCACGTCATGCCCCGGGCGGTAGCCGAACGTCACCCCGGCAACGCACACGGACGCCGCGCCCTGTTCGATCAGGGCGCTCGGCGCCGCGGGCATCGCCGTCGCGACCGGCGCGCGTGGCCCCGACCGCGCTACGGCGGGACCCGGCTCGGGCTCCGGCGTGCTCTCGGCCGGCAGGTCGATGACGCCGACCAGGCGGGCGAGGCTCGCGCCGGCGGCCTGGGCGTCGTCGACGAGGCTGAGAGCGGCGTTGATCGGATTGAACAGGTTGTGGAAGTACAGCGCGGCCGCGGTGGCCGTACCGATGCTGACCGCGTCGTGCCGGACCAGCAGGAACCCGGTCGCCAGCACCGCGGCGAGCCCGACGAACTCCGCCAGGTTCAGCCGGCCGAAGAACCGGGTGAGCAGCGCCGTCCCCGACAGCGTCCAGCGCACGGCCGCCGCGGACCGCTCCTCGACCCGTCCCAGCTGTCGGGGGCCCAGGTGGAACGCCCGGACCGTCGCCGCTCCGCCGACTGTCTCCAGGAGCTGCTGCTGCTGTGCACCGGCGGCGATCCGCTGCGTGGCGTACACCGCCGGCGCGGTCCGCGCGTACCACCGGACCGTCACGGCCTGCACGGGGGTGGCCAGCAGCGCGGCCAGCAGGAAACGCCAGTCGAGCACCGCGAAGCCGACCAGGGTGAGCCCGATCGTCAGGCCGGCGCGGGCGAACTGCGGCAGCGCCGACCGGACGACGTCGGCGATCATCCCGACGTCGTTGGTTACCCGCGCGGTGAGGTCGCCCGTCCCCGCCGCCTCGACCCGCTCCAGCGGCAGGCGCAGCGCCCGGGCCACCAGTCGTTCGCGCAGCTCGGCGAGCATGTCCTCGCCGAGGCGCGCGACCAGGGACTCGCCGAGGACGGTCAACCCGCCGGCGACGATCGCGACCGCGACCAGGAGCAGGAACGGCGTCGTCATCGAGGGGGGCCCTTGGCCGTCGACGGCGAGGTCGACGAGGTGCCCGAGGATCGGCGCGGTCAGCAGTCCGACGCCCGTCGCGGCCGCGACCGCTGCCAGCGCGACGACGGCCAGCGCCCGCCGCGTGCGCAGCAGTTCGCCGAGGGCGGCCCGGGTGCGCGCGCCACTCGCTGTCGGCAGCAGCACCGGGCCTGGCGCCGTGTCGGCCGTCGACCCGGTGTCGGCCGTCGACCCGGTGGCAGCGGCGGTCACGCGAGCACCGCCGCGCGGTAGCCGGCGTCGCGGTCGAGCAGGTCGCGGTGCGTGCCGTCGGCCCGCACACCGCCGCCGTCGAGCACCACCACCCGATCGGTCACCGCCAGCAGCGCCGGGCTCGTCGCGACCAGCACCGTCGTGCGCCCGCGCCGCAGCTCGCGCAGGCCGGTGGCGATCCGGGCCTCCGTGACGGTGTCGACGGCGGTCGTCGGCTCGTGCAGCACCAGGACGGGCGGGTCGGCGGCGAGCGCGCGGGCGAGCGCGACCCGCTGGCGCTGGCCGCCCGACAGCGACCGGCCGAACTCGGAGATCTCCGTGTCGACGCCGTCGGGAAGCGCCCGCGCGACCTCGTCGGCCCCGGCCGCCGCCAGCACCGACGACAGGTCGGCGACGCGCGGTGGCGCCTCGGCCGCGCCGGCTCCGATCGTGGCGCCTCCGCTCGTGACGGGTCCGCTCGTGACGGGTCCGCTCGTGACGGGTCCGGCCGCGCCGCTCGCGGCGAAGCCCGAGGCGACGTTCTCGGCGAGGGTGCCCGCGAACAGGTCCGCGTCGTGGGCGGCGACGAGGAGCAGCCGGCGGGCCTCGCCGGGCGGGAGGTCCGCGAGCGAGACGCCGTCGAGCTCGACGACGCCGGCGTCCGGGTCACGCTCGCGCGCCAGGCAGCGCAGCAGGGCGCCCGCCGCGTCCGGGTCGGTGACGACCAGGCCCAGCAGCTCTCCCGGGACGACGTCGAGGTCGACGGCGCGCAGCTCGCCGGCGCAGGCCAGGCCGTCGATCCGCAGGCGGCCGCGCGCCGGATGCGCCGGATGCGCCGGCGGGCCCGCCTGTCCGCCGGCCACCGCCGGCCGCGCGCAGAGGACCGTGGCGATCCGGGTGGCCGACGCCCTGGCCTGGGCGAACTGGCCAAGGACGGTGGTCAGCATGCTCAGCGGGCTGAGCAAGTACTGGGCGAGCCCCACCGCGGTGACGAGACCGCCGATGCTGATCTCGCCGTGCGTGGCCAGCCGCCCGGCGACCAGTGCCACCACCGCCAGGAAGATCCCGTTGAGCGCGAGCACCGCACCCTCGAACCCTGCCTGGGCCCGGGCTGCCCGCAGCGTCGCGGCCAGCGAGTCCCGGCTCGTGCGCCGGTAGCGGGCCACAGCGGCGTCCTCGGCGCCGATGCCCTTGAGCACCCGCAGGCCGGTGGCGAGGTCGGTGGCCACGCCCGACGCGCGCGCGGCGCGTTCCTGCTCGACCGCGCTGCGCCTCTCCAGCGGCCGGCCCAGCAGGTGCGAGATCCACAGCAGCGGGGGTGTGCCGAGCAGCACCAGCAGGCCGAGCACGACCGACACGTTCAGCAGCGCGACGGCGGCGACCACCAGGCCGGCAAGCCCGGCGGTGCCGCCCGGCATGACCAGGTTGACGGCGCTGGCACGCCGGACGTCGCTGGTTGCCAGGTTCGTGAGCTCGCCGGCGAGGCGGCCGGCCTCGGCCCCGCCACGGTCGTCGACGACCCGGGCCGCCACCCGCAGGCGCAGGTCGTGTCCAGCCCACTCGGAGGCGTTGACCGTCACCCGGAAGCCGAACCGGAAGCCCATGGACAGCAGGACGAAGTCCGCGGCGAGCACCGCGAGCCAGAGCAGCAGGTCACTCGTCGCGCCGTGCGCGACCGCCCGATCGATGATCACACCGATCAGGACGGGGACGAGGGCCTCACCGCCCTGGTGACAGATCGCCCCCACGACGCCGCCGACCAGCCGGCGCCGCTGGCCGCGCACCGCCGCGTGCAGCAGGTCCCCACCCGTCGGATGGTCCCCACCCGTCGGATGGTCGTCGCTCGTCGGACGGTCGTCGCTCGTCAGGTCCGCCGCGCCCGACGGTGGTGCGCCACCCGCGGCGGGCTGCGCACCACCGTCGGTGGGCGGTGGCACGACGACGTTCACGGGCAGCTCCCTCCGTCGAGTCCTGGCAGGTCCGAGGGCTGCGCGGGACGCGCCGCGCCGCGCGCGAGGGCCGGCCCCGCGCCGTCGGGTTCGCGCCGGGCAGCCGGGCACCTCAGGTGTCTATCAGGTTAGGTAAGCCAAAGCTAAACATGTCATGCTATGACCTGGAGCGATGCGCGCTGTGCGCTGCGTGGGCGAGCCTCTGACGGGCGGGCATGGCGAGGCGTCCAGTCGGACGTGTGACGGACGCCACGCCGCCGGCTGGATGACGATGGACTTGTAACTAAGGTAAGGCTAACTTCATGCTCAGATCCAGCCGAATGTGGCGAATGTTCCTGGCGCTGGTGGCGGCGGTGCTCCTCGCCGGCACCGCCGCCGCCTGCGGCTCCGACGACGACAGCGACGCGGCGCCCGCCGCCACGGCCGACTCGCAGACCCTGCCCACCCCGGTCACTGTCCAGCACGTCTACGGCAGCACCACGATCAAGACCATTCCGAAGCGGGTCGTCACCCTCGACCTGCAGTGGACCGACGTGATGCTCGCCATGGGCGTCACGCCGATCGCCTACACGGTCGACCCGGGAATGCCGGCTGCCGGCGTCCCGTGGGAGAAGCTGCCCGCGGACTCCGTGAAGCTCTCGGCGACCGACGGCCTGCCGGTCGAGAAGATCCTCGCGCTGAAGCCGGACCTCATCGTCGCGGCCTACGCGATCCAGGACGAGGAGACCTACAAGCTGCTGTCCGCCAGCGTGCCGACCATCGCCGGCCCGCCAGGCGACGCGGTGCCGGCCTGGCAGGACCTCGCCCGCACCGCGGGCAAGCTCCTGAACGACCCCACCAAGGCCGAGAAGGTGATCTCCGACGCGGAGGCGCCGGTGACGGCGGCGGCCAAGGAGCTGCCGGAGCTGAAGGGCAAGACGTTCGCCCTGGCGCAGTACATCGTCGGCGACTCGATGTACATCGTCGGCGACCCGAAGGACGGCTCCAGCCTGTTCTTCGAGGACTTCGGCATGACGCTCTTCCAGCCGGTCCTCGACGAGGCCAAGAAGACAGGTGAGACAAGGGTCAACGTGAGCACCGAGCGCGCCGACCTACTGCGCGCCGACCTGCTCGCCTTCCTCGTCAACGGTGGCGACGAGAGCGACCTCAAGGACATCCCGGGCTTCGACCAGCTTCCGGGAACGGTGGCCGTCCTCGACTACGCGACGATCGTCGGCCTGAACACGCCGTCGCCGCTGTCGATCCAGTACTCGCTGGAGAAGCTGCGGCCAGCCCTCGACAAGGCCGCGGGCAAGGCCGGAGCCTGATCGATGACCCCGACCGTGCCGCCGTCGGCGACTCCCGCCACGTCGGCCGGCGTCACCGCCGCGGCCCCGCCGCCGCCGGTGACGCCGGTCGGGGCTGACCGATCACCCGCCCCGTCCACCCCGTCCACCCCGTCCGCACCGGCCCTCACGGCCGAGGCGGCAGGGACGACCGGGGCGGCCGGGGCGGCCGGGGGGGCACCGGCGGCGTCACGGCACCGGGGACGACTGGTGCTCGGGCTCGTCGCGCTCGCCGTCCTGCTGCTGGCCGTGTCGCTGCTCGCGATCGCGGTGGGCGCGCGGCAGGTCGGCCTCGGGGTCATCCTCGACGCGCTGCGCCACCAGCAACCAGGCAACAGCGACCACCAGGTGGTCATCAACCGGATCCCCCGGCTGTGCGCCGGCCTGCTGGTCGGCGTGGCCCTGGGACTGTCCGGAACGATCATGCAGGCGGTCACCCGCAACCCACTGGCGGACCCGGGGCTGCTTGGGGTCAACGGCGGCGCGGCGTTCGCGGTCGTGTGCGCGATCAGCCTCGGCGGGATCACCTCGGCTCTCGGCTACGTGTGGTTCGCGTTCGCCGGTGCCCTCGCCGTCGCCGCGCTGGTCTACGCGATCGGCGCGGTCGGCGGCGGGGGCGCGACGCCGGTCAAGCTCGCGCTCGCCGGCGCGGCCGTGCAGGCCGCCATGCTCTCGGCGACGACGGCCGTGCTGCTGACCGACACCGCGACGTTCGACCAGTTCCGGTTCTGGAGCGTCGGCTCGCTCGTCGGCCGGCGCTCGGAGCTGGTCGCCGAACTGGCCCCGTTCGTCATCGTCGCGGCGCTGCCCGCGCTGTGCTCCGGACGGCTGCTCAACGCGCTGGCGCTTGGCGACGAGGTCGCGCGCGGTCTCGGGCAGCGGGTGGGGCTGGCACGCGCGGGCGTCGCCGGCCTGGCCGTCGTGCTGTGCGCCACGGCGACCTCCATCGCCGGGCCGATCTGGTTCATCGGCCTGCTCGCTCCGCACCTCGCCCGGCCCTTCACCGGGCCGGACCACCGCTGGATCCTTCCGTACGCGGCGCTGATCGCCCCGATCCTGCTGCTCGCCTCCGACGTGCTCGGGCGGGTGATCGCCCGGCCCGGCGAGCTTCAGGTGGGCGTCGTGCTGGCGTTCCTCGGCGGCCCGTTCCTCATCGCGCTCGTCCGCCGCCAGCGGATGGCCGAGCTGTGACACAGACCTCCCAGGCCGCCCCGGAGCCCGCGTCAATGTCCACGTCGTCCATATCCGCCTCCGCACCCGCCCCCACCTCCGCCTCCGCCTCCGCCGTTCGGGCCGGGCCGGCCCCCGCACCTGGGGACACGGCCGCGGTGGCTCGGGCGAGGTCCGCGGCGGAGCTGGACGCGGTGGCCAGGGCAGCCATCGTCCGGGCGCGGCGGGTGCGCGACGCCCGCCAGGCGGCCGTGCTGCTCACGCTCGGCGCGCTCTGCTTCTGCGTGCTGTGCGTCTCGCTCTCACTGGGCGAGGTCAAGATCCCGGTGCTCACGGTCGTGCGGACCCTGTTCGGGGCCGACGAGGGCAGCGACGGCTACATCGTGACGAGCCTCCGGCTCCCCCGGGCGCTCACGGGTGTGCTGGCCGGCGCCGCCTTCGGGATGTCGGGCGCCATCTTCCAGGCGCTGCTGCGCAACCCGCTGGCCAGCCCCGACGTCATCGGGATCACCGACGGTGCCAGCGCGGCGGCCGTCATCGCGATCGTCGGGTTCGGGCTCGGTGGCTACTCGGTGTCGGTCATCGCCTTCGTCGGTGCTCTCGCCACCGCCACCCTCATGTACCTGCTGGCCTGGCGCCGGGGCGTGACCGGCTACCGCCTGGTGCTGATCGGCATCGCGGTGGGCGCGATGCTCAGCAGCGTCATCTCGTACGTCATGACGATCTCCAAGGTGTACGAGGCACGGCAGGCGCTCGGCTGGCTGACCGGCAGCCTCAATACCAAGTCGTGGGACACGGTCCGGCCGCTCGGCCTGGCCATGGCCGTGCTGGTCCCGCTGGTGCTGCTCGCCGGGCGGCGGCTCGCGGTGCTGCGCGCCGGGGACGACGTCGCCCGGGCTCTCGGCGTGACCGTCGAGCGGTCCCGTCTCGCGCTGCTGCTGCTCGGCGTCGCGCTGACGGCGGTGGCCACCGCGGCGGTCGGCCCGGTCGCGTTCGTCGCCTTCACCTCCGGGCCGATCGCGCGGCGCCTCGTCCTCGACGGCGAGGCCGCGGTCATCCCGGCGGCGCTCGTGGGCGCCCTGATGATGACGACGTCGGACCTCGTCGGCCAGCACGCCATCCCCTCCATCGACTTCCCGGTGGGTGTGGTGACGGCGATCATCGGCGCGCCCTACCTGCTGTGGTTGCTCGCCGCCACGAACCGCACGGGCCGCGGCGGCTGACCGCGCGCGACCGGTGGACGACGACCTGGACAACACCAAGGAGTGGACGATGACGACCGGGGCAAGCACGACCACGGTGGCGCAGCCCCGACTGTCCGGCCAGGCGGTGACGCTCCGCTACGGCCCACGCGAGATCGTCAAGGACCTGTCGGTCGACATCCCGACCGGCCGGATCACCGTGATCGTCGGCGCGAACGCGTGCGGGAAGTCGACGCTGCTGCGTGGCCTCGCCCGGCTGCTCGCGCCCGCGTCCGGCGCGGTGTACCTGGACGGCAAGGACATCCACTCGCTGCCGACCAAGGCCGTCGCCGCGAAGCTCGGCATCCTGCCGCAGTCGCCAGCGGCGCCGGACGGCATCAGGGTCGTCGACCTCGTCGCGCGCGGCCGCTACCCGCACCAGGGCTGGTTCCGCCAGCTCAGCCCTGGCGACGACGCGGCCGTCGCGCGGGCGCTGGTGGTCACGGACACCGTCGAGCTCGCGTCCCGGTCCGTCGACGAGCTGTCCGGCGGGCAGCGCCAGCGGGTCTGGATCGCGATGACCCTGGCCCAGGGCACCGACCTGCTGCTGCTCGACGAGCCGACCACCTTCCTCGACGTCAGCCACCAGGTCGACGTCCTCGACCTGCTCACGGACCTCAACCGGCAGGAGGGGAAGACGATCGTCATCGTGCTGCACGACCTCAACCTGGCCTGCCGCTACGCCGACCACCTGATCGCCATGCGCTCCGGCGCCGTCGTCGCGGCCGGCGACGCCTCCGAGATCGTCACCGAGGAACTCGTCACCACCGTCTTCGGAATCCGCGCCCGAGTCGTCCCCGACCCCGTCTCCGGCACCCCGATGGTCGTCCCCATCGGCCGCTACCACGCGGACGCCAGCTCCGAGCCGGCCGGCGCGGTCACGCCGTAGCTCTGGGCCAGCCGCCGTGGCTCTGGGTTAGCCATCTCCTCGACGGGTTGCCGTCGGCCATCCGAATGGTGGACGCGCTCGGCTGGCCGCCTGTCGTCTGGCGGAAAAGCTGTCGTCCGACGGAAAAGCTGTCGCACTAACGCGCTTTGACAACACGCAAGAACGTGATGCCGCACCATGGGCCGCCGTACCAGTACTCGGGCCCGAGTGGGCGCAGCGTGCCCTGGCCGATGTGCGCGGCGTACTTCCTGGCCATGGGCCAGAGGTCGGCGACGAGCAGCTGCCCGCCCGGGCGCAGCACCCGCATGGCCTCGTCGACCGCGCGGTATCTCCCCTCGTACGACGGGATGTTGTGGATCGCCAGCGCGCTCGTCACGACGTCGAACGAGCAGTCGGCGAACGGCAGGGCGGTCATGTCGGCCGTGTGCACCTCCACCCGGTCGGCGACCCCGGCCGCGGCGGCGTTGGCGAGGGTGGCCTCGGGACCGTTGCCGCTCTGGTCCTTCCCGGACCACAGGTCCGCGCCGTAGGCGCGTCCCGCCGGTAGCCGCCTGGCCGCCGCGATCAGCACCGCGCCGCGGCCGCAGCCCAGATCCAGCAGTCGCTCGTCACCCTTCAGGCCGGCCCGGTCCAGTTCCCGCTCCCAGACGCGCAGCTTGCCGCGCAGCGTGGTGTGCAGGTACACGCCCGTGCTGGCCAGCAGCACTCCCCCAGCGGCGGCCATGGCGACCCGGCCTGGCCGTCGCCGGGCGGCGGCCAGGGAGCAGGCCGCCCCGGCGGCGCCGAGGGCCGCCACGAAGGCCGGCGCGTCGACGCCGTACCGCGGCCAGCTGAGCATTCCGGAACGGCGGGAAGCAGGGAGCCTGGAGAGATCGATCGGAGAATCAGGCATTCCGAGACGTCCTTCCTGCGGTTGATCTTTCATCTGGTGCGGACTGCATCTGGTGCGGACTGGACGCCGCGCGCCGTCCAAGGCGCCGCCGCGTCAGGGGGTCACACCCGCGTCGCCGCGAAATCCAGCAGCAGCGCGCTGGTAGCCGCAGGCGCCTCGAACATCGGCGTGTGCCCGACGCCGGGGAGCATCTCCACCCGCGCGTTCGGTACGACGTCGTACGCATGGGCCGACGACCCGTCCCAGCGGCGGTCATCAGCGCCGAAGATCACCAGGACTGGGACGTCGAGGTCGGCGAGGCGCGCGGGAAGCGCCCGCTCCGCGAGGTAGGCGGACAACCGCAGCGGCGCCATCCTGAACGCGCCGTAGGTCATGCCCCGCACGGCGGCGACGAGGTCAGCCGGAATGTCGACCTCGCGAGTGAAGGCGGTGCCGAGCCCACGGCGGATCATCGCGTCCGAGCGCAGCGACCAGGCGATCCGGCCGAGGGGCGGAGCCGACAGGACCCGCAGGAGCGCTGGCTGCGGCAGGAAGGCCGCGAGGCTCGGACCGGTGTTGATCAGAGCGATCGCGCTCACCAGACCGGGCCGCAGCTCCGCGAGCGCGGTGGCGACGTAGCCGCCGCTGGAATGCCCGATCGCGACGACGGGAGACGCACCGAGGTCGTCGAGCACCGCGGCCACCCGACCTGCCTGCCTGGACACGTCGTACGACGGCGCCGGCGGCGATCCACCGTGGCCCGCGAGGTCGACCCGGATGACACGGTGGCGTTCCGCGAGCGCCGGAAGCACCGGGTCCCACCAGGCGGCCGAGGCCGCGGTCCCGTGGATGAGCAGCAGCGGATCCGCCTGCCGAGGACCGTCGTCGAGCACGCGCATCGCGGACGTGTCGTACTCGTCGACCTCACCGGGCGCGGGCGATCTCCGATCCTTCACGTTCTTTGACATACCGTAAGAGTTATGCGAACTCATACAGCTTGTCAAGGTTAAGACGGGCCGGCGCCTCCGCTACCGATGACAAACCGACTCGACTGCCGATGGCGGACCCAGCGGCTACCGATGACCTAGCGGCTACCGATGGCGGACAGGCTCGACCATGCGGCGCCGACCCGACGAACGGCCATGGCGTCGGGTCGGGCTGGCTGGCTGGCTGGCTGGCTGGCTGGCTGGCGACCGTCACCGGGCGAGCCGGTTGGCGACGCGGCCGAGGACCCTCGGAAGGCGCGGCTGGAGCCGATCCCGCCTAGCGGTGTGCGTCGACGGCGCCGCAGAGCCGCAACGAGCTCGCGAGGAGCACGGCCGGCGCCTCGCCGGCCGCGAGGCGCCCGGCCGCGACCTGCTCGGCGGCGGTGTGGCCGAGGTCGAGAATGGCGGCGGCCAGCCAGCTGGCGGCGAGGGTGCGGTCGAAGTCGCCGGTGCGCTGGCCTCGACGGATGAGTCGTTCAAGCCAGGAGGCGACAGCGAGGTGCGGGTCGCCGCCGTCGAGACGTCCGCTCCTGTTCAGCGCGGGGTCGAACAGCAGCGGGTAGTCGCGCAGGAGCTGCCAGCCGATCTCGAGGAACCGGCCCAGCGCCTCGGCGGGCGGGGCGCTGTCGAGGCGGGCGGCGTCGAGGGCGGCGAGGCCCTGCACTCTCGCCGCCTCGACGAGGGCGGCGATCAGAGCGTCGCGCGAGGGGAAGTGGGCGTAGACGGTCTGACGGGTCACGCCGGCCGCGGTAGCGATGTCCTCCATGCTGGCGTCGGGCCGCTCGCCGAGCACGGTCCGGGCCGCGTTGAGGATGGCCTCGACGCTGCGCCGGGCATCGGACCTGCGGCGACGGGTCGGCGGCGAGCCATCAAGCGTGTCAGCCATCAGCGCGAACGTACCTGCCCGACCATAATCTTGACAAGCTGTAAGAGATTGAGCCGCGACGCCGGCGAGCGCGGTCACCGGACGCACCGAGGCCTCCGAGTCCACTTTTCATGATCTGGTGGGATCCTCGGAGTCAGAGCGAGGAACCGAAATTACTCAGGTCCGGGCCAGAAGATCCGCATGACGCCGGTCACCTATGCGTGGGGCACGCCGAAGCGGCATCGCACCCGCGCCGACTCGTGCTCCACCAGGCCGTACGGCCTGCCTGCCACCAGCCTCTGGCGGACCGTGGTGGACGAATGACCCCATAGGCACGCCCATCCGACACACGTCCGTTGTCCTCGTGGGATCTGTGTCATGTGAGCGTGCCTATAGAAGGCTCATCTGCCGCGATTCGCACTCGGTGGAGCCGTCCGGCGAGAGCGCACCACCGTGCGGGTTCCCCGGGCACTCACCCTGGGCTACTCCGTCGTCACAAACGAGCAACCGGAGCCGGTTTCCAAAAAGAGGATCAAGATTCCAGACGCCTGTAACGCCGTGGGCGTCCGCTGGATGAACTCATTCCAGATGATCAAGCGGGAGAAGGTGCGGTTCGTGCTGTAGGCAAACAGCGGGCCGAGCAACGCCGATTGCCCGCGGGTCAGACAGGGTTGGTCGCCGGGCTGGGATCGTCGAACAGCTCGGCGGCGCTTGGCACCTGGGACGGCCGGGGGTGGGACACCGTCGTCCGGTTGAACAGGTGCCGCCAGCTCACGTTCTCCGAGACGCTGCCGCCGCCCCACGTGCCGGTCGACACGACCGAGGTGAACTCCATGCCGTTGCCGAAGCCGCCGGCGTTGCCCATCGTCGACTGGTTGACGAGCACCCGGCAGACCTTGGTGGCGCTGGCCAGCCGGTCGACCCTGGCCTCGGCCACCGGGCCGTCGCCGGTGTGCAGCGCGCAGCTGTGGCCGCGCCCGCTGCGCGCCAGGATGTCCTGGACGTCGCGGACGGCGCCGTCGAACGTGCGGTAGGGCGCGAGCGTCAGCACGGGCGCCAGCTTCTCGGTGAACAGCGCCCGGCCGGGCTGCGCCGTCGCCGCGGTGGCGACGAGCGTCGTGACGGGCCGGCCAGCGGGGACGGGAATGCCGCACGCCCACGCGATCTCGGCCGCACTCCTGCCGACCAGGAGACGCTCCAGCCGGCCGCCCGGCCACAGCCGGCGTTCCAGCCGCAGTGAGTCCTCGTCCGACAGCAGCAGTGCTCCGCCGGCTCGCAGCCGCTCCCGGAACGCGTCCAGCACCCGCCCGTCGACCAGCACGTTGCTCTCGGACGAGCAGGACGTCCCGTTGTTGAAGCAGGCACCCTTGTTGGTCAGGTCGGCGGCGGTGTCCAGGTCGGCGTACTCGTCGACGACGACGGTCGCGTTGCCGGGCCCGGAGGAGACGGCGGGCGTGCCGCTGGCGTACCCGCGGGCGACCGTCCCGGCACCGCCGGTCGCCACGACGAAGTCGGCGGCGCGCATGAGCTCCCGGCTGCTGTCCCGGTCGGCGCCAGCGACCAGCTGCACCAGGTCCTCGTTGGCGTCGACCTCGCGCAGCGCGCTCCTGATCGCCTCGACCAGGCGGGCCAGCGGCTCGGCGGTCGCGGGGTGCGGGCTCACGACGACGCTGTTGCGGGTCTTCAGCAGGGAAAGAGCGCTGGTCGCGAGCGCCGTGCACGGCGCGGTCGCCGGCGTGACCAGGGCGACCACCCCCAGCGGCTTGGCCCACGTCGTGGTGCGCCGCTCGTCGTCCCGCGCGATCACGCCGACCGTCCGCTGCCCGTGCAGGTCGCGCATCGTCCCCAGCACGCGCAGCCGGTGCAGCTCCACCAGGTCCCGGACGGTGCCCATCCGGGTCGCGGCGACCACCTGCGCGCAAAGCGCCCGGACCAGCTCGTCGTCGTAGCAGGCTCGACCCACGGCGCGCACGACCTGGTCCACGCGCGCCTGGTCCCAGTGATCCGCGGAGTCGCCCGCGGCCTGCGCCCGCGTCAGCAGCGCGTCCAGCGCGTCGGGAGGGTGGACGCCCTCGCCGAGGGGCGCCCGGTCGCGCAGGGCGACCCGGTCGCCGCCGGTCACGCGCTCAGTCACACCAGCCACCGCGGTCGGCTCATCCCCGGCCGGGGGCAACGCGTCCCCGTCGGCCTGGTGCCCGGACCTTCCTGGTGGATCGACATCCCGCTCCTCGTGTTCCGTCCGCCTCGGCCAGGTGTGGAAGACGCACCCTCGACGCCCTAAGTTGGCGTCTTAAGTTAGCCTTACCTTCTATAGTTCCGGCATCTCACCACAGCGCGCCGCACGGAGCAATGCCGCACGGAGCAATGGAGACGGCGCCGACCGGCCGCCACCCCCGCACCGCCGGCGCCGGTCGGATGACCAGCACCCGCATGAGCCAGCACCAGCACCCGCACCAGGAAGGACGACAGATGGCGAGCTGCCACCCGACCCTGCGTCAGGGGGCCGAACCGTGACCGCGGCCGTCGAGGCCGACGCGCTCGTGAAGACCTTCGGCGGCATCCGGGCGCTCGACGGACTGTCGCTGCGGGTCGAGGCCGGCACGATTCTCGGGCTGCTCGGACCCAACGGGGCTGGCAAGACCACGGCCATCAACGTGCTGACCACCCTGCTGAGCCCGGACGCGGGGCGCGCCACGGTCGCCGGCTACGACGTGGTCGAGCAGCCGGCACTCGTGCGGGCGGCGATCGGCGTGACCGGCCAGTTCGCGGCTCTCGACAGCGGGCTGACCGCACGCGAGAACCTCGTGCTGTTCGGCCGGCTGATGAAGCTTGGCCGGGCCGAGGCGCGGCGGCGCGCCGACGAGCTGCTGGAGCGGTTCACGCTGACCGAGGCGGCCGGCCAGCGTACGGGAACGCTGTCCGGCGGCACTCGGCGCCGTCTCGACCTGGCCGCGTCGATCACCCGTGAGCCGGCCGTGCTGTTCCTCGACGAGCCGACGACCGGGCTCGACCCGCGCAGCCGGCTGGCCCTCTGGGAGGCCGTCCGCGAGCTGCGCGCGAGTGGCATCACCATCCTGCTCACCACCCAGTACCTGGAGGAGGCGGACGAGCTCGCCGACCGGGTCACCATCATCGACCGCGGCCACGTGGTCGCCGAGGGCACTGCCGAGGAGCTCAAGCGGCGCGTCGGCGGCGCGGTGTGCCACATCGCCGTCGCCGACGCGGCCGACCGTCAGCTGGTCTCCCAGACGCTCGCGTCCCTCGGCCCGGTCACCGTGCTGCCCGACGGGGTGAGCCTGCCCGCGAGCGGGCCCGAGACGCTGGTCGCCGTGGTGCGCGAGCTGGACGAGGCCCGCCACAGCGGCCTGCCCATCGCCCGGATCGACGACATCGGCCTGCGCCGCCCGACCCTGGACGACGTGTTCCTGGCGCTGACCGGGCATCCGGTCACCCCTGACGGCCCCGCCGACGCCGCTGGTACCGACGATGAGGCCGAGCGGCCGGCGCGGCCCGCCGCCGAGGTGGCCTCATGACCACGGCCACCCCGACCGCCGCCGGGGCCTTGGCCCTGCCGGGGCCGCCGCCGCGGGGCGCCGCGGGCGGGGCTCCCCGGCCGTCGCTGACCGCCGACGTCGCGGTGCTCGCCGAGCGGCACCTGCGCCTGATGAGCCGCCGCCCCGCGTCGATCATCAGCGCCATCGTGCTGCCGCTCGTGTTCGCGCTGCTGTTCTTCACGGTCTTCAGCCGGGTGATGCGGCGCGGCGGCATCGACTACATCGACTACCTGCTGCCCGCCGTCGTCATCCAGGCGGTGTTCTTCACCGGGATGTCGAGCGCCATCCTCGCCGCCGAGGACGCGCTGGGCGGCACGCTGCGCCGGCTGCGGACCATGTCCGTCAGCCGGCCGGCGCCCGCGCTCGGGCTGCTCGCGGCCGAGCTCACCCGCTCGCTCCTCTCGCTCGGCGTCCTGCTCGCGATCGGAGCCGCGCTCGGCTTCCGCTTCCACGGCGGGCCGTGGAAGGCGCTCGGCTTCCCGGTCGTCATGCTGGCGTTCGCCGCCGCGCTGGTCACCTGCCACATCGCGCTGGGGCTCGCGATCCGGCGGCTGGAGGCGGTGACGACCACGACGAACCTGATCTACTTCCCGTTCATGCTGCTGTCCAACGCGTTCACGCCGGCAGCCGCGTTCCCGTCCTGGCTGCGTCCGGTCGTCGAGCAGCAGCCGGTGAGCCGTGTCGCCGACGCGCTGCGGGCGCTGGTGGCGCAGGACGCGGCGCTCGCGCGGCCGCTGCTCATCGCGGGAGCCTGGCTGCTCGGGCTGGCGGTCGTCGGCGTGCTGGGCGCGAGCCGGGCACTGGGGAGGGCCGCCGCATGAGCGAGGTCGCGCTTCTTCGCCCCGCCCCGGTGGGGGACACCCTGGCCATGGCCGGACGCGCGCTGCGGCTGACGCTGCGCGACCCGGTGACCTTCGTGCTGGCGGCGTTCTTCCCGCTGATCCTGCTGCTGCTGATGACGGTGAGCTTCGCCAAGGTCGTCTACCCGGGCGCCGGGTACGACGACTACGTGGACATCAGCCTGCCGCTGTTCGTCCTCATGGGCATCGCGTTCGCCTCGCCGTTCACCGCCGCCGCCACCGCCTCCGACCTGCGCGACGGCTTCGACGCCCGGATTCGCACGATGCCCGTCTCGGCGTTCGCGCCGCTGGCCGGGCGCGTCCTCGCGGACACCGCGCGAAGCGCCATCACGATCGCCGTGGTCGTCGCCGTGGGCGTGCCGCTCGGCTTCCGGTTCACGGCAGGGCCGTGGGCGGCGATCGGCTTCCTGCTGCTGCCGCTGCTGTTCGGGCTCGGGCTCGGTTTCCTCGGGCTGCTGGTGGCGATGCGTTCCCGGGACGCCGAGACGGTCGTTGCCGTGCTCAATCCGCTCCTGCTCGTCTGCTCGTTCCTGTCCACCGGCCTGGTGCCGAGGGCGGAGCTGCCGGGCTGGGTGCAGCCGATCGCCCGGGTGAATCCGTTCTCCGTGGTGATCGAGGCGATGCGGGCACTCGCGCACGGCGGCGCCACCACCCGCCCGGTGCTCGAGGCGGTGGCCTGGTCCGTCGTCCTGATCGTCGGATGCGGGGTGCTCGCGGTCCGCGGCTACCGGAGCAGGAGCGACCGCCTCGCTGGCTGAGCCGGCGGCGATCGCGTCCTGGGGGTTCCGCGGGGCCCCGGCGCTCAAGGCATGCGACCGGGTTGATGCCGTCCCTGCCGCGCCTCATGATCTGGTGGGACCTTGGGAGTTCTGGCTCCGAGGATTCCACCAGATCATGAACGGCTCACGCGTTTGCCTGGATCAGCTGGCGGGTGTGTGGGCTGGTTGGGGGCCGCGGTCGGCCGCGGGTGGCGGGTCGTCGCCCTCGTGGAGGCCGTGGCGGACGTAAAAGCGCCGCAGCGGTGCCGGCGCCCACCAGTTCGCGTTCCCGAGCAGGCGCATCGTGGCCGGGACCAGCAGCGCCCGGACGATCGTCGCGTCCACCAGGATCGCGATGATCAGCGCGACTCCGATCAGCTTGATGAACGTGATCCCGGAGATGGAGAACAGGCCGATCACGACCAGGATGAGCAGCGCGGCGCTCGTGATGATCCGGCCGCTGCGCTGCAGCCCGACCGCGACCGCCATGGTGTTGTCGCCGGTCCGGTCGTACTCCTCGCGGATCCGGGACATCAGGAAGACCTCGTAGTCCATCGACAGCCCGAACACGACCGCGAGGACCAGGATCGGCTGGGTCGCCTCCAGCGTCCCCGTGGAGGTGAAGTTCAGCGGGCCGGACAGGTGGCCGTCCTGGAAGATCAGGACCAGTGCTCCGAACGAGGCGCCGAGCGACAGGATGTTCATCACGATCGCCTTGATCGGCAGCACGATCGAGCCGAACGCGAGGAACAGCAGGACGAACGTCGCGCCGGCGATGATCAGCGCCATCCAGGGCAGCAGATCGCCCACCCGGTCGAGCTGGTCAGCCAGTCGCGCGGTCATGCCACCCACCAGCACCTCGCCACCGGGCGGTGCCGGTACGGCGCGGATCCGGCTGACGAGATCCCGCGCCTCCGCCGAGATGGGGTCGCCCTGGTAGTTGATGGTGACCCGGGAGACGTCGCCGGACTGGCCGGTGACCTCGGCCGTGCCCACCCCGTCGACCCCCCGGACCGCGGCGACGTACCGCTCCAGGCCGGCCGGGTCCGGTGAGGTCACGATCGCCTCGATCGGCACCTGGCTGTTCTGGACGAAGTCGCGGTCGACGGTCTCGGAGACCACGCGGCTCTCGGTGCCCGCCGGGAGCACCCTCGGGTCGATGCCACCGAACTCGACGCGCAGGAACGGCGAAGCGGCCAGCAGCAGGACCGCGAGTACGCCGACCGCGTAGACGACCGGGCGGCGCATGATGCTGTGCGCGAGCCCGTACCAGAACCCGTGGGTGACCTCGGCCTGCGCGGGAGCCTTCGGTGGGCGTCGGAACAGACGCCGTATGGACAGTGCCTCCACCCGTGGGCCGAGGATGCCGAGCAGGGCGGGCAGCAGGGTCAGCGCCGCCAGCATCGCCACGACGACCGCGGACAGGCCGCCGAAGCCCATCGAGCGCAGGAAGGTCATCGGGAAGATCAGCAGTCCGGCCAGCGAGACCGCGACGGTGACGCCGGAGACCGCGACGGTGTGCCCGGCGGTGGCCATCGTGCGGGCGACGGCGTCCTCGACGCCGAGCCCGCGGGTGATCTCCTCGCGGAACCGCCCGACCATGAACAGGCCGTAGTCGATCGCCAGGCCCAGCCCGAGGATCGTCACCAGATTTATCGAGAAGACCGAGACGTCGGTCAGGTAGCTCAGCCCATGCAACGCAGTGAACGCCCCGAGGATCGCCAGACCGCCGATCGCGAGCGGCAGGCTCGCCGCGGCCACCCCGCCGAAGAGAAGCACCAACAACACGAGCAGCACCGGAATGGAGATCGTCTCGGCGCGGGCGATGTCTGCCGCCACCCGCTCGCGGATGTCGTAGCTGACCGCCGTGACGCCGCCAACCTGGGTCCGCAGGCCGGGCGCGCCGAGCTCGTCCTCGATCTGGGCCAGTGCGTCGCCGCGCTCCGTCTCATCGTCGCCGGCCATGGTCAGCACCGCGAAGGTGGCGTGCCGGTCGTGGCTGACCAGGCCGGGGCTGTTCGTGCCCCAGTAGGTGAGGGTCCTGGTCACCACGTCGCGCGGGAGCGTCCCCAGCGTCTCGGTGACCGCCCGCTCGAACCGTGGGTCGTCGACCGTCATGGCGCGGCTGGTATAGAGCACCACCACGTCGTTGCCGGTCCGGCCCAGCGTCGCCTCGGCACGGTCGAGGGCGCGGGAACTCTCGCTGGCCGGGTCCTCGAACCCCTCGGTGGTCAGCGCGCCGAAGACCTGCGTACCCCAGATGCCGGCGAACGCGAAGAAGGCCACGGACAGGCCGACCACCCACCACCGCCGGCGGAACATCGTGCGACCCAACCGCTCGAACATCCTGTAAGCCCTTCGGTGTCCGTCGTTGTCAGTGAAGACCGGGTCAGCGTAGAGCGAGGTAGTTTACGAGCGCTGAACGACGCCGGACGCGACGCGGGCGGCGGGTCCACGAACGGTTCACTGCTCATCAAGTGCGTTGATCTAGCCTGCCGGCATGAATGCGAATAAAAGTGAAGCCGCCCTTAAGTGGGGCCTGTGGAGCCACATTCTCTGGTATGTCCTGGCCAATGTGGCTCAGGTCATCCTGTGGGCGCTACTCACCCCGGACCACTTCTTCTGGCCTCTGTATTCGATACTGGCGTGGGGCGTCGGGCTGGGGTTCCACATCTGGGCCGTTCGCGCACCGGCCAAACTGAATGCCAGGCACTGAATCGAGTCCCAGGCCCCGTTCCACGCCCCGATCCACGTCATTCTTCCTGCCGGCGTCACCGGGGGCTGGGCCAGACCGAGGCGTCACGCCTCGGCCCGTCCGGCCAGCAGCTCTCCGGCGAGCAGCTCCTCGGCGCGGCGGGCGAAGAGATGGGCCTCGCGCTCGACGGACAGCGCCCGCGCCCGCTCGGCGGCGGCCCGGGCGGCGGCGACCGGCTCGCCGCGGGCTCCCATCAGCCGCGCCCGCAACAGGAGCAGAAAGCCCTCGGCGTAGCGCTGGCCGTACATGTCCAGGAACGAGTCCGCCCGGTCGAGCGCCTCGGCGGCCTCGTCCAGCTTCCCGGCCACCAGCCACATCTCGCCGAGCAGCCCGTACCAGGTGGCGAGGCCCGAGCGCGGGGGGTCGGCCAGCGCGGCGTCGATGAGCTTCTGCGCCTCCTGGGCGGCGCCGGTCGCGTCCTCGCCGGTCACCGCGCGTGCCCAGCACCGGGCCAGCCGCTGGTAGCTGCCGAGGAAGACGAAGGAGAACTCGGGATCCAGGGCGATCCCCCGCTCCGCCGCGCGCAGTGCCCACGCCGGGTCGCCGGCCAGCGCCGCCACCGTGACGGCGAAGGCGGCCCAGACCGTGACCATGTAGGAGTCGTCGCCCGCGGCGGCCTCCAGCAGGTCGAACAGTGCCCGCGCACCGTCGACGTCACCGTGCAGGCCGGTCATCAACGCGAGCATCACCGGCGAGAGCAGCTGCAGGTCATGCCGCAGCGGAGCCTCCTCGCGCCGGACCAGGTCGTCGAGCCCGGTCGAGTCGGGCTGGTTCAGGCACCTGAACGCCTCGCCGACGTTGCCGACATCCCACTGGTGGATGCCCCAGGCGTGCCGGCCGTACGCGCGCACGATCGGGTCGGCGGACGCCTCACCCCGCAGGAGCAGCCGGCGCGCCAGCCGGCCGCCGTGCTCGAGCTGGATGCCCTGGGAGTACGCGGCCCAGCGAGAGAAGAGGAAGTCGGCGGCCTCCCGTTCCAGCCCGAGGCCGCGCGCCAGGTGCTCGGCCCGCTCCAGCAACTCGAGCGCCGATCCGACGTACCCGGCTCGCATCCCGTCCACCGCGGTGAACAGCGACAGAGCGGACAGCTCCAGCTCCGCCAGTCCCGCCGTCCGCGCCACCCGCGCCGCCAGCCGCAGGTGCCGCGCGGCGTCCTCCAGCGCTGACTTGGTCGCCGCGCAGCGGCCCGCCCGCACCAGCGCGGCCGCGGTCCTGCCTGGGTCAGCCAGCGGGCCGGCGGCCCACAGGTGGTGGGCGAGGCGTTCGGCCACCGGCTCGTCGTCCGGCGCCGGGCGCTCCAGCGCGTTCGCGACCAGCAGGTGCAGCCGGGCCAACCGCCAACGCGGGGTCGCGCCGGCGACCGACTCGCGGACGAGGTCGTGCGCGAAGCGGACCGAGTACGGGTCCCCGGGCGCGGGCTCGAGCAGGCCGAGTGCTTCCAGCGGTTCGATCCGCCCGAGACAGGTCTGCGCGTCGAGACCGGCGGCGCGCGCGAGCAGCGCGAGCTCGACGTCCCGGCCGATCAGCGCGGCGGTGTGCAACAGGACGCCGGCGTCGTCGTCCAGCGCGGCCATCCGGTCGCGAACGACGTCCCGGACGGTCGCCGGCACTCCGGCTCGTGCCACGGCGTCCTCGGTGAGCACACCGCCGTCGGCGAGGAGCCGGGACAGCTCACGGACGAAGAAGGGGTTACCGGCGGTGCGGGCGTGGATGCCGCGGGCCGCACCGGGGCCGGGGTCCTGGCCGGTCTCGCGGCGGACCAGCTCGGCCACCTCGGCAGGGCCGAGCGGTCCGAGCCGGATCCGACGGTGCCGGGGCAGCCGGCTCGCCGCGGCGAGCATCCGCGCCAGCTCCGAACCGGGCATGGGCGCACGATCGCGGAGCGCGCCGATGACCACGGTGCCGCCCGGTAGCCGAGCCGCCAGGTGACTGAACATCCGCAGCGAGGCGGCGTCGGCCCACTGGAGGTCGTCGACGACGAGCGCCACTGGCCGGCGCGCCGATGCCCGGCCGACGAGCGCGACGACCTGCTCGAACAGGCGGAACTGGGTGCCGCTGTCCGGCAGCACCGGCGTCGCGGGAGCGCCGCCGTGCGGTCCCACGAGGCGGCCGAGCTCGCCGGCGTGCCACGCTTCTCGTGCCGCGGCGGGCAGGCCGTCGAGGATCGCGCCGACGGCCTGCACCCACGGCCACATCGTCGGCGTCCCGTCGCCCCCCAGGCAGCGGCCCCAGACGACGAGCGCGCCCTGCCGGTCCGCCTCGGCGCCGGCGGCCTCGAGCAGGCGGGTCTTGCCCACCCCGGGCTCTCCCTCGACGACGACGAGCCCCGCGCCGCCGGCGAGCGCAGACTCGACCGCCTGCCGCAGCACCGCGAACTCCTCGTCCCGGCCGACCAGGCCGTCAGCGGGCAGCGGCGCGTGGGCGGAGTCCCGCGGCCGCTCGGAGGGCGTCTCCTCGGCCGGTACGGCTTGCAGCACACGCCGCTGCGCGGCCACCAGCGCCGGGCCGGGATCGATGCCCAGCTCGTCGATGAGCCGGATACGGACAGCTCGGAAGATGGACAGCGCTTCCGCCTGCTGCCCGGCGGCGCCCAGGGCGATGACGAGGGCCGCCTGAACGGTCTCGTGCAGCGGCGCCATCCTGGCGGCCAGGTACAGGGGCTGCAGTACGCGCGTCGGCTGGCCCCCTGCCACCGCGAGCTCGGCGGCCGCCACGCACGCGTCGAAGAACTCACCGTCCAGCGAGGCGAAGACCGACATCGCGGTCGACCCGCCGGCCAGCCCGTCGCCGGCGCTGCCGTGCCAGAGCGCCAGCGCCCGCACGTACGAGTCGAGCGCCTCATCGGGCCGCTGCTGGGCGACCCTGGCCCTGGCCGCCTCGACCAGCTCCCGGAACGTGAGGACGTCCAGCATGCCGGTGCCGGCGGCGAAGAGGTAGCCGTTACCGCGACGCTGAAGGTGCGAGCCGGTGCCGCGCGCGGGCAGCGCGGGCTCCAGCAGCCGGCGGAGCGCGCCGATGTACTTCTGGAGGATGTTGACGGCCGAGGCAGGGACGTCGTCAGCCCAGATCAGATCGATCAACTGGGTGGTGCTGACCGGCTTGCCGGCACGGGCAAGCAGCACGGCGAGAAGGTACGCCTGCTGCCGAGGCCCGGCGTCCACCTCGACGCCGTCCCGCCAGATCCGCAACGGACCGAGAATCTGTAGACGCAGCTCTTCTCCGGAGGCGGCCATGACTACTCCCACTCACCGACCGGCCGTGAGCGGCTGCCGGGCCAGCCATTCTAGGGTGTAGTCCGCGACCTGCCGCCATCCGCTGTCGATGACGAGCGAGTGTCCGCGGCCGGGGAACTGTTTGAGGTCTGTGATCGCGGACGAGTCGCCGTAGAGCTTGTACGCGGCCCGGGTGACGACGTCCGGCACGGTGCGATCCTCCTGGCCGGAGATGAGCAGCAGTGGGCCCCGGCTGGCGTTGCCGGTGTCGACCGCGGCCGGTGACGCGCGGCGGAGGTTCGCGACCGCGGCCTCGAAGAGCGGGCGGCCGGGCGACGGGATGGCCCACAGGCCGAACAGCTCGTCGGACTCCGTGCTGCTGACGGCGTTGCCGAAGCCGTACCGGAACTGGGTGGCGGTCAGCGACACCGACCGGCGCCGGTTGGCCGGGTTGGCGAGCGCAGGGAGGGCCGAGCGCAGCTGGGCGAACGGCAGCGGCCGGACGCCCTTGATCGGGGCCGGGGCGATGGCGACGGCGGCGAGGCCGAGACCGAGGCCGAGCAGCTTCTGCGCGATCAGGCCGCCGAACGAGTGGCCGATGAGCACGGGCGCAACCGGCAGGTCACGGACGATCGCCGCGTAGTGGGTGGCGACGTCGTCGATGCCGAGCCCGGCGACGGCGCGCGGGTCGCTGCGGGCCGCGTCGACGGTGTCGGGTTCGCCTGGCCAGCCGGGCATGGCGGGCGCGTACCCGTGGACGGCGAACCGGTCGGCCCACGGTCGCCACGAGGCGGCGTGCAGCCAGAGACCGTGGATGAAGACGACGGGGACGGCGGTGGTGGCGATGGCGGGCTCCTTCATCGTGCGATGCAGGAAGCATCGCCCGACAGTCGGTGCCCGCTGATCTGTCAGATGACCTACGTCCTCGACCTAGGTCGTATCTGTTGACCTAGGTCGCATCCGTTGCCGCGGGTGTCGACCTACGGCGGGTCCGTCGGCAGCGCGTCCCGCAGCGAGGCCCGCGACGTGATGCCCAGCTTCGGGAAGATCTTGTACAGGTGCGCGCCGACCGTGCGTGGCGACAGGTGCAGTCGGGCGCCGATCTCCCGGTTGCTCAGCCCGGTCGCGGCCAGCTCGGCGATCTGGCGTTCCTGCGGGGTCAGGGCGGCCACCGCGGCGCGGTCCGCGCGGGTCGGTTTGCCGGCTGCCCGCAGCTCGGTGCGGGCGCGTTCGGCCCAGGTCGCGGCGCCGAGCGTTTCGAAGGCGCCGAGCGCTTCGGTCAGCGTCCGTCGGGCCAGGGCCAGTTCGCGCGACCTGCGCAGCCAGGCACCGTAGGCGAGGCGGATCCGGGCCAGCTCGAACGGCAACGTGGCGCCGGCGGGGTGCGAGACCGCGGCGGCGAACAGCGCGCCGGCCGCCTCGGGCGGGGCCGTGATCGCCAGCGCGCCAGCGGTAAGCAGCGCGAGCCGCGGCGACAGCGCCGGTAGGCCCAGATCCCGGGCGGCCTCGGCATGCGCGCTCGCGGCGTCGTGCCGGCCGGTGTGCACGGCGGCCTCGACCAGGTCGAACAGCGTACGGAGGGCCTGCTGCGAGAACCGGGTGAACGTGCCCGGGGCGGTGATCCCGGCGGCGTAGGCGTACGCGGTCTCGTACTCACCTTCGCTGAGCGCCGCCGCCGCGCCGATCGCCTCCGCGTACTCGGTCAGGAACCGCAACCCGCGCGGCCGCCCCCAGGCGTCCACGGCCGCCTGCAGCTCGCGGGCCGCGTCCAGGTCGCCGCGGTACGCGGCCAGCAGGCCGAGAAACGCCCGGAACGTCTGGCCGAACAGCGTGTACCCGTGCTCGGCGGTCAGGTCCAGGCCACGGCGGCCGGTCCGCTCGGCCTCCGCCCACGCGCCGGCGCTGACCTGATCAAGCATGACCATCTGGAGCAGCACCATGACGCTGGCCACCGCACCAGCTTCCGCCTCCCGGTCGACTGTCCGTCGCAGCAGCGCCCGGTGGTCGCCGAGCACGCCCACGTAGTTGGCGGCGACGGCCAGCCGCATGATCTCCCACGGCGCGCAGGCGGCGGGATCGGCGAGCGCGGCGGCGATCCGTTCCGCCACGCCGTGGCCGCGCCGCACCATGTCGCCCCACGTGTCCCGGGCGATCGCCGCCGACGGGCTCACCCGGTCGCCGAACCGGTCGAAGAGCGCGTCGGTACGTGCCCAACGGGCCGGGTCGACGGAGAACTGGCTGAGCACCAGCAGCAGGCCCAGCGCACGTTCGGTCAGTTCTCCATCGGCGATGCCGAACTCCAGCAACGCGGCGATCCGGCGGTGGTTCGCGGCGACCTCGCCGTCGCGGTAGAGCGACACGTAACCCGCGGTGATCTCCGCCGCCGGGCCGTCGGACCCGGCGTCCTGGGCGAGGCCCTGCGCGGCGTCGAGCAGGCCGGCCTGCCCGGCGACGTACGCGGCGGAGGCCAGCCGCCGGGACCGGTCGGCGGGGCGGCGGCTGAGCTCCGCGGCGCGGGTCAGCCAGGTGATCGCGGTCGCGGCGCCGCCGCGGCGGGTCGCCGACACGGCCGCCTCCTCGAGCGCCGCCGCGACGTCGTCGTCGGGGTCGACGGTGGCGGCGGCCAGGTGAACGGCCCGCCGTTCCGGGCTGTCGCGGTGCAGGTCGGCGAGGTCGGCGTGCGCGGCCCGGCGCTCGTTGGGTGTGGCCGCCTGCACCACGGCCGAGCGGACGAGTGGATGGCGGAACACCGGCTCCCCGCTCGCCGGGTCCGGCGCCAGCAGGCCCGCGTCGATCGCTCGGCCGGCGTCGCGCATCCGGTACCGGACCGCCCCGATCCGGCGGACCGATCCGGCGCCCGTGCCGTCCAACGCCGCCCGCAGCAGCTCGCCGCGCTCCGCCGCCGGCAGCTCGCGCAGCCGCGCACCGTAGATCCGTTCCAGCCGCCGCGGCAGCGTCATCGCGCCGGAGTCCAGCAGTTCCGCACGAGGTAGCTCGATCAGCGCCAGCGGGTTTCCAGCCGCGGTCTTCAGGATCATGTTCCGGTGATAGGGCCTGAGTCTGGCCTGCTGCCGGTCCAGCAACTGGGCCGAAGCCTGCTCGGTCAGCGGTTCCAGGACCAGCTCCGGCAGCCCCGTCCCGTCGAACGGGGACGACACCTCCGCGCGTACCGCGACCGCCACCCGCACCGCCGTACCCGCGAGGCGTCGCGCGGTGAACGCGAGCACCTGCGTGCTCGGCGCGTCCAGCAGGTGGCCGTCGTCGACGACCAGCAGCAGCGGCGTGGCCGCCGACACGAACACAAGCAGGTCGAGCACGGCGATGCCGAGCTCCATCACCTGGGGCACGGTGCCGGTGGTACCGGCGAACGCCGCGTTGATCACCGCCCGGTGCCCGGGGTCCAGGCCTGTCGGCTCCGCCAGCAGCGGGAAGATCAGCTGATGCAGCCCGGCGTACGCCAGGTCCCGCTCCGCCTCCGCCCCGGCGCACCGCACGACCCGGAACCCGGCCGCCGTCATCGTCGCCGCGGCCGTCATCGTCGCTGCGGCCGTCGTCGCGGCCGCGGCCGCGGTCAGCTCGTCCAGCAACGCCGTCTTGCCGAGCCCGGCCTCGCCCCGCAGCACCACGACTGGACTGGCCGCGTCGCCGAGCAGCGCCACGAGCCGGGCTCGTTCCTCGTCCCGTCCAACGAGCTCAGCCTGGCGCACGCCTGGAACCTATCCGGCGGAGAGTCAGGAGACGGATCGGCTGGGAGCCGGTGAGAACAAGGACATCTCCCGTGGGTTCCCGCGGTCGGGACGACTTCCGCGCCGCGCCGCGCCGCGGCCCCTGGCCGTGAGCGCGCGAGCCGTCCATGATCTGGTGGGATCGTGGGAGCTCTGGCACGCAAGAACGCAATCACCCGGGAAATGTCTTGGCGATCGCAATGCCGCCCCCGCGTGGAGCGCGGTCCGGGTTTAGTCGGGGCGCCGCCCGGCGCTCGTGCGGCCGGGTGCTCATCCTGTCCGACGTCAGCGTCACAACCAGCGCCGTTTCGCGCCCCTGACGTCTGACGCGACGCCCGGGATCCCCGGTACCTGCCACGACGCGGGAGAGAAACAACCGGGCCGCCGCTCCGCTGCGCACGTCCATCCACCCATGGGCTGTGGCGGGCGGGAAGCCGGGATCCGCCCCACAAGCCATGACCAGATCCGATGAGGGACCTGAGTAATTTCGGTTTCTCGCTCTGGCGCGCAAGAACCCAATTGCTCTACGAACATCTTGGCGATCACAGAGGTGAAGTCCGCGGACGTGGCGTGGCGTACGGGGTGTGATCGGGGGAACACGGCTGAGGTGGTCGCTGGCGGCTCGTTGCGGCCGGCTGGTGTGACCGCCTGGGTCGCGCCACGGGCAATCTGGAGTGCCCTTGACCGCGCCCTGGTTCCGAAACGGGATCGTGGCATTTCGGCGTGTCCATAGACAGCCTGAGCCAACACACTTCGCCGTACTGCTGCCGGTGTGTGTCAGATGATCGAGCCTATGGGCACGCCCAAATGCCACGGTCCAGCCCACGCGCAGCCGGCCGGCAAGCAGCGCACGGGGCAGCACACACCGTGGTCAGCGCACTAGCTGTCTCGCCTCGGCTCCCCCTGGGTCAGGCGGCTCCTCAAGGAAGAACGTCACGTCATCAAGCGCGGAGAGAACCCGGCCGTCGAGGTCCGGACGCTCGGCGAGCTGGCGGACGAGCACGACCGACTGGGGTTCCAGGTATCCGAAGCGTCGAGCGAGGTGCCCCAGGCAGAGCGATGCCGTGGCGACAAGCCACAGGTCGGCGCTGTCGCGTGCGACCCGGCAACACCAGCGCTCGACGAAGACACGATCGTCGTCGTACAGCGCCAACCCCACCAACACGGAGCTGGGCTCAAGCGCCTGATCCGTGCCCTCCAGAGCAGCAGTGAGCGCTTCGTCCGCGAGGCCATGCGGCACCTGCGATGGATTCTCGTAAACGCCCACGCTGCGAGGTTACGGCGAAGCCGCGCGCGGGTTTGGACACGGGATTCGAGCATCTACCGGTACCGGACAGGAAGGCCGAGGACAGGAAGGCCGAGGAAGATCGGCGCCAACTATCTGCACATCTTCAAGGGGCGACGCCGACCTGGGCCAGGCGGAACCCGCCCAAGCCCTGCCAGCCCCAATACTGGACAGCTACCAGTGCCGCGTGGAGCCGGCCAGCAGCGTGACCGCGTCGAGCAGGTGCCCGCCGAGGGCGTCGAGGTCGGCCGCGGCCAGGACGTTGCCGTTCGCGCGCAGCGTCGTCACCAGCGACGCGGGCGACCCGGGGCCCCCGACCGAGCCGACGGCGCAGATGACCTCCAGGTCGTAGCGCAGCGGCAGGTCCGGCTCCGGGTCGGCCGGCAGCAGGTCGTGCAGCGCGCGGTCGGTCACGGCCGCCCAGCCGCCGGCGTCCGCCGGCTGCTGGTCGAAGCGACCGAGGTAGTTGAACTCGATCGGGGGAACCGCCGCCGTCCGCAGCCGCGGGTCCTCGCGGAGGCTCTGGGCGAGACCGAAGTCGAACCCCTGGTTCGGCACCGCCGCGAGGCGCCGCGCGGTCGCCTCGGCGGCCCGCCACAGCGCCGCGCACTCGTCGGCCGCCGGCTCCTCGGCTCCCCCGCTCCCCCGCGCGCCGTCGGGCTCGGGCGTGCCGTCAGCCTCGGGCACCGCCGGCACCCGGAACGGGAAGACGCTGGTGAACCAGCCCACCGTCGCCGACGTGTCGACATCGTCGACGTCGGCGGCGCCGGGTCCGGCGGCTCCTACCCCCTCGTCACCGGCCGCCACGACGAGGTGGTCGTGCCGGCCGTGGGACTCCAGGTCGACGACCACGTCCGGCAGCGCGGGGCGCCAGCGGCGGACCGCCCAGCCCAGCGCGGTGAGCAGCAACTCGCGCAGGCCGACCTCGCGGCTCACCGCGTCGACCAGGGCCGCGGTCGTCTCCGGCGAGGCCGCGAACGTCGCGACCCGCAGGCTCGCCGCGCGGTCGCTGGCGGGGTCCGTGCGCCGCGAGCCCAGCGGCTGGTCGGCCCCGGCGAGCTCCGCCGCCCAGTAGGGCACCTGCTGGGCGACCTCGTCGGCGCCGGCGCGCCCGCGCGCCAGCTCGCCGAAGCGTCGGTAGCTGGTCAGCTCACCGGTCGCCTCGCTCGGCCGGGCCAGCGCCCGCAGCATGATCGCCCAGGACACCGCGTCGACGGCCAGATGGTGCACGGACAGCTGGAGCAGGTCGGCGTCCGGCAGGTACAGCGCGGCCAGCATCCGCCCGCGGGCGGGGTCGACCCGGTCGATGGTGGCCCGGGCCTCGGCGCCGAGCGCGGACGGCGCGTCGCCGGGCACGACCCGCAGTACGTCGGCCGCCTTGACCGCCCCGACCGGATGGGTCACCAGGGCGTCCCCGGCGGGCGCCAGCGCGGCGCGCAACATCGGGTGGCGGTCGAGCAGCATCTGCAGGGCCGTCTCGACGCCCGCCGTCCCGGTGCCCGGCGGCACCGCCAGCAGCTGCGTCTGTGTGAAGCGGCGGAAGGACCGCAGTTCGAGCAGCCACCGCGCGATCGGCAGCGCCGGCACCGTGCCCAGCCCTTCGTCCGCGGGCCCTGCCGGCCCGCCCGCCCCGCCGGCCGCCGTCCGGGCCGCCAGGGCGTCGGCGGCCTCGGCCAGCTCGCGGATACCGCGGCTGACCGCCACCAGCCGCGGCGTGAGCACGATCCCGCCGGCCCGCGCCCTGCTCACCAGCGCGATCGTCGAGATGCTGTCGAGCCCCAGGTCCGCCAGGTCCGCGCCGACGCCGGCGGGAGCCGCGCCGAGCAGCTCGGTCGCGACCGCCCACAGCGCGCGTTCGGTCGCGGTGGCTGGCTGCGCCCCGGCTGCCTCGGCGTCACCCGCACCCACGCCGCCCGGGCCGCCGGCGGCGAGCGCCTCCAGAGCTCGGGCGTCCACCTTGCCGTTGGACGTCATCGGCAGCGCGTCGACGAGCACGAACCGGGCGGGCACCAGGTGCGCCGGCAGTCGGTCCGCGAGCTGGGCGCGCAGCGCGGCCGGCGTCGGCGCGGCCGGCGCGGGGACGCCACCGGCGGGGACGACGAAGGCGACGAGGGCCTGGCCCGCGCCCCGCGCCACCGCCCGGACGACGGCGGTAGACACGCCGGGCACCGCGCGCACCGCCGCCTCGATCTCCGCCGGCTCCACCCGGTAGCCGCGGATCTTGACCTGGTCGTCGCCGCGGCCCAGGTACTCGAGCCGGCCCGCCACCGCGCGACGCACGACGTCGCCCGTGCGGTACATCCGTTCCCCGGTCTGGAAGGGATCCGCGACGAATCGACCGGCGGTGTGCCCCGGCCGGCCAAGGTAGCCCCTGGTGAGCTGGTCGCCGCCCAGGTAGAGCTCGCCGGCCACACCCGCCGGGACCAGCCGCAGCCGGGCGTCGAGCACGTAGGCGCGCATGCCGGCGACCGGGTACCCGATGCTCGGCTCGGCCGTCTCGGCGAGCGCGGCCGACGCCGCGTCGACCGTCGTCTCGGTCGGCCCGTAGAAGTTGTGGACGGCGGTGGTCGGCAGCGCGCGCAGCCGGTCCCACACGTCCTGCCCGACCGCGTCGCCGCCGAGACCGAGCACCGCGAGTGGGCAGCGCTCCCCCTCCGCCGTGGCTTCCAGCAGACCGGCCTGGGCCAGATGGCCGAACATCGACGGCGACGTCTCGATCATGTCGAGGCCGAAGCGCCTGATGCCGTCCACGAGCCTGGCCGGGTCGCGCTGTTCGTCCGCGTCGAACACGTGGATGGCGTGCCCGGCCAGCAGCGCCAGCGTTGGCTGCCAGGACGCGTCGAAGCTCATCGACCAGGCGTGGCCGACCCGCAGCGGCCGGCCGAGCCGGCGGGCCGCCGGCTCGTACACGCGGTCGCGGTGGTCGGCGAGCAGGGCGGCGATCCCCCGATGCGTGCCCACGACGCCCCGGGGCTCGCCCGTCGAACCAGACGTGAAGATCGTGTACAGTGCCTGGTCGGGCAACACGCGCACGGCCGGCCGCTCAGCGGGCCGTCCGGCCACCGACGCGGCCGTCTTCGGGTCGTCCAGGTTCAGGACCGGTACGGCGCAGCCGGCCAGCTCGGCGGCGGCGGCGATCGCGAGCGCCGCCGAGGTCCGGTCGACCAGCGTGGCCAGCCGCGCCGCGGGCACCGGCCACTCGACGGGGACCGACGTGGCGCCGGCGAGTACCACCGCCAGCAGGGCGACGACGAAGCGCGGGCCGCGCGGCAACGCGATGACGACCGCGTCCTCCTGGCCGACGCCGCGCGCGACCAGCTCATGCGCGAGCCGGGCGGCCGCGGCGCCGAGCTCGCCGTAGCCCAGCCGGCCGGGTACGGTGGCGCCGCCCAGGTCCGCGTACGCCTCGGACTCGAGGGACCAGGTCATGGCCAGCGCCGCCGGCGTGTCCTGGACGTGCCGCCAGAACAGGTCGGCGACGCTCGGCGCCTCGTCACGCCCCGCGGCAACCGCGCCGGGCGTCCCGGCCGCCACACCGGTCGTCCCGGCTGCCTTCACCGACGTGAGCAGCGCGGCGCTCTCGCCGGGCAGCAGGATGTCGAGCGTGTCCGGGTCGGCGTCGGCGTGGTCGGGCAGGGCGCGCAGGACCTGGAGCAGCCGGGCGCCGAGCTCGCCGGGGTCGATGCTGGGCAGCAGGTCGGCGCGGTGCTCCAGCACGACGCGCAGCTCGCCGTCGGCGAGGTAGGGCACCAGCGTGAGCGGGTAGTGGGTGAGGCTGTCCAGCCGCAGCGGCGTGAACACCACGCCGTCCGGTGCGCGCACGACGTCCGCCATCGACCCGCGCGGGGCGTTCTGGAACACCATCAGCGTGTCGAACAGCTCGGGGTGGCCGGACAAGCGCTGCAGTGCGGCCAGCCCGACCCCGCCGTGCGCCCGCATGCCGACCACCCGGCGCTGCAGGTCGGCGCAGCCCTGCCTGACGGTGCTGGCGGTGTCGAGCCGCGCCCGCACCGGCACCGTGTTGATGAACAGGCCGACCATGTCCTCGACGCCGGTGAGCTGTTCGGGACGGCCCGCGACGGTCGCCCCGAACACCACGTCGCGCCGGTCGGTGAGCCGGCCGAGCAGCACCGCCCAGGCGAACTGGGTGAGCGTGTTGACGGTGAGGCCGCTCGCGCGCGCCCAGGCGGTCAGGCGCGCGGTGTCGGCGGCGGCAAGGCCCACCTCGACCGACACCGGCAGCGCGGCGGCCGTGCCGCGGCGGCCGGGAGCGAGGATCGACGGTTCGGCCAGCCCGGCGAGGTAGTCGCGCCAGGCGGACCGGGCTTGGCCCGGGTCCTGGCGCCCCAACCAGGCGACGTAGTCGCGGTAGGGCCGGACCCGCGGCAGGTGGTCGGTCCGGCCGTCGGCGAGATAGCCGGCGACCAGGTCGCGCACCATGGTGGGCACCGACCAGCCGTCGACGACGATGTGGTGCACCGTCCCGATCAGGCGGTGGCGCCCAGGCTCGCTCCTGGCGAGGGCGAACCGCATCGCGGGGCCGGCGGCGAGGTCGAACGGGACGCGCCGCTCCCGGTCGGCGAGCGCGTCGAGCTCGGAGCGCGCGCAGACGACCTCCCGCCAGGCCGGCGCGGCGCGGTCCGGCACGATCTGCACCGGATGCGGCAGGTCGCGGTCCCAGAACGACACCCGCAGGTTCGGGTGCCGGTCCAGCAGTGCCACCGTGGCGCGCCGCAGCCGGTCGACGTCGAGCGGGCCGTCGATGTCGGCGATGAACTGGATGGTGTACGGGTCGACGGCGCCCGGCTCGCGGGCCTGCGCGAGCGCGTAGAGCCCGGTCTGCAGCGGGGTCAGCGCGAGGACGTCGACGATCCGGTGGCGCTGTGTCCCGGTGGTGCTCGTGCTGGTGGCGCTCGCGTCGGTGGCGCTCGCGTCCGTGGTGGTCATCGTGCCCTCCAGGCGCGTTCGAGCGCGGCGAGGTCGGTCGCGTCCAGCCCGGACGCGCTCATCGGGTCGGTCTCGGGCGCGAGCCAGCCGTCCAGCGCGTCGCGTCCCGGTCCGCCCGGCTCGCCGTCGCCGGACGCGGCGACGTCGGCGCGGGCCACGTCGATCGCGGCGGCCACCGCCTCGACCGTCTCGTGCTCGAAGAGCAGCCTCGGCTCCAAGGGCAGGCCGGCCTCCCGCGCCTTGGCGGACACCTGGATCGAGACGATGCTGTCGCCGCCGAGGGCGAAGAACCGGTCGGAGCGCCCGACCCGCGGCACGCCCAGCACCTCGGCGAGGATCGCGGCGAGGGCGCGTTCGGTGTCGGTCACGAGCCCGTCGGCGACCGCCGCCGCTGCCAGGTCCGGCGCGGGCAGGTCCGGCCGGTTGATCTTCCCGGACCTGGTCAGCGGCAACTCCGGCAGGACGACCACCATCGCGGGCACCGCGTAGCTCGGCAGCCGTTCGGTGACGTGCGCCCGGACCAGGTCGGCGAAGGCCCGGTCGTCCGCGTCGCCGGCCGCCGCTGTGGCACCCGCCGCGGCGTCGGCGGCGTCGCGGACGACGTAGCCGACGATGGCGTCCGCGCCGTGCAGCGGGTGCAGCCGTGCGGCGGCGGCGGCCACGCCGGGCGCCGCCCGCAGCGCCGCTTCCACCTCGCCGAGCTCGATCCGAAAGCCGCGGATCTTGACCTGGTGGTCCACCCGGCCGGCGAAGCGCAGCCGCCCGTCCGCGTCCCACCAGCCGCGGTCGCCGGTGCGGTAGAGCCGTCCGCCGGGCTCGGTGGCGAACGGGTCGGCGACGAACCGGCTCGCGGTCAGGCCGGGGCGGCGCCAGTACCCGCGGGCGAGCTGCGCGCCGGACACGCAGACCTCCCCCACCGTCCCCGGCGGCACCGGGCGCAGCAGGTCGTCGAGGACCAGGATCCGCGTGCCGGGGACCGGCCGCCCGGCGGCGAGCCGGCCGGGTGTGACCGTCGTGCGCACGATCGCTCCGGCCGTCTCGGTCGTCCCATAGGAGTTCACCAGGTGGCGCTCGGGCGCGGCCGCGGCGAGCCGGTCCAGCAGCGGGTCCAGCAGCGGCTCGCCGCTGCACACCCAGCGGCGCACCGAGCGCACCGCGTCGGGAGCCGTGTCGACGAGCGCGCTGACGGCGCTGGCCACCATCGTCACCTGGCCGACCGGGTGCGCCCGCAGGAGCCCGGCCAACGCCGACAGGTCGCGGGCCTGCTCGTCGTCGGCGAGCAGCAGCTCGGCGCCCACCGCGACGGCGGCGAGCAGTTCCAGCGGTCCGTCGAGGAAACTCAGCGCGCCCTGCGCGAGGCGCACGTCCGGGTCGTCGACGGGGTAGCGCCGCGGCTGCCAGGCGAGCCGGTTGGCCATGGCGCGCTGGGTACCGACGACGCCCTTGGGCAGGCCGGTGGACCCGGAGGTGAACAGCAGGTAGGCCGCATGGTCACCGCGCAGGCCGAGCTCGCCCGGCGGGTCCGCGGCGGCGATCGCGGCCTGGGTGGCCGGGTCGTCGAGCACGACGCGCGGCGTGCCGGCGGGCGTGGCGCCGGCACCGGCACCGGCCTCCCCGTCCGAGGTGGGCAGCAGGTTCGCGACCGCCCCGGTGGTGAGCACGCAGACGGCCTCGGCGTCGGCGAGCATGAAGGCGAGCCGCTCGGCCGGCAGGCGCAGGTCGAGCGGGAGGAACGCCGCGCCGGACTTCATCACGGCGACGAGCGCCACCAGCATGTCGAGCGTGCGGGGCAACGCGACGGCGACGAAGGTGTCCGGCCCGGCGCCGAGCGCGCGCAGGTGGCCGGCGAGGCGGTCGGCGCGCTCGTGCAGCGTCGCGTGGTCGATCGTCGCCGCGGCGCACCGCACCAGCCCGCCAGTGGGTGCGCCGCGGCGGGACCGCTCGAGCAGCTCGGGCACGGTCGCCGGGACGGGCTCGGTCGTGAGCTCGGGCTCCGGGTCGGGCCAGCTCCACGCGTCCAGCGAGGCGCGCTCGTCCGGGGACAGCACGGCGAGCGCGGGAAGCGGGCTGTCGGGGGTGGTCGCGAGCGCGTCGAGCACCCGCAGCAGGCGGTCGACGATGGTCTGCACGGTGGCCCGGTCATACAGCTCGACGCGGTAGTTGACTCCGCCGCCGAAGCCGTCGCCGTCGGCGTAGAAGTCGAACGTCAGGTCGAACTTGGCCGTGGTGTCGACCGGGGCCTCGGTGCGCAGCGTCGTGCCGCACTCGTCCAGCGCCGTGCTGGTCAGCCCGGACTCGCGCAGGTGTACCAGAACCTGGAACAGCGGGTGGCGGGCCGTGGTGCGGGCCGGGTTGGCCGCGTCCACCAGCCGTTCGAACGGCAGGTCCTGATGGGCGAGGGCCGCCAGCGCCAGCGCCCGGGTCCGGCGCAGCAGCTCCCGCCCCGTAGGCGCACCCGACAGGTCGTTGCGCAGGACCAGGGTGTTCACGAACATGCCGACGGTCCGCGCGACCTCCGGGCGGGTGCGGCCGGCGACCGGCGTGCCCAGCGGGATGTCGGGGCCGGCGCCGAGCGCGTGCAGGGTGAGCGCCACGGCGGTCTGCAGCACCATGAACTCCGTCGCGTCGGTCTCCCGCGCGACCTGGGCCAGCCGCTGGCGCAGCGCCGGCGACACCCGCAGCGTCACCGTGTCGCCCTGGTCGGACTGGACGCGGGGCCGGGGCCGGTCGCGGCCGACGGCGGTGTCCTCGGGCAGGTCCGCGAGCGCCTCGCGCCAGAACGCGACCTGCTCCTCCTCGATGGTCGGCTCGCGTTCGATGGTCGACTCGCGGCCGTCGGCCGGACGCGGCCGCGCAGTCTCGTCCGCGGGAGCTTCCAGGGTCCGCGGGGTGAACATCTCCCGCTGCCACAGGGCGTAGTCGACGTACTGCACCGGCAGCGGGTCCCAGCCCGGCGCGGCGCCCCCGACGCGGGCCCGGTAGGCGGTGACCATGTCCTGGAACAGGACCGGCGCCGACCACTCGTCGGCCGCGATGTGGTGGACGACCACGGAGAGCCAGTGCAGCCTGGGCCCGACCCGCAGCACGGTCGCCCGGATCGGCGGCGCGGCCGACAGGTCGAACAGGTGCCCGGCGAGGCCTGGCAGCAGGTCGCGCAGCGCCTGGTACGGGTCCGGCTCCCCCGTCAGGTCGACCACTGGCAGGTCCAGCCGGAGCGCGGGCCAGATCTCCTGGTGGGGCACCCCGTCCACCTCCGGGTAGACGGTGCGCAGCACCTCGTGTCTGTCGGTCACGTCGCGCAGCGCCGCGGCCAGGGCGGAGACGTCGAGCTCGCCGTCGACGCGTGCGGTGAACGGGATGTTGTAGGTGCTGCGCGGCCCCTCGACCCGGTAGCCGACCCACTGCCGCAGCTGCGCGTAGGACAGCGGCGGCCGTTCGGGCCGGCGCGGGTGCGCGACGATCGGCGGCAGCTCGGGCCTGTCGGGGGTGACGCCGGCGAGTCGGGCGTCGACCAGGGCGGCGAGACCGGCCGGGGTCGGCGCCTCGAAGGCGTCGGCGAGCCGCAGCCGCACCCCGGTCCGTGCCTCGACCGCGGACAGCAGCGAGGTCGCGAGCAGGGAGTGGCCGCCGAGCTCGAAGAACCCGGCGTCCACGCCGACGTGGTCGCGCCCGAGCGTGTCGGCGAATGCCGCGCACATGAGCTTCTCGGTCCCAGTCGACGGCTCGCGGTCGGGCCGGCCCGCGGCCAGGTCCGGGGCGGGCAGCGCGGCGCGGTCGGCCTTGCCGTTGGCGGTGACGGGGATCTGCCCCATCCGGACGAACGCGGCCGGCACCATGTGGGCGGGCAGCGCGCGGGCGAGATGGTCGCGCAGCTGCCCCTCCAGGCCGTCGGCACCGGACCAGTCCCGCTCCCAGCGCTCGGCGGACCGGTTACTGGCGGGCACGACGTAGGCGACGAGCGCCGTCCCCAGCCGCTCCGCCTCCGTGGCCACGACGACGCACTGGCGCACCTCGGGGTGGCGGGCGAGCACGGCCTGGATCTCCCCCAGCTCGACCCGGAACCCGCGGATCTTCACCTGCTCGTCGGCGCGGCCGGTGAACTCGAGCTCGCCCTCGGCGTTCCAGCGGCCCAGGTCCCCGGTGCGGTAGAGCCGGCCGCCGCCCGGCCGGACGGGGTCGGCGACGAACCGCGACGCGGTCAGGCCCGGCCTGCCCAGGTAGCCCCGGGCGAGCTGGCCGCCGCCGATGTAGATCTCGCCGACCGTGCCGGGCGGCGCAAGCCGCAGGCGCTCGTCGAGGACGTAGACCTGGGTGTCGGCCTTGGGCATGCCGATCGGCACGGTGCGGGTGCCCTGCGGCCCGTCCACGACGTAGCGGGTGGCGGCGAGCGTGGTCTCGGTCGGGCCGTAGAAGTTGTGCAGGGCCGCGTCGAAGGTGCGCCGGAACCGGTCGACCAGCTCCCCCGGCAGCGCCTCGCCGCCGATCGGGACCAGGCGCAGCGACTTCCAGTCCGCGGTGCCCGGCAGGCTGAGGAACAGGTCGAGCAGCGACGGGACGAAGTGCATCCAGCTGATGCGCTGCTCGTCCAGCAGCCCGGTCAGGTAGGCCAGGTCCTGCAGGCCGCCGGGACGCGGGAGGACGAGGCGCGCGCCGGCGCACAGCGGCCCGAACAGCTCGCCCACCGAGACGTCGAAGCTGGGAGAGGCCACCTGCAGCAGCGCGTCGTCGCCGCCCACCGAGTACTCCTGCTTCAGCCACGACAGGTGACCGCAGATGGCGGCGTGCGAGACGGGCACGCCCTTGGGCGCCCCCGTCGAACCCGACGTGTAGATGACGTACGCGGTGTTGTCCGGCAGCAGCGGCCGGACCCGGTCCGCGTCGAGGGGCTCGGTGGCGGGCAGCCCCGGGTCGTCGAGGTCCAGCGGCCCGTCCAGGACGAGTCGCGGCCGGGCGTCGGCCAGCATGTACTCGATCCGGTCCGCGGGGTACTCGGGGTCGACGGGCAGGTAGGCGGCGCCGCTGGCGACGACGCCAAGTGTCGCGACCACCATGTCCAGGCCGCGGGGGTAGCGCAGCGCGACGATGTCCTCGGTGCCGATCCCCTGGCGGATCAACCGGTGCGCGAGCCGGTAGGCGCGGCCGGTCAGCTCGGCGTAGGTGAGGGTGGCCTCGTCGGCGACGACCGCCGGGGCGTCCGGGGTGCGTCGGGCCTGCGCGGCGACGAAGGCCGGCAGCGTCGGCACCACGAGCGTGACAGGACGGCCGGTCGAGAAGCCCAGCAGCTCGGCGTGGCGCCGCTCGCTGAGCACCGGCAGGTCGCCGACGGCGGTGTCCGGCCCGCGGACGGCCGCGCCGAGCAGGACGACGAGCTCCTCCAGCAGCCGGGCAGCCATCTGGTCGCCCACGACGTCGAGCTGGTAGGTGGCCTCCAGCAGCCAGGAGTCGTCGGCGGTCGGCTGCGCCATCACCTCGAACGGCAGCTGCGCCACGGCGCCGTGCAGGTCGAGCCGGTCGGAGCGCAGACCGGGCACGGCCAGCCCCGTCCACGTGCCGGAGCGGACGCCGAACCCGACCCGGGCGAGCGTGTCCAGCCCGCCGCCGCGGTTGGCGAGCGCCTCGGCGACGATGCGCTCCAGGCCGACGCCCTGGTGCGCGAACGCCCCGGCGCACACGTCCCTGGTGTGTTCGACGAGTGCCTGGAAGGAACCGGCCGCGGCGACCTGGATCCGCAGGGGCAGCGTGTTGCCGAAGTACCCGAGCGCGCCCGCGGCGTGCTGGCCCGGCCGGTCGACGACGGGGGTGACGACGACCAGGTCGGTCGCGCCGGTGACGCGGTGGGTCAACGCGGCGAACGCTGCGGTGAGCACCGCGAAGGGGCTGGCGCGCAGGGAGCGCGCGAGCGCGCGGACCTGGGCGGCGACGTCGGCGGGCACGTCCACCTGACGGTGTCCGCTGGCGCCCGGCGAGCCGGGCGCGGTGGCGGCGCCAGGCGCGACGGGGACGGCCGTCCGGGCGTGTTCGCCCGGGAGCTCGAAGGGCTCGATCGATCCCGCGAGCGCGTCGTGCCAGTACGCCAGGTCCGCGGCGATGGCGGCGCCGCCCGGACGCGCGGACGGGTCGAGGACCTGCAGGTCCAGGTACTGGGCGGGCGGGGTCGGCCCGGTGGCACCGGAGACGTACGCCTGGGAGAGGTCGGCGAAGAACGGCTCCCAGCAGTCGTCGTCCCAGGCGATGTGGTGCGCGACCAGCAGCAGGACGTGCTCGTCGTCGCCGGTGCGCGCCACGGTCAGCCGCAGCGGCGCATCGCGGGTCAGGTCGAACGGGCGGGTGAACTCGTCCGCCGCCAGGCGGCGTACCCGTGCCTCCCGATCATCCGCCGGCAGCCCGCGCAGGTCGTCGGTGGCGAGGCGAAGCGCCGGCGCCGGCGCCGCCTGGACGGTCTGGTACGGGGTGCCGTCGGTGTCCGCGTGGTACGTGGTGCGCAGGATCTCGTGCCGCTCGGCCACGGCGGTCGCGGCGCGGGCCAGCCGATCCCGGTCGAGCTCGCCGGCCAGCCGCATGGCCACGCCCACGTTCAGGTCGGCGCGGCTGGCGTCGACCTGGTGGAGGAACCACATGCGCCGCTGGCCCGACGAGAGGGGGTAGGGCGTGTCGCCGCCGCGCCGGGCGGGCGCCGTGGCGGCCGGCTCCTGGCCGGCAAGGCCGCGTTCGGTCAGGGTTCGGCGCAGCAGCGCGAGCCTGCGGTCGGTGTCGTTCCCCATGCCTCGTCGGCCTCCGAGTCCGCGAAGTCAGCAATCAGGTCGTCTGTGACGGCGGGCCGGCGTGGCGGCGGGCCCGCGCGGGTCAGTCGGCGGCCGCGGCCGCCCCGACGCGTTGGTAGGCGGGGGGCGTGTCCTTCTGGTCGCGTGGCCAGGCGTAGAGCGCGATCGTGCGGGTGGGCATGTCGTGCAGGCCGAGCTTCTGGCAGCCGGCCCGCTCGCAGACCAGCCGCGCGGGGGTGTTGCGGTGGTCGGGCTCGAACATGACCCGGCGGCACCGCGGCTCGGCCCGGAACGCGCCCTCGACGATGCCGCGCAGCCCGTAGGCGATGCCGCGGGCGGGCATGGCCGAGCGCACCACGACGGCTGCGTGCAGTCCCAGGTCCCAGGGATCGGCGTCGTAGAAGGTGGAGATGGTGTCGCGGGAGGCCCGGTACAGCTCCAGGTAGCCGACCGTTGTGTCCTCGTAGCTCAGCATCAGCGGCCGGGAGAAGTCGCTGTCCAGTTGTGCCCGCAGGTAGCGCCCCCAGCGTTGCGCCGGCCAGGCGGAGTTCCAGGTGTGGATGAGCAGGTCGCGGCTCATCCACTCCGAGACCAGCTCGGCGTCGGCGTCGGGGTCGGCGAACCGCACCGAGAACGGCGCCGGCATCTCGGCCAGGGGCGGGGCCGGAACCGCGAGAACCTCGGGCGAGAGGCCGGTCGCCCGCAGCCGGGGCAGCAGGGTGTCCTCGCCGGACTCGGCGGTCGCCGTGCCGGCGGACACGGGTTGGGCGGGCATGTCTGATGTCCTCCATCGAGATCGGACTGGCAGTGGCCGCGCGCAGCGGCGACCTCCGGGCGCGCCGGGAACACGCTGGTCAGCGGCGGTCAGCGCGGGTCAGCGCGGGTCAGCGCGGGTCAGCGGCGGTCTGCAACGAGCGATGATCAGCGATCAACGGCCGGTGGGGTGGCCGGCGGCGTGGTCAGCGGGGCGGTCAGCGGCAGTCAGTGCGTCTCCTGCCTGGGACGGGCCGGAACCAGGGCCGCGAAGGAGGAGAAGTCGAGCCCGGCGTTGCCGGACAGGAGGTTCTCCGTCAGCAGGTCCAGGACGCGCAGCGCCGACAGGGGCGGGGCGCCGACCCGGTTGCCGTGCGCCCAGGCAAGGTCGATGTCCTTGTGCATCAGGGCGGTGGTGAAGTCGGGCCGCCAGTCGTTCGAGGCCGGGCTGTGCGGCGCGACCCCCGGCACCGGGAAACGGGAGCGGGCGATGAAACTGTCGCCGGTGGAGTGGCCGAGCGCGTCATGCAGTGCCTGTGGGCTCACCCCAGAGCGCTGGGCCAGCTCGGCGCACTCGGCCAGGGTGAGCAGCTGGGCGCACACCAGCACCTGGTTGCAGAGCTTGACGACCTGGCCGGCGCCGACGTCGCCCGCGAGCGCGACGTAGCCGGCGTAGGCGTCGATGACCGGTCGCACGGTCTCGAACACGCCCGCGTCGCCGCCGACCATGACCGCGAGGGTGCCCGCCTCGGCGCCCTGTGGCCCGCCCGAGACCGGCGCGTCGAGGTAGTGGCCGCCGGCCTCGCGGACGAGCCGGCCCAGCCGCGTCTCGGTGTCGGGGCCGACGGTCGAGTGGTCGACGATCGTGCGGCCGCGCGCGACCGGCAGGCATTCCCCGACGACCGAGCGGACCGCCTCGTCGTCCGGCAGGCACAGGAAGGTGATCTCCGACCACGCCACGACGTCGGCGGCGGTCGGCAGCGGCACGGCCCCGAGCGCGGCGAGCTCCCGCACGGGCCCGGGAGACCTGGACGCGCACGCCAGCTCGTGCCCCGCGGCCAGCAGCCGCCTGGCCATGGGCCGCCCCATCGTGCCGAGCCCGATGAACCCTGTTCTCACCGCACCTCCCATATCCAGCCGAGGTGACTTAGGTTAACCTAACCAAACCAAAGTAGCCACATTTTGGCTGGTTACGCCACGGTCCGTGCGCCTGGGCGCGCCGGATCTCACGGGAGGAGAGGCCACACTCGATGGCCAGCCACAGCAGGTTGAAGAAGCCGGCGGAGCGGGAGGTCCTGGGCGCGGAGGTGGTGAAGGCCCAGCGGATCACCCCGCATGCCGTCCGGATCACCGTCAGCGGCGAGGACCTGCGCCGGTTCCAGCCGATGGGGTTCGACCAGTGGTTCCGGCTGTACATCCCGCAGGAGGGCCAGCATGAGCTCCGCCGGCCGGGCCGCGCCGGCCTGTCGGGCTACGTGCAGTACCTGTCGATACCGAAGGCCACGCGGCCGGTGATGCGCAACTACACGGTGCGCGCGTTCCGGACCGAGTCGGCGGAGCTGGATATCGATGTGATGACCCACGAGGGCGGGGTGGCCTCGGCCTGGGCCGAGCGTGCCCGTCCCGGCGATCAGGTGGCGCTCGTCGACGAAGGGATCATGTACACCCCCGCGCCCGAGACCGACTGGGCCCTGCTCGTCTGCGACGAGAGCGGCCTGCCAGCCGTCGCGGGTATCTGCGAGTCCCTTCCGCGCGACGCGCGGGGTGAGGCGTTCCTCGAGATTCCCGGGCCGGACGACGCCCAGGAGATCGACGCGCCGGTCGGGGTGAACCTGCACTGGCTCAGCCGCGACGACCCGCACGCGCGGCCGGGCGCACTCGCGCGGGCGGCCGTCACCGCGCTGGACCCGCCGAAGGGACGCCCCTACGCGTTCGTCGTCGGCGAGTCCGCGATGGTCACGGGCCTGCGCCGGTTCCTCGTGACCGAGCGCGCCATCCCGAAGGAGGACGTCTCCTTCTGCGGGTACTGGCGCGCCCAGGCGGCGCCGGCCGGCTCGGCCTCCCCAGCCGCCTGAACTGCTTCTCATGGTGCCGGCCCGGCCCGTCGGTCGCGCCGCGCCGCCGACGGCTCAGACCTCGAGCTCGACGCGCTCGCGGACGCCCGGATCGGTCGGGTCGGCACCGGTCGCCAGCTCCGACTCGTACCGGACGAGGTCCGCCTCGTCGCGGGCGTCGCTGTCCAGTCCCGCCTTCCAGTAGGCCGTGGCATGCAGGTCGTCGATCGAGACCGCGAGATCCGCGAGCGCCCAGCGGCGCAGCGCCCTGACCACGCCCGCCTCCGCGGCGAGCCAGGCCTGCACGCGCCCGCCCGGCCGCTCGCCCGCGCGCACCGCCCGCTCCAGCGGCGAGCCCGTGCCAGCGGGGGAACCACCGGGCACGATCTCGACCCGGACGTCGTCCCGCGCGGGCACGAGCGCCGCGTCGGCCTCGTCGTCGACTGCGAGGTAGACCGTCGCCTCGACGTGCGGGCCGAGCGACTCGACGATGGCCGCCACCGCGGGAAGCGCGCTCGAGTCGGCGGCGATCAGGTGGCGGGTCACCCCGTCCCCGGGATAGAAGTCGCGCCGCATCCCGATGAGGCCGAAGGTCGCGCCGGGCCGCGCCCGGTCCAGCCAGCGTCGGACGACGCCGCCCGCGTGCAGCATGGCGTCGAACTCGATGCGCCGGGCCGCGGGGTCGAACCGCCGGACGGTGAACGCGCGCGGGACCGGGGGGCTGCTCATGGACGGCCAACGGGGGAAGCCGTTGACGTCCCATTCGGGTTCTCCGACGCTGGACAGGCCGTCCGGGGGCAGCATGGCCTTGAACGCGTCGGCGGGCAGGACCTCGCGGTACCCGTCGAGACCGTCGCCGCTGACCGTGACCCTGGCGAAGCCGGGAGACAACGCGACCACCGACTCGACCCTGACGACACAGGCGACCCGCGAGGATCCGTCCCGAGTGATGCGCCGGATCTCCTGTCGGATCCCCGCCACGATGCCCCACCTCCGACCGAACTGGCTGATTAGGGAAGCCTAACCTAATAGGCTCGTCATCCGGAAGTCCTGGTCGGGGCACCGGCGGGCCGGTCGGCGGCGGCCCGGTCGCGGGGCCGGGACGGCAGCAGCGTGAACGCCGCCAGCGCGGCGATGCCGATGAGGATGCCGGCGATGAGGAAGGCGCGGTCGTAGCCGGTGGTGACCGCGGCGGCGCTGGCCGGGTCGGCCTGGTGGCGGGTGACGGTGGCCGCGACCGTGACGAGCACCGCCAGGCCGATGCTTCCCCCGCACTGGCGGGCGGCGTTCAGCAGGCCCGAGGCAAGTCCGGCCTCCTCGCGCGCGACGCCGGTGGTGCCGGCGGCGGTGTTGGTGACCATGCACAGCCCGAGGCCCACCGAGGTGACCAGGGAGGGGCCGAGCAGGTCCGTGGCGAAGCCACCGTCCGGGCTGACCCAGCCGAACCAGCCCATCCCGACCGCGCCCAGCGCCAGCCCGCCGACCAGCGGCGGACGCGGACCAACCCGGGCCATCAGGCGCGCGGCCACGATCGTGCCGGCGATCACGCCCAGGGCGAAGGGCACGAACGCGAGCCCCGTTCGCAGCGGGCTGTAGGCGAGCACGCCCTGCAGGTACAGCGAGGCGAAGTAGAAGGCGCCGAACTGGCCGCAGGCGACGAGGAAGATGACGACGCAGGCCACCGACAGCGACCGGGACCGCAGGATCCCCAGCCGGACCAGCGGCGCGGCGACCCGTCGCTCGACGAGCACGAACGCCACCGCGAGCACCGCCGCGGCCCCGAGCGTGCCGAGCGTCCGCGCCGAGCCCCAGGAGTAGGTGTCGGTGCGTACCACCCCGTAGACCAGCAGCACCATCGCGGCCGTGGCCAGCACCGCGCCGGCGACGTCCAGGCGGGGCCGGCGGGCCGTGCGCAGGTTGCCGATGCACGCGGCGGCGAGCGGGATGGCGACCGCGGCGATCGGGACGTTGACGAACAGGACCCACCGCCAGTTCAGGTACTCGGTGAGCACACCGCCCAGCAGGACGCCGACCGCGCTGCCGGCGCCCGCCACGGCCCCCCAGACCGCGAGCGCCCGGTGCCGCGCCGCGCCCTCGGTGAACGTGGTGGTGATGACGGTGAGGCTGACCGGCAGCAGCACCGCGCCGGACACGCCCTGCGCGGCGCGTGCCGCGATGAGCTCCGACGGGTTCTGCGCCAGCCCACCGAGCAGCGACGTGAGCCCGAACAGGCCCAACCCGGCGACGGCCGCGCGGCGCTGGCCGGCCAGGTCGGCGAGCCGGCCGCCGAGCAGCAGCAGCCCGCCAAAGGTGAGCGTGTAGGCGTTCACCACCCACTGCAGGCCGCTCGCGCTGAAGCCCAGGTCGGCGCGGATGGACGGCAGCGCGACGTTCACCACCGAGATGTCGAGCACCACCATCAGCTGGCACAGGCAGACGACCGCGAGCACGAGCCCGGCCCGCGCGGGTACGGGCGCGAGCGCGCCCTCGCTGACGCCCGGCCCGGGCCCGGATTCGGGCTCGCTGGCGTGCGGGCCCGCCACGGCGGTGTCAGGTGGCTCCGAGATGGACATAGCGCCCCTTTCGGGCGGAGTGCGGCGGAGGAAAACCGTTCGCAGGTCTATTGGACAGCGTCCAGTTAGGCTAACCTAACCTACAACTTGTTGATCGACAAGGGCGGGTGCTCACCCGGGCGCCCGCGAGACGAAGGGGGAAGGCTGATGGCCGAGACGCCACCGGCGACGGTCGGGCCGGACGCTCCGCCCGCGGCGCTGGGCGCCCTGCTGGCACCGGTCCGCGGGCGGCTGGTCGTCGCGGCGGTGTGCCAGGCGGCGGGCTCCGTGGCCGCGGTGGTTCCGTACGTGTGCATCGGCGAGCTGGCCAGCACCCTGCTAGGAACCCCCGTCGACCACAGCCGGGCCTGGACGGTCGTGCTCGTCGCGGTCGTCGCGTTCGTGGCCCGCTTCGCGCTGGTCGGCGCGGCCGGGGCGATCAGCCACCTCGCCGACAACGACCTGACGTTCGACCTGCGCACCCGCCTGGCGCGCCGGCTGGGACGGGCGCCGCTGGGCTGGTTCGACCAGCGCTCCAGCGGCGTCGTGAAGACGGCGGTGCAGGACCAGGTGTCGGCGCTGCACACGCTGGTCGCCCACGCTGTGAACGACTTCGTCGGCGCCGCGGTCACGCCGCTGGTGGTGCTCGGCTACCTGTTCTGGGCGGACTGGCGGCTCGCGCTGGTCACGCTGGTGCCACTGGTGTTCTTCGCCTTCTCCTACGGGCGGATGACGAAGGGCTACGGCGCGCAGATGGCCACCTACGTCACGGCGCTCGGGCGCATCAACGCCGCCGCAGTCGAGTTCGTCCGTGGCATCGCCGTGGTGAAGGCGTTCGGGCAGGCGCGACGGGCGCACGCCCGGTTCCTGCGCGAGACCGACGCGTTCGCCGACGCCTTCGAGGGCTGGACGAAGCCGATGCTGCGGCCGTTCGCGATCACGATGGCCGCGGTCTCCGGGCCGACGATGCTGCTGGTGATCCTCGGCGCCGGCATCGGGTTCACCCAGGCCGGCTGGTGCGCCCCCGCCGACGTGGTGCCCTTCGTCGTGCTGGGCATCGGGCTCGCCGGGCCGCTGCTGAACCTGGAGCACTCCGCCACGGCGCTGCAGCTCGCCCGCGGCGCCGCCACCGCCATCGGCTCCCTGCTGGCGACCCCGATCGTCACCGAGCCGCAGCGGCCGCGCGAGCCCGCGGGCCACCGGGTCGAGCTGCGGGAAGTGTCGTTCAGCTACGACGGCCGCGTCCGCGTGCTCGACGGTGTGGAGGCGGTACTCGAACCCGGCACGGTGACGGCGCTCGTCGGCCCGTCCGGCGCGGGCAAGTCGACCCTCGCCGGCCTGCTCCCTCGCTTCGCCGATCCGGACGCCGGCGCCGTGCTGCTGGGCGGCGTGGATGTCCGGGACGTCGGCAGCGAGCTGCTGTACCGCCAGGTCGGGTTCGTGACGCAGGAGGTCGGGCTGCTGCGCGTCAGCGTGCACGACAACATCGCCCTGGCCCGGCCGGGAACGACCCGCGAACGGGTCGTCGAGGCCGCCGTCGCGGCCCAGGTCCACGACGTGATCAGCGCGCTCCCCCGCGGCTACGACTCGGTGATCGGCGAGGACGCCCACCTCTCGGGCGGCGAGGCGCAGCGGGTCACGATCGCCCGTGCCGTGGTGGCCGACACGCCCGTCCTCGTCCTCGACGAGGCGACCTCGTGGGCGGACCCCGAGTCGGAGGCCGCGATCCAGGACGCGCTGTCCGCCGTGGCCGCCGGGCGCACGGTGCTGGTGATCGCGCACCGCCTGGCCAGCATCACCGCCGCCGACCAGATCCTGGTCCTCGAAACCGGACGGGTCGTCGAGCGCGGCCGACACCCGGAACTGATCGCCGCCGGCGGCCGCTACGCCCAGCTGTGGGCGGCCCAGACGGCGGACATCACGACGACGGACACACCGAACGACGGCGGCAGGACGGACACGGAGGTGGCGCGGTGATCCGGCAGCTCGGCAGGGTCCTCGGTACCAGGCACCGCGGCGACTACCTGCGCTATCTCGCCGCGCTCGTCGTCTACAACGTGCTGCAGGGCGTCGCCTACGTGCTGCTGGTGCCTGTGCTGCGCGACCTGCTGCGCGGCGACACCGGCGGCGCCGCCCGCTGGTTCGCGGTCCTCGCCGCGGTGGTGGTGACCGGCTGGCTGGTCTCCTACGCCCAGCAGCAGCTGGGGTTCCGGCTCGGGCACCTGCTCGCGCGCACCCTGCACCACCGGCTGGGCGACCATCTGGCCGACCTGCCGATCGGCTGGTTCAGCGGCAGCAGGGTCGGCGGCGTCGGACAGCTGACCAGCAAGGGCGTCGTCGACATCATGGGACTGCCCGCGCACATGTTCCAGCCGATCGTCTCGGCCGCGGTCACCCCGCTCACCGTCGTCGCCGGCATCCTGATCCTCGACTGGCGGCTGGGGCTGGGCGCGCTCGCCGCCGTCCCTCTGGTATTCGCCGTGTACTCCTGGGCCGCCCGGCGCGCCGCCAGCGTCGACGAGCAGCTGCACGCCACCGGCGTCGAGGCCGCCGACCGGGTCGTCGAGTTCGCCCGCCTGCAGCCGGTGCTGCGCGGCGCCGGGCGGGCGGCCGACGGCTACGCCCAGCTCGACGGCGCGCTGCGCGCGCAGCACGCCGCCGGCCGCCGCCAGCTGGGCCGTTCCCTGCCCGCGCTCGGCGGCAACGCCCTCACCATCCAGCTCGTGTTCACCGCGCTCATCCTGCTCGGCACGGCCCTGGCCCTGCACGACGGCGGCCGGACGGCCGAACTGGTCGCCCTGCTGGTGCTGCTGGCCCGGTTCGCCGAACCGCTGGCCGCCGCGGCCGAGTACGGCGGCACGCTGCGCGCGGCCAGGGCGAGCCTCACCCGCATCGACGAGGTCCTGGCGACCGCTCCCCTGCCCGAGCCGGACCATCCGACCCAGGTCGACGGCCACCGCGTCGACGTCGACGACGTGAGCTTCGGGTATGACCGCGACCGCCCGGTCCTGTCCGGGATCAGCTTCACCGCCGAGGCGGGCTCCACGACGGCGATCGTGGGATCGTCCGGGGCCGGCAAGACCACCCTGCTGTGGTTGCTGGCCCGGTTCCTCGACGTCGACGCCGGCGGCATCCGCGTCGGCGGCGTGGATCTGCGCGCGCTGACCGCGGAGCAGCGCGGCACCCTGATCGCGCCGGTGTTCCAGGACGTCTATCTGTTCGAGGGCAGCATCGCCGACAACATCCGGCTGGCCCGCCCCGACGCCACCGACGCCGAGCTGCGCGAGGCGGCCCGGCTCGCCCGCGTCGACGAGATCGTCGACCGGCTGCCCGACGGCTGGGAGACCCAGGTCGGCGAGGGCGGCACCTCGCTGTCCGGCGGCGAGCGCCAACGGGTCTCGATCGCCCGCGCCCTGCTCAAGGACGCCCCGATCGTGCTGCTCGACGAGGCCACCGCCGCCGTCGACCCGGAGAACGAGGCCGCGATCACCGCCGCGCTGGCCGCGCTCACCCTGGCCCGCACGGTGTTCGTCGTCGCCCACCGGCTCACCACCGTCGCCCACGCCGACCAGATCCTGGTCCTGGACGGCGGCCGCGTCGCCGAGCGCGGCACCCACACCGAGTTGCTGGCGAGCGACGGCCGCTACGCCGCGTTCTGGCGGCAACGCCAGCGCGCCGCGGGCTGGCATCTCCACACCCGCGTCACCACGGGGGCGGCCATCGGCGGAGACTAAGCCGTCGCACATCAGGTCCGGCCCTGGCCGGGTGTGGGACCGTGACATCCGTGGCGGAACGCGGTCGAGGAACGGACGTCGGCACCAGGCCCAGGCTCACCCCGGGCCTGGTGATCGACGCCGCGTTGGAGCTGAGCCGGGAACGTGGCCTGGACGGCTGGACCATCCGCGACCTCGCCCAGGCCCTCAAGGTCTGGCCGAACACGATCGCGTACCACGTCGGCGACCGGGAGGCGATCCTCGACGCCGTCGTCGAGCGGGTCGTGGCGATGATGCCGAACCCGCCCGTCGACCTCGGCTGGCAGGACTGGTTCCGGGCGTTCCTCTTCCCCGGCCGCGACATCGTCGGCCGCTACGTCGGGGTCGCCCGCCGGCTGTGCCGGGACGGCGCCACCGTGCCATCCGCCTTCCCGATCATGGATCGGGGCATCGGCCTGCTCGCCGCCGCCGGGTTCGGCGACCGAGCCCCGCTCGCCTACGCCACCCTGCTCAACAGCGCCATGCTGCTGGTCGCCCTCGACGACGACCGCGCGCTCGCCGGGCACGGCCGCGGCGACGCCGCGATCGCCCTGCGGTCCGCACCCGCGCCGCCGGGCGCGGGCGCGGGCTGGGCCACCATGCAGCCGTGGCTACGGGGTTGGGCCGAAGATCCCGACGCCAGCCGCGCCGCTCTCTACCGCTACACCATCGAGTGCCTCCTCGCCGGCCTCGAGGCCGACCTGCGCACAGGCGCGGGACGGGCCTGAGAGACAGGCCTGAGTCGAGCTGTCAGTCGGCGATCGGGGTGTTGCCGAGGACCTTGTACGCGGCGGGCTGGCCCTTGTCGTCCAGGGTGGTGATGAGGCCACCGAGGACGCAGACGGCCGGGTTGGCCGGGTCGGCCTTGCCGTTGCAGCGGAACTTCAGCCCGGCGCCGCCGGGCAGCTCCGTCTCCTTCATCGCCTTGATCGTCGAGGCGACGGTCGCCGGGGTGATGTCCCCGGAGATGCCCTGCGTCGCCACCTGGAGGCCCGTGGTCAGCATGAACGCGATCATGCTGTCCTGGACGCTGGTGTCGATGTCCGTGCCGTAGGTGTCGACGACCTTCTGGTACAGGCGCATCGACGGGCTGTCCGGGCCGACCGGCGCGGTGGCGCTGACGACCATGCCCTTCAGCGTGCTACCGGGCACCGACTTGCGGGTCGCGTCGGTGACGCACTGCGAGATGGCGCTGATGGTGCCGGTGAAGCCGACGGCCTTGAGGCCCTGCATGGCGCTGATGCAGAACGAGTCGTTGCCGATGATGAAGACCTCATCGGACTTGTTCGAGATGACCTGCTGCATCTGGGGCGTCATGTCGGCGGTACCCGGCGCCACGCGGATCAGCTCGTAGCCGATGCCGGCCTTCTCGAACAGCGGCGGCGCGACCTCCTGCGCCGAGTGGAGCGCGGCCGGAACGTCGATCACGACGGCGCTGACCTTCTTGTTGCCCTCGTCCTTGGCCACCTGGATCGGCAGGTCGATGACGGGGAAGGTCGGGTTGCCCAGCGAGAAGGTCGTCGGGCTCGCCAGCAGTGCCGGGTCGCTCGAGCCGTAGAGCATGACAGGGATCTTGGCCTCGCCCAGGGGCTTCCAGGCGTCGTCGACGACGCCGGAGGTGCCGATGAGGACGGCGACGGCACCATTCTGGATCATCTGGTTGCCGCAGTCCGTGGCCTTGGACGGGTCGCCCTGGGTCTCACAGACGGTCAGCTCGATGGGCCGGCCGCCGATCCCGGCCTTGTGCTCGTTGAGGTACTTGACGGTCGCCTCGGCCACCAGACCGACGGGCCGTGAGTCCAGCACGGGGGTGGCGCCGTCGATGATCATGCCGATCTTGACGGGCGCGCCGGTCGCCTTGTCGACCGGGCCGAGGGGGTCCGCGGCGCTCGCGGAGCCGCTCGCCGCCGGCGTCGCGGCGCCTTCGGGGACGTCCGAGCCGCCGCCGCAGGCGGAGACGAAGGCCAGACCCGCGGCCAGGACGGCGGTGCCGGCGAACCGTGACCGTAAGGCCCGCCTCGGGCCGGTGTGCGCTGGCAGGGCCGCTGCCGCCGGGTGCGGCCGTCCAGCCCTCAAACGACCGGTCAGTCCATTTATAAGCGTCATGTTCCCTGCCTGTGTCGATGGGCACTACGTTGACGGGCACTGCGCGGATACGGAGAACACGGCGCTCCGGTGGAGCGGCGAAGCGGGGTTTCAGGTTGGGCTGCGCCCCGTCAGGAGGCGTGCAAGGGAAGCGTGCCGAAGACGTGGTCCTGCCAAAGCCGTCGGGACGAGTCCTCCGGGTACGCGGTCACGGTCGGGTTCGCGTCGAAGACCTGGGTTAGTCGTCGCTCGGTGTCGTAGGCGGGCCAGCCCGGGTCACCGGTGGTGGCGAAGGCGGTCCAGGCGCCCCGGATGCGGGCCGCGAGTGCCCTGGCCTCGTCGGACGGCTCGGGACCGAGGAGCAGCGGGCCCAGGTGGGCGTCGAAGGTACCGAACACCAGCGGGCCGTCGAGGCCGTGGCAGGCGCCCAGCACGCCCCCGGCGCCGGGGGTGGCCCAGGTCAGCTCATAGAGGTGGGCGCGACCACCGCCGGCGGTCTGCGCGTCGGCGAGGTGCAGCGCGGGCATGCGGAACAGCCAGTCGGACTGGACGAGCTCGTGCAGGTACTCGGCCGAGGCCTCGGGAAAGGCCGCGCGGTAGGCGCGCTCGGCGTCGGGGGGCGGACCGAAGGTGCGCAGCGTCAGCGCGGCGTCCTCGTCCCCGATGCGGCCACGCTGCCCGGCGAGCGCGGTGAACAGCCGGTACTCGTCGCGGTTGTGCCCGATGATCAGGCCGATCCCCCGCGCCGCGCCGGCCCGCAGCGCCCGCCACGGCGTGGTGGGGAGCACGTCGCCGTCGACGACCGGGGCGTAGGGCGTGACGGTGTGGGCGACCGCGCCCCACCGGTCCTCGTGCTCGCGCATCTTGGTCGTCACCACGGCGCCCGCGTCCACCAGCCGGTAGGGGTCCACGGCGGACAGGTCCTCGACGGTCGCCCGCCGGCCCGCCTCCGCCGCGATCGCTGTCGCGATGTCGCCGCCCAGCTCGTCGGAGAAGAAGATGCCGGACGGGCTCTGCAGGATCGCCCGTCGAAACAGACCCTCGGCCCGGGGCATCGCCAGCAGGGCGGCAATGGACCCGGCGCCCGCCGACTCACCGAACACCGTGACCCGGTCCGGGTCACCGCCGAATGCCGTGATGCTGTAGCGCACCCATTCCAGCGCCGCCACCTGGTCGAGCAGCCCACGGTTGGCCGGCGCCCCGGCGATCCGCGCGAACCCCTCGACGCCCAGGCGGTAGTTGAAGGAGACCACGACGACGTCGCCCTCCTGGGCGATGTGGCTCGCGTCGTAGCCGGGACTTCCCGCCTGGCCAACCTTGAACGCCCCGCCGTAGACCCACACCAGTACCGGGCGGCGGGCCGCCGGATCCGGGTCCGGCGACCAGACGTTGACCGTCAGCCAGTCCTCCCCCGCCGACGTGTCCACGACACCGGTTCTCCCGGGAATCCCGGCGTCCTGCGGCGGCGGCGGGCCGAAGGCGAACGCCTCCCGCGCCCCCTCCCACGGGGGCACCGGGCGTGGTGCGGCGAACCGCGCGTCGCCCACGGGTGGCAGCGCGAACGGGATACCGCGGAAGACGGCCAACCCGTTCTCCCAACGGCCGCGTAACCTCCCGCGGGCGGTACGTACCTCAGGTTCGCCCTCAGGCTCGGCGGTGCGCCGGGACGCGTCGGTGCTGCCCGCGGTCATCGGATGGTCCTCTCGCCTAGTTGGCCGGATGTGAGAAGGCCCGGCTCGCTGCCGGGGGCGTGCGCCGCGACAAGCGCGTGGACGAGAACGGACACCATCCGGGTGATCCGGTCGGCGAACTCCTCCGGGTCGAGCGGATCCTCGCCGTCGATCACCCAGGCACAGACCAGGGCGTGCCCGCCACCGGCGAGACACGTCGCGAGATCATTCGCCGTCCGCGCGTCGAGGCTCCCGCTGAACGCCTCCTGGAAGAGCTGCCGGTGGAAGGGCACGAGAAGGCCTGTCATCGCCTTTCCCAGGGCGAACGCGATCGAGCCCGACATCAACGCCCGGTAGAAGCCGCGGTACTCCGCGAAGTGTCGGGCCACCGCCAGCGATCGGGCACGGCCGGGCACCGCTGCCGCGGGATCCCCGAGCCGCGGCATCAGGTCCCGGCGCGCGAGATCCAGCGCGGCCTCGAGGAGGAGCGCGTCACGGTCGCCGAACTGCTGGTACAGCACCTGCCGGCTCACGTCCGCCGCGTCGGCGATGTCGGAGATCGGCACGGCTGCCGTGCCGCGCTCCCCCACCAGGTCGGCCGCCGCCCGAAGCAGCGCGGACCGCGAGCGGCGTGCCCGACGGTCCCGAACGGGAACCGCCGGCGGGAGGCTGAACGTCACACGCGAGATAATGGACACATGTGCTGTAACTGGCAAGTGTCCGATCCGGGAAACATCGCTCCTGATCGCCGCGGACGTGTCGTCGCGGTCGCGGTGTAACCGGATCCGCGACCGCGACGACATGGCGACACGGGCGACACGTTGGTGGCGATCTACCACCGGCGAGCTGACGAGCGAACGCCGGCGAGGGCGGCACCTACCCCGACACGCGGGACCGGGCGAACTGCTCGACGATCGCCCGGCAGAAGGCCGGCAGGTCGGCCGGCGAACGGCTGGTGGTGAACTGCCCGTCGACGACGACCTCCTCGTCGACGACCTGCGCCCCGGCGTTGCGCAGGTCGGTCCGGATGCTCGGCCACGACGTGACCCTGCGCCCGCGCACGACATCCGCCTCGACCAGCATCCAGGGGCCGTGGCAGATCGCCGCGATGGGCTTGCCACTCGCGGTGAACGCCCTGACGAAGCCGACCGCGTCGCCGTTCATGCGCAGACGATCGGGATTGGTCATCCCGCCCGGCAGGAACAGGGCGTCGTAGTCCTCGACGGACGCGTCGGCGATCAGCCGGTCGACGGGAAACGTCCCCGCGGGCACGGAGTCGAACTGTCGAGCCTCGATCTCGCCGGGATGGATCGAGACGATCTCGGTGGTCGCGCCGGCACCCAGCAACGCCCCGCGGGGCTGGTCGAGCTCCACCCGCTCGACGCCGTCCGCGACCAGGATCGCGATCTTCAGGTTGTCGAGGTCGTGCGCCATGGTGCATCCCCTCCCTGGGTGGATGGCTGAGGTCTCGCCTGGAACGTGAGCGTCCCGCCCACCTCTCAAACGTCCCCATCGCCAGCCATCGACGAGCCGTGTCGACCTCCTCGCCTGACGACCCATGACCGCGGCCGGGCCGGGCCGGGCCGGGGGGATATTGTTTGCTTCCCCGCCTGGCAAGATTGAGAAGGTGGACGTGACCACGACCGTGACCTTGACGGGCACCGGCGTGCCCTTCCCGGCGCCGGGAAGGGCCGGGGCGGGGGTCCTGGTGCGTTCCGGCGAGACGGTCCTGCAGTTCGACGCGGGCCGGTCGACGACGCTGCGGCTGGCGGAGGCGGGTGTCCACCCACACGCGCTGTCCGCCGTCCTCCTCACGCACGTGCACAGTGACCACGTGGTGGGACTACCCGATCTCGCCATGGCCCGGTGGGTACAAAGCCACGCGTTCCCGGCGGGCCCGCTCGACGTCGTCGCCCCCGAGGGCGCCACGGCGCGCTTCGCGCGGACCATGCTCACGCCCTACGCGGACGACATCGAGGTAAGGCAGAAGCACGTACAGGCGTCGCCGCCCGAGGTGACGGTGCACGCGTTCGCCGTCGGCGACCGGCCGGAGATCGTCTGGACCAGCGGGGACGGGAAGGTCACCGTCGCCGCGGTCGGCGTGCACCACGAGCCCGTGGAAGGGGCGGACGCGTACCGCGTCGATACTCCCGACGGACGCGTGGTCATCTCCGGGGACACCAGGGTCTGCACCGAGGCCGAGGACCTCTGCCGGGACGCCGACCTCGTCGTGCACGAGGCCTGCCGCGCGTCGGCCCTCGCCGACTTCGTCCGAGGTACGCCCTTCGAGACCATCTTCTCGTACCACGCCGACACGGTGGCGCTGGGCGCGATGGCGGAACGGGCCGGCATCCCCCATCTGGTCCTGACCCACCTCATTCCCGCGCCGGACACCACCGAGGCCGAGGAGAACTTCGCCGCGGACGTGCGCAAGGGCGGCTATGCGGGGCGCGTCACCGTCGGTCGAGACCTGATGACGTTCTCGATCGGCGAAACCGCCCCGTAAAAGCGCATTCACACCATTCCACCCAAGCCCCACCCGATCACGGCCCGCTCATGACCACCGCGCCGCGGGCTTGATCGTCAGATCTGTACTTGGATCCGAACGGGCGAGGGCTCGCAGTTCGGATTTGGATACAGTCCTGGCGATCTTCGAGGCATCGGCCGCGCGAACGTGGCCGGGAACCGCGCTGGCCTCCTCAGCCCAGCAGCGGGTCGAGCCGGGCCCGGTCGGCGTCGTCGAGGGGGCGCAGGGGCTCGCCCTTGGCCGGGCGCCACACGACCGGCCCGGACCGCCAGGCCTCGCGGCGGAGGCGGCGCTTGTCGATCTTCATGCTGGCCAGCTTCGGCAGCTCGCCGGTCACCCGGACGAAGGCCGGCACCCACTTGGGCCCCAGGTCGGGCTGCTCGGCGAGGAACGCGTCGAACGCCGCCGGGTCGAAGCCGGCTCCGCCGCGTAGCTCGAGCGCCGCCATCACCCGGTCCCCCACCGGGTCGTCGGGCACGGCGTAGACCGCGACCGAGCGGACCTCGGGATGGCGGGCGAGGATCGCCTCCACCGGCGCCGCGGCGAAGTTCTCCCCGTCGACGCGCAGCCACTCGTTCGACCGTCCCGCGAAGTACAGCCAGCCGTCCGCGTCGCGGTAGGCGAGGTCGCCGGACCAGTAGGCACCGCCCCGGAACCGGGCCCGGGTGGCGTTCTCGTTGTTGTAGTAGCCCTCGAACCCCGAGGTGGGTGCGGTCTCGACGATCTCACCGACCGCCTCGTCCAGGTTCGCCGGCCGCCCGGCCGCGTCGAGGACCACCGCCGGGCATTCCGCGCCCGTCTCCGGGTCGAGCACCCGGACCGAAGGGTCGGCCGTGCCCAGCGCGTTCTCGGGCATCGAGGGGTCGCGACGGATGATGATGATGCCCTCGGTGGAGCCGTAGCTGTCCCGGACCGAGCAGCCGAACCGGCGGGCGAACTCGCGGATGTCCCGGGTCGACGCCTCGTTGCCGATCGCGAGCCGCAAGGGGCTGTCCGCGTCGTCGTGACGCTCGGGGGTGGCGAGGATGTAGTTCAGCACCTTGCCGGTGTAGGTGAGCATCGTCGCGCCGTGGCGGCGGATGTCCGGCAGCGTGCCCGACGCGGAGAACCTCGCCCGGGTCGCGATCGGGATACCGGCGTTGAGAGCCGACGACCAGCCCGTGAACAGCGAGCTGGAATGGAAGAACGGCAGCGGCGCGTACACCACGTCACCCACGGCCACGCCGTCCCCGGCACCGCCACCGGCACTAGCACCGCCGGCAGCACCGGCGGCACCGGCGGCACCGAGCCCGGCGATCCGCGCGACGTGGGCACCAGTCCGGGCGAACCGGCCCTGGGTGCAGCGCACCGCCTTCGGCAACCCCGTCGAACCGGATGTGAAGATCAGAAGGAACAGGTCGTCGGCGGCGGCGGCCGGCCGCTCAGGCACCGCGGACGGCGCCGACGGCGCGGCGGCGAGCCGGGTGGCGTATTCGTCGCTGTCGACGAGCAGCGTCCGCTCCGCGGCGACGCCCGTGTCCGCGCCTTCCAGCAGCGGCCGGTAGCCGGCCGAGGTGACCAGGAGCTGGCAGTCGGTGTGCCGCACCAGCTGCGCCAGCGCCTCGCCTCGATAGGTGGCGTTGACACCGACGACGACCGAACCCGAGAGCGCCGCCGCGCCCAGCCAGAACAGGTAGTCGGGCACGTTGTCGAGCAGGACGCCGATGTGCGGCGGACGGTCGTCGTCGCGTAACGACTCGAACACCGACGCGCGGCGGTACGCCTCCTCGACCAGCTGTCGGTAGGTCCAGCGCTCGTCCCCGAACAGCAGCGCGACGGCATCGCTGTCCGCCCGCTCGCGCAGCAGATTCCCCACGGTCGTCACGGCCGCCCACCTCCGCAATCCGCCGACAGCCACCCCGAACGCCGACGTTCATGACGCCGACATTCATGGTCCGCCAAGGTCCCGCCATAGTCCCGCGCGGGAGCCCGCGCACGCGACGACCACCGCCTCCGCGGAGGTCAACTCGGCCGCCGGGGTAGCCCAGCCTCCCGACCGAGGTCTATGTCGACATCGACTTCGACCTCGTGACCTTAGCGGCGGCCGGCGGGCAGTCGCAACGGATCGTCGCCCGGGTCCGCACTGTGCGAAGGCAGGGAAGCATCATGCGAACCGCCCAGGCGGCTGAGCTACGGTCGCCGCATCATGAGCAGCAGACCCTCACCGCAGACAGATCGGCTACTCGACCTGGTGGACCTCCTCGCCACCCGTCCGGTCGACGGCGCCACGCTGGCCGAGATCGCGCGAGCGCTCGGCCTCAGCAAGACGACGATCCACCCGATGGTCGTGACGCTGGCCCGGCGCGGCTGGCTCCTGCGCCACCCGGACCGGCACACGTACCGGCTCGGCCCGGCGCTGGTCGCCGCCGGGCGGGCCGCGGCCCGCGGCCACGCCGTCATCGACGCCGCCCGCCCGGTGGTCCGCGGCCTCGCCGCGGTGACCGGGCTGACCTGCCTCGCGCTGGTCACGGGCGCCATTCCCGGTGAGCGGGACGAACTGCTCATCGGCGAGATCGGAGCCCCGCCCCAGCCCGCGGCGAACGGCGGCGGCGCGGCGGGCAGCCTGGGGGCGGCCTACCGTCACCTGCGGCTGGGCGACCGGTTCCCGTTGCAGCCGCCGATCGGATCGGTCTGCGTCGCCTGGTCCGACGATCCCACCGCGGTCGAGCAGTGGCTCGACCGACTGGGTTCCGACCGGCCGGGCGACGCGCTGGCGCAGATCACGCCGAGCCTCGCCGGGGTGCGGGCGCGCGGCTGGTCGGTCGAGGTGGACCGGCACCTGCGCGAACGCCTCGACCTGCTGGCCGCGGAGCTCGGCGAGGATCAGCGCGGCGCCGAGCACGCCGCGGCGCTGCGCCGGATCCTGGGCGAGGTCCACCGGACGTTCGGCCTCGCGGACGCGCTTCCCGCGACGATCGATCTGGCCGGTACCTACCGCGCGACCACGGTCAGCGCCCCCGTGTTCGACGCGCGCGGTGAGGTCGTCGTCGTGCTGGCGGCGATCTGCGCCTCCGACCAGCACTACGCGCCCGTGCGGACCGGCGCCGAGGTCATCGACCTCGGGGAGCGCGTCCGCGCGGCCGCCGAGACCCTGACGGCCAGCACCCAGGGCCGCCCACCGGCCCGCTGGCAGGGCTGAGAACCGGCCTCAGGTGTTCGCATAATGCGACTGTTGCTTCGCGCAGTGCGTCATGAAACGCTGCCAGCCACGACTCGTAGCCAACGTGGAACGAGCGGCGATGGCCGGCTGCTCGCCGGACGCCGACTCTCGGCACCGTTCACGGCGGTCGCGAGCCGACCAGCGCCAGCCCGGGCCTGAATCCACGCCACCTACCGGCCAAACCCCCTGGCGAAGTCTTCGACGTTCCTACCTGGCGGAGTCGTCTCATGTCGTTACTGCCCTCGGCAAGCGCGCCACCGGTCACCTCGCCGGTCGTCAAGGACCGGTTGTTCATCGGCGGCGCCTGGGTGGCGCCGGCGAGTGCCCGCACCATCGACGTCGTCTCGCCGCACACCGAGCAGGTCATCGCGACCGTCCCCGAGGCGGACGGGACCGACATCGACCGCGCGGTGGCCGCGGCGCGCACGGCGTTCGACGACGGCCCATGGCCGCGCTCCTCCCCCGCCGAGCGGGCCGCCGTGATCCGGGCGATCAGCGCCGCGATCCAGGCGCGCGCGCAGGAGTTCTCCGACACGGTGACCGCGGAGATGGGCGCCCCCTCCACCTTCGCGCTGCTGGGCAACACGCTGGCCGCCGCCATGGTCCTCGACGGCTACGCCGACCTGCTCGACACCTTCCCGTTCGAGCAGGAGCGCCCCGGCCTGCTGGCCCCGGCGACCGTCGTCAAGGCCCCGGTCGGGGTGTGCGCGGGCATCGTGCCGTGGAATGTGCCGCTGTTCCTGATCGCGATGAAGATCGGGGCGAGCCTGGCCTCCGGATCGACGATGGTCGTCAAGTCGGCGCCGGAGACACCGCTGACCGGCTACCTGCTCGCCGAGGTCCTCGAGTCCGTCGGTCTGCCGCCAGGCGTCATCAACATCATCACCGCGGACCGCGAGATGAGCGAGCTCCTCGTGCGCCACCCAGGCCTCGACAAGGTCTCGTTCACCGGCAGCACCGCGGTCGGCCGCAAGATCGGCGCGATCTGCGGCGAGCAGCTGAAGCGCTGCACCCTGGAGCTCGGTGGCAAGTCGGCCGCGATCATCCTCGACGACGCCGACCTGGGCACGGCCCTGCCCGCGCTGCTGCCGGCGGCGTTCATGAACACCGGGCAGGTGTGCGCGGCGCAGACCCGCGTCCTCGCGCCCCGCAACCGCTACCGCGAGGTCGTCGACGGCCTCGCCGACCTGGTCGCCACCGCGAAGGTCGGCGACCCCGCCGACCCGCAGACCCTCGTCGGCCCGCTCGTGGCCGAACGGCAGCGCACCCGCGTCGAGGGCCTCATCCAGGCCGGCACGGGCGAGGGCGCCCGGCTCGTCCAGGGCGGCGGGCGGCCCGCCGAGCTGGACCGGGGCTGGTACGTCGAGCCGACGCTGTTCGCCGACGTGGACAACCGGATGCGCATCGCCCAGGAGGAGATCTTCGGTCCGGTTCTGTCGGTGATCCCGTACGACGGCGAGGACGAGGCCGTCCGCATCGCCAACGACTCGAACTACGGACTGTCCGGCTCCGTCTGGACCGGCGACCCCGCCCGCGGGACCGCCGTCGGCAGGCGCGTCCGCACCGGCGTTCTCGCGATCAACTCGGGCACCGTCGTCGAGCTCCGCAACCCCTTCGGCGGGTTCAAGCAGTCCGGAATCGGCCGCGAGATGGGCATGGAGGGTCTCGAGGCCTACCTCGAGACCCAGACGCTCGTCAATCCGCAGGGCTGACCGCCGGTCTCCGCCAGTCTCCGCCGGCGGCCAGAACCGGCGGAGACTGGCGGACCCGGCGATCCGGCGGACACCCGCGGTCACCATCCCGGCCGGGCCACGCGGGAACCGCGACAGCCGGAGGCGAGACGACGCATGATTCTCCTCACGATCACGGCCGCGAGAAGGAGCCGAGCATGACGGTGACGAGCCCGAGCGACGTGTACTACGACCCCTACGACGCCGAGATCGACGCCGACCCGTACCCGACGTGGCGACGGTTGCGCGACGAGGCGCCGCTCTACCGCAACGACAAGTTCGACTTCTTCGCGCTGAGCCGGTTCCCCGACGTCGAGCCGGCGCTCGCGGACTGGCACACCTACCGCTCGGGCCGGGGCTCGGTCCTGGAGCTCATCAAGGCCAACATCGAGCTTCCGCCGGGCAATATCCTGTTCGAGGACCCACCGATCCACACGGTCCACCGGAGCCTCCTGGCCCGGGTCTTCACCCCGAAGAAGATGCTCGCGCTCGAGCCGAAGGTCCGGGAGTTCTGCGCGCGCAGCCTCGACCCGCTCGTCGGCGCGGGCCGCTTCGACTTCATCCGGGACCTGGGCGCGCAGATGCCGATGCGCACCATCGGCTACCTGCTCGGCATTCCCGAGGACGACCAGGAGGCCCTGCGGGACCGGATCGACGAGGGCCTGCGGCTCACCGGCGACGGCACCGACCTGGTGCCCCCCGACAGCTTCATGGCCAGCATGGAGATGTACGGCGAGTACATCGACTGGCGGGCCAAGAACCCGTCGGACGACCTGATGACCGAGCTGCTGACCACCGAGTTCGAGGACGAGAACGGCACGACCCGCACACTGACCCGCGAGGAGGTCATCACCTACGTCATGTTGCTGGCCGGCGCGGGCAACGAGACGACCACCAGGCTGATCGGCTGGACCGGCAAGGTGCTCGCCGAGAACCCCGAGGCGCGCCGCGAGCTGGTCGCCGACCGGTCGCTCATCCCGAACGCCATCGAGGAACTCCTCCGTTACGAGTCCCCCTCCCCCGTCCAGGCCCGCTACGTCGCGCGCGACGTCTCCCACCACGGCCAGACGGTCCCCGAGGGCAGCATCATGCTGCTGCTGAACGGCTCGGCCAACCGCGACGAGCGCCGTTTCCCCGAGCCCGACCGCTTCGACATCCACCGCGACGTCGGCCGGCACCTCACCTTCGGCTACGGCATCCACCACTGCCTCGGCGCCGCGCTCGCCCGTCTCGAAGGCCGCGTCGCCCTCGACGAGGTGCTGCGCCGCTTCCCGGACTGGGAGATCGACTGGCCGAACGCCCGCCAGGCCCGCACCTCCACCGTCCGCGGCTGGGAGACGCTTCCCGCGATCACCGGCTGACGCGCCGAGACGCTCGGGCGGCCCAGGCCCGCCCGAGCCACCGGGCGGGCTCCGGCCCGTCACACATCCGGCCAGCACCTTCCCGCGCGCCTGGCCGTGCCGCCGGCATCAGGCCGTGTCACCGACATCAAGAAAGGGGCCCGGTGGGAAACCCGTTCAGCTACCAGGGCAGGCGCGTCGTCGTGACCGGCGCCGCCTCCGGGGTGGGAGCGGCGCTCGTGGAGCTGCTCGTCGAGCTCGACGCGGCGCACATCACGGCGATCGACCGGGACACTCCGGCCGGGCCGGCCCACCAGTTCATCCGCGCGGACCTGTCCACCGAGGCCGGCGTGGAGGCCGCCGCCGAGGCCGTCGACGGCCCTGCCCAGGTGCTGTTCGCCAACGCCGGCGTCGCCGCGACCCAGCCGACGCGGACCGTGCTGAGCGTCAACTTCCTCGCCACCCGCCGGCTGTGCCAACGGCTCGCCCCACGGATGACCGCGGGCGGCGCGATCGTGCTGACCTCGTCGATGGCGGGCACCGGCTGGCCCAACCACCGCGACGACCTGCTGAAGCTCATGGCGATCGACGACTGGGACGAGGCGCTCGCCTGGTTCGACGCCCACCCCGAGCTGACCGCCGACTCCTACGGCCTGTCCAAGGAATGCGGCCAGGTCTACACCTTGTACGCGTCCCGGGAACTCGGCCGGTCGGGCATCCGGATCACCAGCGCCTGTCCCAACCCGATCAGCACGCCGCTGCTCGCCGACTTCCGGGCGACGATGACGGACGAGCTGCTCGACTGGGCGGTCAGACAAGGCCACCAGGGCCGGCCGGCGACGGCGCGCGAGGTCGCCCAGGTGCTCGCGTTCCTCGGTTCCGACGCGGCCAGTTACCTCAATGGCGTCAACATCCCCATCGACGCCGGCATGCAGGCCGCACTCCTGACGGACCAGACCGACTAGCCGGGTCAACGAGCCCGAGCAGGCCAGCGAGCCTGGGCAGGCCAGGGAATCCGGGCAGGTTAGCGAACCCGGGCACGTGCACGCGGCCGAGAGGAGAGCACCGTTGCCGTTCGATCCACCCGCGGACCGCGAACAGTCGGGACCCCCGCTCCCGACCGCGCGCCGGGAATCGCGGGCGCGGATGCTGGCGGCGGCCAGGATGGTCTTCGAGCGAGATGGACTCCACGACGCCCGCGTCACGGACATCGTCCATCTCGCCGGTCTGGCCCACGGGGGGTTCTACCGCCACTTCGAGTCCAAGGAGGCCGCCTTCCTGGAGCTCGCGCGCGAGGCCTCGGCCCGGCTGGGCACTCCCCTGGACGGCCTGCTCTTCGAGCCGGGTCGCCTGGACGGGCTGGGTGACCTCATGCGGGCCAGCGTCCGCCGGTACCTGGAGGCCTATCGGCTGGAGGCCCGGCTGCTGGGACTCGTCCGCCAGATCGGCTGGCACGACGAAGAGGTCCGGGCCATCCGGGCGGACTCGCGGATGCGGGCCGTGGCCCGGCACGTCGAGCCGGTCCGCCGGCTGCAGCGTGCCGGGCTGGCGGAGGCCCAGGTCAGCCCGGAAAGCATTCTGCTCGGGCTCATCGGCATGGTCGAGGGATTCGCCGACCGCTCCTTCCCGCGCCCGGGGGTCGACCGCGACCTCGCGACCGCCGCCGACCAGCTGAGCCGGCTCTGCCTGCAGGCGATGCGCCTGCCGCGCGGCGGCGACCTGCCCGTCGGGCCCCGGGCGTGACCGCGGGGCGCGCCGCGCCCCGGACGAGATGTTTCTCTCTATGCCCCGCCAGACCCTCACCGCGACCCACGGTCTGGAAATCTGGGAGCCCAGGTCTGGAAACCCGGGAAACGGTCACACGATAGGGACATCGTCCCAACAGCCGCCCGGCACGAGGGCGACAGCCGCTCGACGGGAGACCGGCGCGGCGCCCGAACGCCCGAGCGCACGGACGCGCGGACGTCCTGGGAGCGCAGCGCCGGGGCGACCCGTCGAGGTCCCGCCCGTTTGTCGCCAAGACAGTCCGCTTACTATGGGCCGCGCACCTCAAGGTCGACGTCAATCTTGACTGTGGATCAGCAAGCCGGGACGGCACGGAACCGCGCGACCGGTAGCGGACCTCACCGCGTTCAAGATCAGCCGGCGACCGGCCGTCTGCCTGTAGTGGCGCCCCCACTACCGCCCTACCCGACGCGCCGGCCGCGCAACGCCGGATGATCGCGCGCGCCGAGCCGGGCACACCGAACCGAGGGGACGATGAGAGGGAACGAGGTGGGGACGCCACCCGAACGATCATCGGATGGCGCGGCCAGCGACACCCCCGACAGCCACGCCCCCGGCAGCGATGCCCCGGGCAGCGACGACACACCGAGCAACGGCGACGTCGCGGTCGTGGCGGACGGGCCGGTGCTGCTGCACGTCGGCACGGACGGGGTCGGCGTCGTCACGCTGAACCGCCCGGACCGGCGCAACGGCTGGAACCCGGACATGGAGCTTCGCTACTTCGAGGCGCTCGAGCAGGTCGACCGTGACCCGCGGATCCGGGTCGCGGTCGTCACCGGCGCGGGCAGGACCTTCTGCCCGGGTGTCGACAGCGGCCGTCTTGACGGGATCGCCAGCGGCGGCCTGGACCTGTCCGGCCGCCGCTCGCCGGTGCGGGCCTGGGCGTTGCGCAAGCCACTCGTCGCGGCCATCAACGGCGCGTGCGCCGGTATGGGTCTCGTCCAGGCGCTGCTGTGCGACGTCCGGTTCGCCGCGCGCGGTGCCCGGTTCACCACCGCGTTCGCCCGCCGTGGCCTGGCCGGCGAGTTCGGCGCCACCTGGCTGCTGCCCAGGCTGGTGGGGGCGGAGCGGGCGGCGGACCTGTTGCTGTCCGCACGGGTCTTCGACGCCGACGAGGCCCTCGCGCTCGGGCTGGTGAGCAGGGTCGTCGAGCCGGCGGAGCTCCTGGCGGCGGCGCGCGCCTACGCCGCCGACATCGCCGCGAACTGTTCGCCGGCTTCCCTGGCGCTCATCCGCCACCAGTTGCACGCCGACCAGCAGAGCGACCTCGAGACGGCACTGCGTCGCTCCTACCGGGCGATGGCTGTCGCCGTCACGGGCCCCGACTTCCGCGAGGGGCTGGACAGTTTCACGCAGAAACGCCCCCCGGCGTTCCCACCGCTGGCCGACGACCTCGACCCGGCCGCGGTGACCGGCGCCGGGCTGCCCGAGCTCGACGTCGTCCCGCAGCAGGCCCTGGATTCCTGACGATCCCGAAGAAGACTTACGTGGAGACCATCTTGGCTTGTCAGTGCATGGGAGTCCGTTTCTCGCGCGCCTCGTTCGGTCCGCGAGGGTTCCTGACCCTGGGCCGGGGGTGACGGTGGTGCTCAGCGCGCCCAGCGACTCCCAGAAAAGCGACGCCTCCTCACGGCGCCTCCGGCGGCGGCCGCGCCGCGACCCGTCGATCTCCCGCTCGTGGGATGCGCGGCCCGCCCCGAGGACCCTGTCCAGGTCCCGGCGCGGCGCGTCGCGGCCCACGGCGCTGGCCACCGCCCTGGTCGCGGTGCTGGCCGCGGGCTGCGCGTCCTCCGGCGGCGGCGCGGGCAGCAGCGCGGTCGCCAGCTGCAACACTCCCGGCTTCACCGACGACTCGATCCAGCTGGGCTTCGTCTACCCCGACACCGGCGCCGGCGCCGCCTCGCTGACCGCCGCCAAGGGCGGGTTCATCGCGCGGATCGAGGAGGCGAACGCGGCCGGCGGGATCCACGGTCGCAAGCTCGTCTACACCTGGCGCGACGACGCCAGCGAGCCCGCCCAGAACCTCGAGATCGTCCGCGACCTGACCGAGAACCAGAAGGTCTTCGGGTTCGTCGAGGCGTCCATCGCCGCCGCCCAGGGCGCCGACTACCTGCGCGAGCACGGCATCCCGGCGACAGGGATTCCGGCGGAGCCGTTCTGGACGGACCAGCGGTATCGCAACATGTTCGCCTACGCATACGTGTTCAGCGACGGCCCGTCGGTCTCGACGTTCGGCGACTTCGCGAAGGCTCAGGGCGGCACCAGGGCGGCCGTGATCCAGAACGACGTCACCTCGTCCGGCAACGACATCGGATCGAAGATCAGTGCCAGCCTGGTGTCGGCGGGCATCCAGATGGCGCCCGGTCATTTCATCTTCAACGGGAACGTCACCAACCCGGTCCAGCTCGGCCAGCAGCTGAAGCAGGCCGGGGTCGACGTGGTGAGCGCCGCCTTCGCCGGCACCGACCTGGCCGAGGTCGTCCGCGGCATCCGTGAGGCCGGCGCGCCGGTGAAGGTCGTGCTCGCGCCCAGCGGCTACGACAAGTCACTGGTCAACCAGTACGGCAAGACGCTCAGCGGGCTGACCGCGGCCGTCAACTACGTCCCGTTCGAGATCGGCGGCGCGGCCCACCAGAAGTACCTGTCGGCGATGAGCAGCTACGCGCCCGAGCTCCAGCCGCCCGACCAGGAGCTCGCGTTCGTCACCTACATCCTCACCGACCTGTTCCTCTACGGTCTCGACAAGGCCGGGTCCTGCCCGACCCGCGCCCAGTTCATCGACACCCTGCGCGCCAGCAAGTTCGACGCCGGCGGCCTGCTGCCCGGTCCGGTCGACATGACCAAGGACTGGGGCCAGATCGCCACCTGCTACACCTTCATGCGCGTGAACGACGCCGGCACCGGCTACGAGGTCGTCCCAAGCTCCGACCCCGCCAACCGCAACCGCTGGTGCGGCCACCGGCTGGAGCAGTAGCCCCCAGACCTGGGCCGGCCGCGGGAGGCAACGCAACGCCCCGCGGCCGGTCCAGCCATTTCTGGCCGCTGACAGGCCTTCACCATCACGTTCACATCACGTCCACGGTGCTCCCGGCGAACGTCGGGAGCACCGTTTTTTCCGCCGAGCCACGGTCTACGCCGAGCCGCTCCGGGTGGCCGGCGACATCCTCGTCGACCGTCGCCGTCGTGGCCCGTCGCCCGTTCACTGTCCGTAGAAAGCCCGAAGGCTGTGCGGCCAGGTTCGGCCGCACAGCCTTCGGGGCGTGCTCGGGCGATTTACGCGGCCGAGAACAGGTATTCGTGGCCGAAGGTCTGGAGGTCCTTGATGGGGACGATGGCCTTCTTCGCCCCGTCGAACCGGACGAGCGCGGCGCAGTCGTTGCCCAGGACGCGCCCGGCGGGCCAGGTGGAGCCGCACAGCGCGTTGCCCAGCGCGGGGTAGTCGAAGCCGGAGTTGAGGACCTTGGCGAGGGCCTCGGTGGTGACCGAGCCGTTGATCTTCGCGAAGGCCTTGAGGAACAGGTCCGCGGCACCGTAGGAGGTCAGCGTCCCGGAGGCGCTGGCGTCCGCCTGCGAGCCGACGGCCTTCAGGTCGGCGTCGATCTGCTTGAAGGTGTCGCTCGGGAAGACGCCCGAGCCGAAGTTCGGCGTCATCGCGTACGCCTTGTCGAGCTGGTCGGCCAGCGGCGCGAGTCGCGGGTCGGCGAAGTAGATCAGGACGTCGCCGGTGTAGCCCGACGACCGCAGCGCGGCCACGAGCGGGAAGATCTGGGCCGGCGGGGTCGTCGACGCGACCAGGTTCGCGCCGCTGGCGATGATGTCGCGGGCGATCGGCGTGTAGTCCGACAGCGGCGGCGCCCCGGGCCCCGGGATCGGGGTCTTGGCGTAGGGGGCCTTCATCCCCAGCCCGACGGCCATCTTCGCGAAGCTCTTCACGGAGCTCGCCCCGGCCGCGACGCTCGACCCGATGAACGCGGCACTCACGTCAGCCGGCTTCTTGCCCGAGCCCGTCAGGTAGCTCTCCAGACCGGCGGACGAGTAGAACGTCTGCCCGGGCAGCACACCCGCGCAGGCGATCGCCTGGGTGACGGAGAAGCCGAACTGGCGGTTGTTCCAGCCGCAGTAGTCGTTCGAGATGCCCCAGCCGAAGTAGGGCACGTGCTTGTCGTTGAGGTAGTCCCCGACGGTGGAGACCGTCGCGGTGAAGGGCACCAGACCGAAGACCTTCTTGTCCTCGACCATCTCGGTCACGGCGTCCTTGGACGTCGTGGGATCGGCACCGCTGTCGGTACAGCCCGCGTAGGAGAAGGTGTAGCCGTTCACCCCGCCCTCGCGGTTGGCACGTTCGAACCGCGCCTTCGCGCCGTCGCACACGCCCGGGAAGTTCTCGATACCGGTCGTGTCCTTGACGTCGGCGACGCCACCGATCGTGATGACCTTGCCGTTCACGCCGCGGACCGTGTCGCCGGTCGCGAACTCGATCGGCCCCGCCTTCTCGATCGCCAGCTTGCTGGCCGCGGCGGCGTCCATCGGCTTACCCAGGTCCACGGGTGCCGAGGAGGTGCCGTTGTCGGTGGTGGAGCTACACGAGGCGAACGTGACCGCGGCCACCAGCGCCGCGACGCCGGCCAACCCGGCCCGCGCCCGACGTGAACGCAACAAGATCACAGGTCTTCTCCCAGTCAGATTTTCAGAACGCGACGGGCGGCCTCAGACCGTGGCCGCGCCGCCGAGATATGCGGAGGTGAGCTCGTCGAGATCGACGTCCGCGGCGGCGCGCACCCACTGCAACCGGCCGAGGGAGAGGGCACCGACCTGGTCGGCCAGGGTCAGCACCTCCTGCGCCTTCTCCTCGACCAGGATCAGGGTCGTCCCCTCGTCCCGCAGGACCCGCAGCGCCGCGAGCACCTCGCCGGCGACCTTCACCGAGAGCCCCAGCGTCGGCTCGTCGGCGAGCAGCAACGCCGGCGGCCGCGCGATGAAGGGCGCCAGGCTGAGCATCTGCTGCTCACCGCCGGACAGGTTGCCCGCCTCCACCCCGCGCCGCTCGGCCAGGTTCGGGAAACGGTCGTAGACGCTCTCCCGCAGGGCCTGCTCACGCAGCCACAGCTGGAGGTTCTCCTCGACCGTCAGGCTGGGGAAGACCCCACGGGACTCGGGCACCAGCACGATGCCCATCCGGGAACGCTCGTGCGCCGGCGCGTGCGTGACGTCCTCACCCCGGAACATCACCTGACCGCCGACGCCGGAGGTCAGCCCGGCGACCGTCCGGCACAGCGTGCTCTTGCCGGCGCCGTTGGCCCCCAGCAACGTCAGGACGCCGCCCGGCGCGACCGTCAGGTCCAGGCCGTGGAGAACCTCGACGTCGCCGTACCCGGCCCGCACCCCGCGCAGCTCGAGCAGCGCCGGACCCGTGGGCGGGGCGGCCACCGGCCCGCGGGCGGGCGTGGCGAGTGCCGGCGACGCCGTCGCGGCCGTTCCCTGGGCAGGCACAGCCGCGGCGGCGTCGGACGCGACCGCCGGGCGGGTGGCGAGCCGGCGACGATGCCTCAGCCCGGAGACCGAGGCCAGCGCGCCCTCGGGCTGCTGGGCCAGGCCGATCGCGCCGAGCCCGAACAGGATCTGCGCGACCACCGGCGACGTCGTCCCGCCCCAGCCCACCGACCCCAGGTGCAGGCCATGGCTGATCACCCGCGGCAGCGCGACCGACACCAGGCCGGCCACCACCGCGCCCTGCGGGCGGCGGACCCCGAAGATCACCACGGTCGCGAGCCAGAGGAAGCCCATGATCGGCGGCCAGGAGAAGCCCCGCGCGGTGCCCTGGACGCAGGCGAGCAGCACCCCGCCGAGACCCGCCAGCGCCGCCGACACCCCGAAGATAGTCAGCTTGGTCGCGGCGAGCGGCACGCCGCTGGCCGCCGCACCCGGCGCGCTGGACCGCACGGCCGCCATCGCCCGTCCCGACGCCGAGCGCTCCAGGTTCCCGACGACCGCCGCGACCGCCAGCACCACCGCGAACAGCACAACGACCATGACCCGGTCGTCGGCGAAGTCCACCGACCCGACCGACGGGAACGCGAGCTTCCAACCCTCCGTGCCGTTGGTGAAACCGGCGATGTTGAACAGCACCGAGAAGCCCAGCAGCGCCAGGGCGAGCGTCGCCAGCGTGAGCGCGACTCCCCCCAGCCGCAGCGCCGGCAGCGCGACCACGACTCCGATCGCCGTCGCCGCGGCCATGCCGAGCAGCAGGGCCAGCAGGAACGGCCAGCCGTGCCCCACCGCCCAGCCGGCGGACAGGGCCGCGACCGTGACGAAGGTCGACTGCGCCAGGCTGACCATGCCGCCGATCCCGGTCACGACCGTGAACGACATGAACACGATCGCCAGCGCCAGCCCGGACAACACGATCGTGCGCCACGTGCTGTCGGCGAGGAACAGCCCGTAGATCAGCAGGACGGCGCCGGCGATGACCCATGGCAGGTGCCGGCGCCACCGCGGCAGGTCCGCGAGGTAGTCCGGCGGCGGGGCGGCCTCGCTGGCGGTCCCCGCCACCCGCCGGCGCCGCTCCATGCCGACGACGACCAGGGCGACGATCAGCACCCAGTACGGCAGCGACGACCGCAGCCCGTAGACGCCCTCGACCCAGGAGCCGAAGGAGCCCAGGTACTGGCCGCTGACATACCCCTCGGCCAGGTTGCGGGCGGCGCCGATGAGCAGCCCGGCCAGAAACGCGATCGGGAACGACCGCAACCCGGCGATCACCGCGGCGGTCGCCGCCACGAACAACGCCAGCGTGTAGTTGTCCCCGGTCAGTCCGAACGTGCCCGGCAGCGGCGCCGCGAGCACGCCGGCGAGCCCCGCCAGGAAGAAGCTGAGCACCCAGGCCACGCCGGAGGTCGTGTTCGTGTTCGTCCCCCGCAGCCGCACCAGCTCCGGCTTGTCGACCGCCGCCCGCATCCGCAGCCCGAGCGCCGTGAACCGCAGCAGCAGCCACAGACCCACGAACGCGACCAGCGCGACCACCAACGCGATCAGCTGGTTCGAGCTGATGACCAGCCCTGACGTGACCCGGAAGTTCCGCGGCGGGTTCGGCCCGATCCCCGGAACCACGTACGCCGTCGAGGTGTCGACGAACCCGACCCCGAACGTCCCGCGCAGCACGTCACACAGCCACTGCACCAACGCCGGCATCGTGATGAGGATCCCGACGCTCGCGACCGTCGCGGCCGCCTCGCCCGCACCCGCCAGCCGGCGAAACACCAGCCGGTCCCACATCCACCCCGCCGCCGGCGCGAACAGGAACACCGTCACGACGAGCGCGGCCCACTTCGACCAGCCGAGCCCCGTGTTCAGCTGGTAGAAGAGGAACGCGGTCGAGAAGGCCGTCGCGCCGTGACCGAAGTTGAAGATCCTGGCCGTCTGGTAGTTCAGTACCAGGCCGATGGCGAGCAGCGAGTAGATGGCGCCGGAAACGCCGCCGCTCAGAATTAGGCTGACGAACTTGTCCATCTACGCTTTCCCGATGTAGGCGGAGACGACCCTGGGGTCGCGGCAGACCTCGGCCGGGTCACCACTGGTGAGGACCTGGCCGGCGGTGAGCACCATCAGCTGATCGCACAGCCCGACGACGAAGTCGAGGTCGTGCTCGACGAGAATCGCCGCGCACTCGCCCTTCGACGTGAGCTCGGTGACGACCGAGCCCAGACGTTCCGTGTCCGCGGGGCCGAGACCGGAGGTCGGCTCGTCCAGCAGCAGCAGGCGCGGCTCGTCGACGATCGCCCGGGCGAACTCCATCAGCCGCACCTGCCCGATCGGCAGTGTCGCGGCCCGCCGGTCACGGACCGGCAGCAGCCCACACAACTCGAGGACGTGCTCGATGCGCTCCGTGTGCGCCTGCCGGCGGCGCCGCGACGACCGGGCCGCCAGCAGGTCGGCCACGATCCGCCGGCTCCGGCCACGCCACTCGCACGCCACCAGGAGGTTCTCCTCGACCGTCAACCAGCCGAAGGCCTGGTGACGTTGGAAGGTCCGCCGGATGCCATGCTGCGCCCGCCAGGCCGACGACCTCCTGGTCAGGTCGTGGCCGTCGAGCAGGATCCGCCCCGCGCGAGGCACGAGGACACCGGCGAGGGTGTCCAGCAGGGTCGTCTTGCCGGCACCATTGGGCCCGATGATCCCGCAACAGCCACGGTCCAGGGTGAACGACACTTGATCGACGGCCTTGATGCCGCCAAAGCTGATCGAGACATCCTCCACCTGCAGCAATGCAGGGAGGTGTTCCGAGGGGGTCAAAGCGCGGCTCCCGTCTCTGGGCACGGGCCTGGACGTCGACATCGGGCGCAGACCGTGGTGTCGGCACGAACTTCGATGTTGACGTCGACTTCAATGTTCCCGCACGGTAGAACCGTACAACCCCTACCGGCAACGGGTACGCGGGGGTCCCCGCCGCCGAGCCCCCGCGGGGGCCACGGACCGGCCAGCCGGCCTGGAGAACAACGCCGGCCGGAGCGACCCGGCGCCAGCAGGGCCGGGCGAGCCCATCCGGTCCACCGCGACGCCGAGGCGGAACAACGAAACAACGGGCAGGCGACAGGCGAGACGGAGGACCGCGCCATCGGAGACCGAACAGCGCAGCGCCGGTCCGCTCGTACGGACCCCACGCGGCGCCGGCAACGATGCGTGAGGAACCGCGGTCGCGACCGGCCGTCAGGGCGCTCCACCGCTGCTACGCTCGACGCTGCCCGGCACTGCCTGGTCACCCGCCGTCGGTCATCTTTTCAGAGAACTGTGGCGCTTACCCAGAGGGCAGCCCATCAAGCGGCGAACATCACTACTACGCACTCGATCCGACCCCTGGATGACAGGGAACCGGGATCGGCCGTGCCCGGTTCATGTCGTCGGAGAGGACTGCAGTGTCTGAAGGGACCAGACCCGTCGAGCAAATGGCCTCCATTCCCAACGCCAGCCGCGGCTGGCAGGGAGAGACCAGAGCCAAACGGCGCGGCACCGGCCGCACCAGCCGCGGCCGACAAACCCGCGACCAACTCCTCGACGCCGCCCGGGCCGTCTTCGAACGCGACGGCTTCCTGCACGCCCGCGTCGCCGACATCTGCGACGAGGCCGGCACCTCACACGGCTCCTTCTACACCTACTTTGTTTCCAAAGAAGAAATCTTTCGCAAAGTCGTGGAGTCCGTCGAGCTCGACCTGCTCGCCGTCAACGCCGGCACCACGGACGACCCCGTAGAACGCATCCGCGCGGCGAACGAGCACTACCTGCGCACCTACGCCGCCAACGCCGGCATCATGCGCGTCATCCACCAGGTCGCCACCATCGACGTCGACGTCTGGCGCATCCGCTTCCAACGCCAGGACGCCTTCGCCCACAGCATCGAACGACGCATCCGCCAATTCCAACACGACCACCTCGCCGACCCCGACGTCGAACCCGCCTACGCAGCCCAAGCCCTCGGCGGCATGGTCGCCTACTTCGCCGAACTCCTCTTCAACTCCCACGACCCCGTCGCCTTCGACACCGACAAGGCCGTCGACGAACTCACCCGCATCTGGCTCAACGCCCTCGGCATCAGACTCCCCGCCGCGCCCGCGCCCGCGTCATAGCCGGCCGGCGGACCTCAGACGTCGCCACCAGCCAGCTACGGAATGGCGCCCGCGTCCTTCAGGGCGATGATCCGCGACCAGTCGAGGCCAAGGCCGAGGAGCACCTCCTCCGTGTGCTCGCCGATCTCCGGCGCGCGCGGGGCGTCGCCGGGCTGGAACGAGGAGAAGTCGACCGGGGTCGCGACGGTGACGACCCGGCGTTCGCCGGTCGGCGTCGCGGCGTCGTTCTCGCCGGTCGCCTCACCGTCCTCGACGGCGACGGGCCGGAAGACGCCGGCCGCGTGGGCGAACGGGTCGGCGAGCACCTCGTCGAAGGAGTGCACCGGATCCCACCAGACGTCATGGCGCGCGAAGACCTCCGCCCAGTGGTCGAGCGGTTGGCGCGCGAACGCCTCGTCGAGCAGCGCGAGCACCTCACCCCGGTTCCTGCCCAGGTCCGCCATGGTGGCGTACCGCGGGTCCTCGGCCAGCTCGGGGCGGTCGATCGCCCGGGCGATGCCCGGCCAGTGCCGGGCGCCCTGCAGCCCGAGCAGCCAGAACCAGTGGCCGTCGCCGGCCTGGTAGACGGCGAGAATCGGGTTGTACATCATCCGGCTCAGCCCTGGAGTCGCGAGCTGGCCCCGCGCGTGGCTCGCCAGGTCACAACCGATCGTGTAGGCACCGGTCCGCAGCAGCGACGTGGTCACGAACTGCCCGCGGCCATGCGTCCGCTGTTCGACCAAAGCGGCGCACACCCCCGCCGCGAGCGCCATCGCGGTCGGATGGTCGCCCATGCCCGGCCGAGAGACCGGTGGCGGCGTCCCCTCCTGCGTGAGCGCGAACGCGATCCCGGCGCGCGACCAGTAGGCGCCCATGTCGTACCCGGGCTTGTCCGCGCCCTCCCCGGTCACGCCGTATCCGGTCGCGGCGGCGTAGATGAGCCGGGGAAACCGCGCCGACAGGGTCTCGTAGTCCAGACCAAGCCGGGCGAGCGCGGCCAGCCGCAGGTTAGTGACCAGCACGTCCGCGCCCGCCAGCAGTCGTAACAGCACCTCGCGCGCGGCCTCGTTCTTCAGGTCGAGGCAGACGCTGCGCTTCCCCCGGTTGTCCAGCTCGAACAACGCGGTGATGATGTTCCCGCGGTGCGGGTCGCCCTCCGGCGGTTCCACCTTGACGACCTCGGCGCCCCAGTCGAGCAGAATCCCGGCGCAGGCCGGCCCGGCCACCACGACCCCCAGCTCGACCACCTTCACCCCGTCCAGCGGCCCACTCATGCCGGAGCTCCCTTCCTCGGCCGGCGCCATCCGCCGAACGAGGACACGCTGGCGGTCAGAGGCCAGACTGTAACCGGGTTCTCGTTTCCGGTCAGCCGGCGCTCTCGCGCCGCTGCTCGACGTAGAACTTCGCGGCTTCCCGGACGGCGTCCGGCGTCGGGGACGGATGCCAGTCGAGCTCCCTGGTGGCCTTGCCGTGGTCGAGTGGCGGCATGAAATGCATGAGCCGGACGCTGACGGTGGTCATCGGGATGTCACGGCGCAGCACGCGCCCGGCCACGTCGCCGACGCGGCCGACCACCTTCATCGCGGGCAGCGGGATGCCGAAGCGCGGGGGCTTCGCGTCCACCGCCGCGGCCGCGGTCGTCAGCAGTTCCTTCCAGGACATGTAGCGCTCGCTGATGATGTAGCGCTCGCCGACGCGTCCCTTCTCCGCCGCGAGCAGGAACGCGCGGGCGGCGTCCTTGATGCCGACGACCTCCATCGCGGCGTCGCCGAAGTGGACCGGCATCTTGCCGTGCGCGGCCTCGGACACCATCTGGCCGTGCGGCGAGCCGAAGTCGGGCGCGCCGTAGGTCGTCGACACGCACATGACGATGGCGGGGAGTCCCCGCTCGCGGTGGTAGCTCAGGACGAGGTCCTCGGCGGCGACGCGGGCCTGGATGTACGGGCCGCCCAGGTGCTGCCAGGTGTGCGGATCGTCCTCGTCGGCCGGACCGCCGTCCGTCGACAGGCCGATCGTGCCCACCGTGCTGCAGAAGACGAAGCGCCGCACCTTCGCCTCGACCGCGGCGTCCAGCGCGTGCCGCAGGCCGTCGACGTTCGTCGCGAACAGCGGTGCGGGGTCGCGTAGCCAGGCCCGGGTGTCGACGACGCAGTAGTGCACGGTGTCCACGCCGGTCATCGCCGCGCGCATCGCGTCGTCGTCGGTCAGGTCGCCGTAGTGCCGTTCCACGGGCAGGTCCTCGAAGGCCTGCGTCGAGCTGGTCCGACGAATCCACACCCGAACGTCGTCGCCGCGCTCCACCAGCTGCCGCGTGACGTGTGAACCGAGGAAGCCGCTAGCTCCCATGACCAGCTGTGTGTCGACCACGACCTGACCGTCTCCTCAATCGGCTCGCGTCCGACCGTTTCGTCGGCTCGTTCGGACTGCCTCGTCGCGGTGGTGGCACGGGGGCAGCGGCGCTCCGGGGGGAGTCGGCCACTCCCGAGCGTCGTCGGGACGAACAGGCGCGAAGCATACGTATCACGGATCAATTTCCGCGCGGATCGGCGGGCGGGCGGCCCGCCCCGGGGCGGCCCGCCCCGGGGCGCGGCCGCGAGGACGATCGGCGAGCCACGCCTGAGTATTCGCGCCCAGGCGGGTCGGGCGTTCCTGCTCAGGCCCGGGCCGGCTTCAGACCGCCACCATCGGCGTCATGGACAGTCCCCGCCCGGACCAGCCACCCTGGGCCGAGTCCGTCGCCGCCCTGCGGATCCTGCTCGCGGTCGTCTGGCTCGTGGTGCCGGCGGTGGCCACGTGGGACGCGCTGATGTACAGCGTCGCGTTCTTCGGGGAGTCAGTGGATCGCCAGGACATACTGAAGGCCGCCCGCTACCTTGGCATCGGCGCGGCCGTTGCCTTCGGCGTTCCCCCGGCCGGGCTCTTCCTCGCTACCTGGGCCGACAACCGGCCGGCCATCCGCCGCTGGAAGGTCGGCTGTGCCCTGGGCACGCTGGTCGGCGCGCTGCTGTTCGCCGGATGCGTCTCATTCCTTCGGGACACGCGGGATCCGGCGCCCCGCCACAGCCCGACCGGCACCTACTGCGCGGAGTACAGCGGCCCACCGAACACTTGCCCCGGCGGCTGACCACCCGGCCCGGTCACGGCGCCGTCCCTCGGCGCGCGCGGCGCGGGGGCACCAGTCAGCGGCAGCAGGCTGGTGCGCTCGGCGCGCCGTGGGGATGAGACCCCGTCAGGAGCCGCCCGCCACCGAGCGCTGGACGACCTCGAACTCCAGCAGGGACGAGCCGGACGCCACCGGGCGGGCGCGCTCCCCCGAGTGCGCCTCCATGGCCGGCCCGGTGAGCCACGCCTGGAACGACTCCTCGCTGTCCCAGTGCGTCACGACGAAGTACCGGTTGTCGCCCTTCACCGGCCGCAGCAGCTCGAACGACACGAAGCCTGGCTGCCCGTCCACCGCGTGCAGCCGGTTCGCGAACCGCTTCTCCAGCTCGGGGCCCGCGCCCTCGGGAACCTCGATCGCATTGATCTTCACGACAGTCACGCCGCCCAGCCTACGGCCAACCCGGGAGCCGCTGTAGGCCCACCGCGCGCTGCCCGGCGAGGGCCGCGTCCGGCAGCGGCGAACGACGGTGCCCGGCGTCCGGCGCACTCGCCGGACACCGGACACCGCGTTCCGCCGGATCGGCGCCCGCCTCAGAGCCTGATGACCGCGAAGGTCTCCCGGTGCGGGCCGGCGAGGATCGCGAACCGGCCGATGGGGATGTCGGCCGGTTCCAGGATGACCGACCCGCCGAGCTCCACCGTCTTCGCGGCGATCGCATCGGTGTCGCTGACCGCGAAGTAGGTCAACCAGAATGACGGCACCTCGGCGGGCACCATCGCGGGCATGGGCATCATCCCACCGATGATGGCGCCGCCGAGCTTCCACTCGTAGTACTCCATCGGGCCGCCCTGGGCCCCCGAATCGTCCGTGGCCCAGCCGAACACGGCCGGGTAGAAGGCCTTGGCCGCGGCCACGTCGCGGGTGTCCAGCTCGTTCCAGCAGAATGCGCCGGGCTCGTTCGCCAGCTCGGCTCCCTTGTGCATCCCCGGCTGCCACACGGAGATGGCGGCACCGCCGGAGTCGAGGAACACCGCCATCCGGCCCGCGTCCAGGACGTCCATCGGCGCGACGACGACCTGGCCACCGGCGCCGACCACGGCCTCGGCCGTCTTGTCCGCGTCGTCGACCCGGACATAGGTGCTCCAGGCGGCCGGCTGTCCCTCGACGAACAGCGGGCCCAGGCCCGCGACCTGCTTGCCGCGCAAGGTGAACAACGTATAACCGCCCGCCGCCGGATCCGGCGAGACGTTCGCCTCCCAGCCGAACAGGCCGCCGTAGAAGGCCCTGGACGCCGCCGGATCCGGGCTACCAAGATCCACCCAACAAGGAGTTCCCGGTTCGTAGGATGTGAACTCGGCCATTGCGACCACCTCTCGCTCATTTGGCGGACACTCCTGTGTGTCCTGCGGTGGACCGTAGCGGGCAGGTAGGACAGTTTCCCGCCCGGTGGAGTCCCATCGGCGAACCGCGGCTTCATTGGCGCGCAGCGACCGCCAATGCCGGCGCAATCAGGTGACGATGTGGCGAATGTTCGCGTACCTGCGCACGGCCACCGCGTCGCCTGACCGCCGAGTGCCGGCCCGCCGCTTTAGGTCAGGATCCGGCCGGAATCACTTCTACGGTCGGGGCATGACGACCTCGCCAACCATCCAACCGTTTCGTATCGACATTCCGCGGCGCGACCTTGACGACCTGGCCGCGCGCCTGTCCATCGCCCGCTGGCCGGCCGAGGTGACCGGTGCCGGCACCGACTACGGCATGCCCATCGGGGTGGTGCGCAGACTGGCCGAGCGTTGGAGCAGCGGTTACGACTGGCGGGCGCACGAGGCCCGGCTCAACGAGGTCCCGCAGTTCACGACGACCATCGACGGGCAGAACATCCACTTCCTGCACGTGCGGTCCGCCGAGCCGGGCGCCCTGCCTCTGCTGCTCCTGCACGGCTGGCCAGGCTCGGTGGTGGAGTTCCTCGAGATGATCGGGCCGCTGACCGACCCGCGGGCACACGGCGCCAGTCCCTCGCGGGCGTTCCACGTGGTGGTGCCCTCGCTGCCTGGCTATGGCTTCTCCAGCCCCGTGACGGAGCGGGGATGGGACAGCGCGCGGATGGCCCGCGCCTTCGCCACGTTGATGGACCGGCTGGGCTACGAGCGGTGGGGCGCGGTCGGCGGTGACGCCGGCGCCCTGGTCGGGCGGGAGCTGGGCATCCTTGCGCCGGACGGCCTGCTCGGGGTGCACCTCCTGCAGATCTTCGCGTTCCCCTCCGGCGACCCGGCGGAGCTGGCCGGGTTGTCGGCGGCGGACCGGGAAAGCCTGTCCGGTAGCACCTCGGACTTCCAGAGCAAGGCGGGTTACCAGAAGATCCAGCAGACCCGGCCGCAGACACTGGGGTACGGGCTCACCGACTCACCGATCGGACAGCTGGCCTGGAACGCCGAGCTGTGGACCGGCTGGGGCGACTACGCCGACTACCTCGACGTCGACACCTATCTCACCCACGTGAGCATCTACTGGTTCACCCGTACAGGCGTGTCGAGCGCACGGCACTACTACGAGGACGCACGCACCGGAGCCGGCTACCGCGAGCTGCCGAACAAGGTGCCGACCGCCGTCGCGGTGTTCCCCGAGGACTACCGGACCGTACGGGCCTTCGCCCAGCGCGCGAACAACGTCGTGCGCTACACCGAGTTCGATCAGGGCGGGCACTTCGCCTACACCACCCACCCGGATCTGGTGGTTGACGACCTCCGGCAGTTCTTCGCGGGCCTCGCCTGAACGCCGATGCCCATCCGTCGCCCGCCACCAGGGTCACGAAAGGTCCAGAGGAGTGGTCCGCCCTGTCGGCTAGTCGACCGCCGGGGCCGCGGTGACGACGGCCGCGCTTGACTCGGTTCCGTCCGCCTGACGCCAGGGGACCTGGACGTGGCCGCCGCGCTGGTCCACGGCACCCGGACGGACGGGGAGGGCGCGGACGACCCGCAGCAGGAGGTCCGTCGGGACGGCGTCGGCGTCCGTCGTCGAGATCCGCAGCCTCGTCCCGTCGGGACCGTTGCTGGCGAGGGCGCAGCCGGTCACGACGAGGTCCGAGCCGGGCAGAACCGGTTCGCTGCGCACGGTGGGGTCCGGGGTGTCGGTGAGGCTTTGCGCCTGCGGCTCGGCCTTGCCCTGGATCAGCGCGACGAGCTGGGTGACGAACACCCAGTCGTACGTCGCGTCGTACACGTACCTGGTACCGAGCACACCGTGCTCGGTCGTCCCGATGAGGCCGGCTTCCATGCCCGGTTGCGCCTGTGCGTGGTAGGTCATGGGCACGTGATAGGTCACCGGGTCGCCGTCGGCCACGTCCGTGACGATCATGAACTCGATGCCGACCTCGCCGGCCGGGTCGTCGAGCCGGAACCCGCCGGCCTTGGTGAGCTGGGGCGCCTTGCCGGCGTCGAGGTACCAGGGCTGACCGGGGAGCCAGGCAGTCAGCAGTTCCAGCTTGGATGGGACCAAGGTGGTGTTGTGGATCGTCGCCATTCCCGGATTATCTTCCCCGCGGGCAGCCTCTCGGCGAGGGCATCGCGGCCGACGGCCCACCGTCGACGGCCCACCGTCGCCCGCCGGTGACCCGAGCACGATGGCCTGGCCGGACCTGTCATCCCGCGGTGGGCCTGGGTCCCGGGGACGCGGCGCGGGCGAGCGCTCGGCCGACGAAGGCGAGCTGGACGCCGACGGCGGCGCGCCAGTACGTGGGGTCGTGTCCGCCCGGGCCGAATCGGCGTTCGGTCGCCGCCAGCTCGTCCGCGGCCTGCCGGGAGACGGCGTAGAACGGGTCGCTCTGCCCGCAGTCGATTCTGTAGGCCACTCCCGGGGGCGGCGGCTCACCCAGGACCCGGTGGGCCGCGAAGTCGGCGGCGGAGTCGAACGCGCCCGGCGCGCTGGCACCGTAGGCGGGCCACATCGCCGGGCTGCTCGCCGCCACGGCGACGACCAGGTCCGGGTGGCGCCGGGCGAGCAGCAGGGCGCCGTAGCCGCCCATCGACCAGCCGATCGCCGCCAGCCGGGTGGTGCGCAACCCCTGATCCGCGAGGCGGGGCAGGATCTCGGCCAGGATCATCCGTTCCGGGTCGTCGCCGGATCTGCGCGGGTGCCAGTAGGTCTCGCCACCGTCGACCGCTACGGCGACGAACGGCGCCACTCCGGCCCGGGCCGCGTCCGCCAACGCGGCGTCCAGGCCGAGAAGAGCCACGCCGCGGCGCGCGTCGTCGCCACGGCCGTGCAGGACGAGACACACCGGCAGACCGTCGACGGCGCCGGCGACCGGTGAGACGAGCACCATCGAGACGTCCAGACCGCGAGCGGCGCTCCGGAACGTCGTCCGCGTCACCGCGGCCGGCCCGCTCGGTATCAGCGGCGCAGCCTTGCCGCCGGCCGGCGGCGTCGACGCCGCCGCGCCGTCCGCCGCCGCGCCGCTCGGCGGACCGGGCCGCCCGCCGTCCGAGACCGTGGGCCGCCCGCCGTCCGAGACCGTGGGCCGCCCGCTCCCCGCCGGGTCGCCGGAGCGCCGCGCCCACAGCGCGCCACCGACGGCGCCGGCCGCGAACGTCGGCGCCGCCAGCAGTACCGTCCGTCGACTCGGCCGCACGCCGCGATCGTCCCATTCCCGGCCGGCGCCCCGCCGAGCCGGCTGACCAGCGAACGCCGCACCCGCCGGACCAGACCTGTCCGAACCACTCCACGGCACACCGCGCCGCGCACGCCACGCCGAAACCGCGTGGCGCCGCACGCGGCATTTCCAACGTGAAATCAAACCGGTTCCCGCCGCACCCGCCCGCCGCTTTGTTGGCCGAGTCGGCGGGCGAGTCGGCTGGATTCCGGCCGGCCGTCCACGCCGCGCCAAGAGCGCTCAGCCCACCATCCGATATCTCGGTTGACCATTGGATTGATCGGGTCAGCAAGATCCGACCTGTATGATGGGACTTCCCGCAACGTCGCACTAATGTCAGGGGCGGTTTGTGCGAGAGATTGTCGTGTTCAGCGGAAGTGCACATCGGCAGCTGGCGGAGGAGGTGTGCCGACACCTCAAGACGCCATTGTCGCCGGTTCGCATCGACCGTTTCGCCAACGACTGCCTGGAGGTGCAGCTGCAGGCGAACTGCCGCGAACGGGACATCTACATCATCCAGCCACTCGTGAAGCCCGTCCAGGAGAACCTGGTCGAACTACTGCTCATGATCGATGCGGCGAAGGGGGCGTCCGCGGCGCGTACCACGGTCGTGATGCCGCACTATTCGTATGCCCGGTCGGACAAGAAGGACGCGCCACGGATCTCCATCGGCGGTCGGCTCGTCGCCGACCTGCTGGCCACCGCCGGCGCCAGCCGGATCCTCGCGATGACCCTGCACTCACCCCAGGTCCACGGCTTCTTCAGCGTCCCCGTCGACCACCTGCACGCGCTGCGGGAGCTGGCGGAGCACTTCCGTCAGTACGACCTGTCGAACACCACCGTGGTCTCCCCCGACCTCGGCAACGCCAAGGAGGCGGCGAGCTTCGCCCGGCGGCTCGGAGTCCCGGTCGCGGCCGGCGCGAAGCAGCGGTTCGCCGACGACCGGGTCGCCATCAGCGCGGTCATCGGCGACGTCGCCGGTCGCGACATCATCATCCTCGACGACGAGATCGCCAAGGGCAGCACAGTCCTCGAACTGCTCAACAAGCTCCGCGACATCGGTGTCGGCTCCATCCGCGTGGCCTGCACCCACGGTCTGTTCGCCGGCGGCGCGCTCAAGCGAATCGGTGACCAGCCCGACGTCCTCGAGATCGTCTGCACCAACACCGTGCCGATCCTGCCGGAGGAGCGGGTCTCCAAGCTGGAGATCCTGTCCATCGCGCCCGCGCTGGCCGAGGCCATGCGACGCATTCACAACGGCGAGTCGGTCAGTTCACTGTTCGACTGAGCTGGCAGGTAGCCACCCCAGGCCGCCGGCCGACCCGCCGTCGGCGGCGGCGCCGCGAACGCCCCGGTTTGGCGGCTTCGCACCCGGGCAGAGCCGCGACGTGAACGATCGTTGGTACCAGCAGGCAGTGATCTACTGCGTCGACGTCGAGACCTTCCAGGACAGCGACGGGGACGGTACCGGCGACCTGCCCGGACTGATCAGCCGGCTGGACTACCTGTCCCGCCTCGGTGTGACCTGCCTGTGGCTCAACCCGATCCACCCCACCCCGAACCGCGACGACGGCTACGACATCACTGACTACTACGGCGTCGACCCCCGGCTGGGCAGCCCCGGCGACCTCGCCCAGCTGATCCACCAGGCCGGCAACCTCGGCATCCGGGTCATCATCGATCTCGTCGTCAACCACACCTCCGACGAGCATCCGTGGTTCGCGCAGGCCCGCGCCGACCGCGCGTCGCCGTTGCGTGACTGGTACGTGTGGTCGGACGACGCCCCGCCCGACCGGCACCAGGGCATGGTGTTCCCTGGGGTGCAGAAGGAGACCTGGACCTACGACCGGCACTCCGGGTCGTACTACTACCACCGCTTCTACGACTTCGAGCCCGACCTCAACAGCGGTAATCCGGCCGTCCGCGCCGAGATCAAGAAGATCGTCGCCTTCTGGCTTCAGCTCGGGGTCGCCGGCTTCCGGATGGACGCCGCGCCGTTCGTCATCGAGGAGACCAAGCCCGGGGAACCCTCTCCCCCGCTCGACTACCCGATGCTCTCCGAGCTGTACCGGCATATCTCCTGGCGGCGCGGCGACGCCGTCGTCCTGGCCGAGGCGAACGTGCCCGACAAGGAGATCGGCCGGTTCTTCGGCGACGGCGAGTCCGCCGACCGGCTGCCCATGATCTTCGCGTTCGGCCTGAACCAGGCGACCATGCTCGCGCTCGCCCGCCAGGACGCCCGCCCGCTGCGGAACGCTCTCGCGGACCTCCCCGTGCCGCCGGCCGGCGGCCAGTGGTGCACGTTCCTGCGCAACCACGACGAGATCGACCTGGGCCGCCTGCGCGACACCGAGCGGGCAGAGGTCTTCGACGCGTTCGGCCCGGACGAGAACATGCAGCTCTACGGCCGGGGCATCCGCCGCCGGCTGGCGCCGATGCTCGGCGGCGACCGCGCCCGCATCGAGCTGGCGTACTCACTGCAGTTCACCATGCCCGGTACGCCGGTCCTTCGCTACGGCGAGGAGATCGGCATGGGCGACGACCTGGACCTGCCCGAGCGCAACGCCATCCGCACCCCCATGCAGTGGTCCGCGGCGAGCGGCGGCGGTTTCTCGTCCGCCCCGCCGGACGCGCTCGTCCGACCGGTCGTCAGCGACAAGGAATTCGGATACCAGACGGTCAACGTGGCTCGCCAGCGGCTGGAGCCCGACTCCCTGCTGTCCTGGTTCGAACGGATGATCCGCGCCGCGCGCGAATGTCCCGAGACCGGGCTCGGCCGGTGGCAGGTGTTGCCCGTCAGGGCGAGGTCCGTCCTCGCCGTTCGATTCGACGCCGACAGCGGGACCGTCCTGTTCACCCACAACCTGGCCGACAAGCCGGTGACCGTCGACATCGGCCGCCAGCCCGGGCAGGACGAGGAACCGGTCGAGTTGTTCGCCGACCACGACTACGCCCCACCCGGCCGCGACCTGAACGGTCTCGAGCTGGGCCGGTATGGCTACCGCTGGTTCCGCTTGGCCCGGCACGGCTGAGAACTCCCCAGGCCACCGAGGGTACGACGGGCTGTCTCGGGAATTCATGAGAGGTGAGCCCACAGGAAAGGGAGCCGACACCGATGCCTCTATGGAACGGACGTCGTAAGAGGAGGAAGACCGACCACCGGGTCGTGGTCGTCACCGGCGCCAGCGGCGGCATCGGGCGCGCGACCGCCCGGGCGTGCGCCGCCCGCGGCGCGTCCGTCGGCCTGCTCGCCCGTGGTGAGGCCGGCCTGGCCGCCGCCGCCGGAGAGGTCGCCGAAGCGGGTGGCCAGGCATTGGCGATCCCCGTCGACGTGGCCGACGCCGACGGCGTCGCCCAGGCGGCGCGGCGGATCGAGGACGAGCTCGGGCCGATCGACGTGTGGGTCAACGTCGCCTTCAGCTCGGTGTTCGCCCCCTTCAGCCAGATCCAGCCGGCCGAGTTCCAGCGGGCCACCGAGGTGACCTATCTCGGCTACGTCTACGGAACGATGGCCGCGCTGCGGTACATGAAGCCACGCGACCGCGGCACGGTCGTGCAGGTCGGCTCCGCCCTCGCCTACCGCGGCATCCCGCTGCAGACCGCGTACTGCGGCGCGAAGCACGCCATCCAGGGCTTCCACGAGGCGCTGCGCTGCGAGCTGCTGCACGAACATTCGAACGTCCACGTCACGATGGTGCAGATGCCTGCGGTCAACACCCCCCAGTTCTCCTGGCTGTTGTCCCGGCTGCCCCGCCAGGCCCAGCCCGTGCCGCCGATCTACCAGCCCGAGCTCGCCGCCCGCGCGGTGCTGTACGCAGCCGACCACCCCCGCCGGCGCGAGTACTGGGTCGGCTCCAGCACCGCCGCGACCCTGGCCGCCAACGCCGTCGCGCCGGGCCTGCTCGACCGCTATCTGGCCCGTACCGGTTTCGCCGGCCAGCAGACCGACGCCGCGCACGACCCCAGTGCGGCGGGCAACCTGTGGAAGCCAGCCGACGCGCCCGGCGGCCACGACTTCGGCGCGCACGGCTCCTTCGACGACCGGTCCCATCGCCGCGACCCCCAGCTCTGGGCCTCCCAGCACCACGGCGTGGTGGCCGCGACCACGACCGCCGCGGCCGCGGCGGCGGCGACCGGCTGGCTTCTGACACATCGCAAGGACAATTAACTTTCCGCTAACCGTCCGCGCACAAATCTGTGGCACGGACTCACGGATGATCACTAATCCCGAAAACATGACGAAATGCCCGGCCCAACTTTGTCCGGACCGGGAACAGTCTGTCGGCTAGGCCCGTTGGCGCTGGTCATGACCATTGCGGGACCGGTCGGTATCGCCGGCCTAGCCCTAGACCCGACAGCGGAACCAGCCGCGGAGATCGACGCCGCCGCCAGGCTGGAGGAACTGGGATATCAGACGCTCTGGCTACCGGGCGGCCAGGGCAACAATCTCGCGCAGATCGACCGCGTCGTCCGCGGCACGTCGACGCTGCGGGTGGCGAGCGCCATCATCTCGGTCGACCGGGTACCGGCCACCGAGGTCGCGACGGCGCACGCGGCGTTGGCGGCCGACCATCCCGGCCGGTTCGTCGTCGGCCTGGGCGGCGCGCACGGCCCGAAGCCGCTGCCGACGATCAACGCCTACCTGGACGCGCTGGACACCGCGACGCCGGCGGTGCCCGCGTCGGAGCGGATCCTCGCCGCGCTCGGCCCGCGGATGCTCGACCTGTCCCGCGGCCGTGCCGGCGGCGCCTACCCCTACCTGGTGACCACGGACTACGTGGCCGAGGCGCGCAAGCTGCTCGGCGACGGGCCGGCGCTCGCGGTGCTGGTGCCGGTCATTCCTCTGTCGGACCCCGACGCGGCCCGAGAGCTCGCCCGCGCTTCGGTGGGCTTCTTCACGACCCGTCCCGGCTACCGCCGCAACTTCGTCCGCATGGGATTCGACGAGGCCGACATCACCGGGCTCAGCGACGCCTTCGTCGACGGCATCACCGTCTGGGGCGGCCTGGAGACGATCGTGGCACGGATCGCCGATTACCAGTCGGCCGGCGCCGACCAGGTGGTGCTCGGCCTGCGCCTGCCCCCGGGCGGCGACCCCAGCTCCACGACCGCCTGGCAGGCACGCCTCGCCGAGGCCCTGCTCGGCTAGGCCACCAACCGACGCCCGGCCGGGCGCGGACCTCCCGCGCGGTACCGATCGCGACACGCGGAAGGAACGCGCCCGGCCGGTCGAGAATCCGGGTCCCGGGCAACAGGGCGGCCCACGCGCATCGCGGTGCGGGGCGAGTTCTCGCGAACGACCGAGCCAGACCGACCGACCGCCATCCGTCCGGGTGGGTGGGTGGGTGGCCTACTCGGCGGAGCTGAGCTGGCGGAAGTAGCGGACGGTCGGCGGTGGGCCCAGCTGCACGTGCTCCGGCCGGGACAGGGCTCCCGTCGACTGTGCCAGGCCCAGCGCCGCCTTGGCCGCCTCAAGGTCACAGTCGATCTCGTAGATCACGATGAAGGTGTCGCTGTCGAGGGACTCCAGCCGGCGGGCGGAGACGAAGCCGTCCACCTTCAGGATCTCGGGAAGATGCGTGTGGTCGTACCAGTCGTGGTACGCCGCCAGCTCGTCCGGTGAGGCGGGCCGTGATTCGACGATGAGCACGCCGTTGGCCATGGGTAGAGCTCCTAGTGAGTCGTGCGGCCTTTAGGGCTGGCGTTGGCGTTGGTGTTCAGGCGCCCTTGTGGATGGGTGTTCAGGCGCCCTTGTGGATGCGGCCGTCCTTCATGACGAACCGGACGTCCTGGGTGACGGTGATGTCCTGGGTCGGGTCGCCGGGAACGGCGATGACGTCGGCGAGGTAGCCCGCCCGCAGCCGGCCGAGCTCGTGGTCACGCTCGACGAGTTCCGCGCTCGTGACGGTGGCCGCGCGCAGCGCCTGCGGCGGGGTCATGCCGCGGGTCACCAGCGCGGCCAGCTCCTTGGCGTTGTCGCCGTGCGGGACGGCGGGGGCGTCGGTACCGCAGGCGATCCTCACTCCGGCGGCGACGGCCCGGGGAAGCATGGCCCTGGCCTGGGGAAACACCACGGCGGCCTTCGCCTGCAGCTCCGGCGCGGCTCTGGCGACGTCCATCGCGTCGGTCAGGTACGTGGTGGACACCAGGAACGTGCCGGCCTCCGCCATCAGCTTCAACGTCTCGTCGCTGGCCAGGAAGCCGTGCTCGACGCAGTCGATCCCGGCCTCGACGCAGGCCCGCACCGCCCGGTCCCCCACCGCGTGGGCGGCTACCCGGATGTCGGCCCGGTGCGCCTCGTCGACGATCGCGGCCAGTTCCTCGTCGGAGTACTGCTGGGAGCCGGGACCGGTGCTGTGTGACATCACTCCGCCCGAAGCGGACACCTTGATCACCTTGGCGCCATGGCGGATCTGGTACCGCACGCAGTAACGCACCTGGTCGACGCCATTCGCGATCCCCTCGCCGACACCGAGCGGCATGATCCCCGGTGCGAGACGCTGGAACACCGTCGGGTCGAGGTGGCCGCCGTAAGGAGTGACCGCGTGCCCCGCTGGGATGATCCGCGGGCCTTCCACCCATCCCTGGTCGATGGCGCGCTGCAGCGCGACGTCCAGCAGATACCCGCCCGTCTTGACCATCAGGCCGAGGTTGCGCACGGTCGTGAATCCGGCCAGCAGGGTCTTGCGGGCGTTGATCGTGGCGCGCAGCGTTCGGTACGCAGGGTCGTCCTGGACGCCGTGCATCGGCAGCGGCAGGCCCGTAGGGGTCTCCGGTCCGCCGATCAGGAGGTTGAGCTCCATATCCATCAGCCCGGGCAGCAGCGTCACGTCGCCGAGGTCGATCTCCGTCGCGCCGGCGGGGAGCTCGGCCGGGTTGATCGCGCTGATCCGGTTGCCCTCGACCACGATCACCGCGGGCGACCGGACCTCGCCGGCATCGATGTCCAGCCACCGGTCGGCCCGCAGGACGGTCGGCGCGGTCACGGGACCGGCTCGACGAAGCAGTCGAACCTGGTGGCGCCGGTGTCCGGGACCCTCGGCTGGTGCCAGATCTCGACGGGGAACGACGTCTGGATCATCGAGTAGAGCAGGTACAGCAGGTTGGTCGCGTCGTCGGGCAGCGCGTCGTACGGCAGCCTCTCCAGGTAGGCCATCACGGCCTCGACGCGCGGGGTGATCGCGTCGTAGAAGACCTGCATCTCCTCGGTCGTGCTGGCCAGCCGGGTGCCGTACCGCTCGGGCTCGCTCGGTAGCGCCCACTTCGCGGCGAACGGCTCGAGATCGGCGAACTCGGCCGGCAGTAACGCTCTCACAGCGTCCTGGGTTCGCTCCCGGGGTTCCTGCCGGATCGGCGGAACTTGCGGAGTCGATCCGCCAGGTTCGGCCGCGCTCACCGGGACGCTCCCTCGTAGGTGTCGATCCAGTCGCGGACCTCGGCGTGCAGGTGTCGGCAGAGGATCTCCTGGTCGCCCAGGAGGAACCGGTCGACGTACCGGGTCTCGAGCATCATCTGGGTGGCCTCGAGCGTGTTGGCGTCCTGCAGCGCGAACTCCTTGAACGTCACCGCCGACATCTCCTGGGAGATCCGGTCGCGGACGTTCGTCGCCGGCAGGAAGTAGACGTTGCCCTCGAAGACGTGCGTGTTGTGCGACGTCGGCCAGTAGTTGTACGTCAGGTACCAGCCCTGGCTCCAGATGAGGATCACGAAGTTCGGGAAGAGCTGGAACGAGTCCAGACCCCACGGGTCGCATTTTGCCGGGTTGAGGCCCTTCGGCATCTCACCGAGGTCGGCCTTGTCCCACGGGCCGAACAGGCCGCCGCGGGTCATCGCCTCCATCGGCTTGATCATGTCCGCGCCCATCTCCCAGAACCGGACGCCGGACGTGCTCACCAGCCGGTGCGGGCGCTCGATCTGGTAGTGGGGCGCCTCGAAACCGGCCTGCACGGCGGCCTTCGAGTACTTCTCCGGCGACTGGTTACCGTGCAGGACCGGCGCGTGGTAGAACTCCGCGAACGCGTCCATGAACAGCTTCCAGTTCGCCCCGACCGTGGTGCTGTACCCAAAACGGGCCGTCATCCGTTCGAACGGGTAGCCCTCCAGGTCGGTCACCATCGGCCCGAGGAAATCCCGCAGCGACTGCGACGGCTCCCGCGAGAAGTTCACGAAGATGAACCCCGCCCAGACGTCGCAGTGCACCGGCGCCAGGCCCCACTGGCTCTTGTCGACGTCGAAGAACTCGCCCTCCTGCTGGATGAACGTCAGCGAGCCGTCAAGGTCGTAACGCCAGCCGTGGTACTTGCAGGTGAACTGCCGGCAGATCCCCTGGCTCTCGTTCTTCGGATCCTCGGTCCAGACGAGCTTGTTGCCCCGGTGCCGGCACATGTTGTGGAAGGCCCGCACCTGGCCGGCCTTGTCGCGCACGACGACGATCGACGCGTGGGCGGCCTTGATGTCCTTGGTGAAGTAGCTGCCAACGCGCGGAAGCTGCTCGACCCGGCCGACGTTCAGCCAGGCCCGCTTGAAGATCGCCTCCTTCTCGCGCTCGAAGTACTCGGGCGAGATCGAGTCCTCATACGACACGGGGCCGGTGCCGAGCTCCGGGTAGTGCTCGGTCCAGCTGCCTTCCGGTGGTTTCGGGAAACGTGGCATGCGCTGCCTCCTTCAGGGGATCGGCGCGGCGTCGGGAACGGTGCGGCCGTTTTTCGCGCCGTCCGGGTCTGGTAGAGCCGCGGGCTCCAGACCGACGCTGTTGAGCACCATGGCGAGACACACATAGCCACCCACCACGAAGGTCAGCTCCAGAAGCTGGCGCTCGTCGAGGTGCGCGGCCAGGCGCGCCCAGGTGGCGTCGTCGATGACGTGGTCGTCAACGAGCTGGTCGACGGCGCGCAGCAGGTCACGGTCGCGGTCCGTCCACCCGTCAGCGGCCGTGGCGACGCAGGCAGCGCCGGACGTGGTGCCGGCAGCGTCAGACGCGACGCCGGCGGCCACGGCGGCGATCTCGTCGAGCGTCAGCCCGGCGGTCTGCGCCATGCCGACATGCTGCGCCCACTGGTACCGGCAGCCCGTCCGATGACCGACTCGGAGGATCAGCAGCTCACGGTCGCGCGGATCGAGTGCGCCGTCGTCGAGCAGCGTCCCGCTGAACGCGAGCCACGGCCCACCTACCCGGGAGTGGCGGGCGAACAGGCCGAGGATCGCCGGCATGGGCGGCGCGTCCGCCTCACCCGACAGGTAGCGGTCGGCACGGGTCAGGTTGCCGCGCAACAGCTCGCGGTCCTCCTCAGTCCACTCCGACACCGGCAGCGGCCCCAACCGGGGGGTAGGGGCAGGCCTCACAGCACAGACCCGCCGTTGACGCCCAGCACCTGGCCCGTGATGAAGCCGGCCTCCTCGGAGGCGAGGAAGGCGACCGCCGCGGCCAGGTCGTCCGGGGTCCCGAGATGGCCGAGCGGGATGCTCGCGGCCATCACCTCATTGGGCGGCAGGTTCCCCGCGGCCTGGTCACGATGCTGCATCGGGGTCTCGATCCCCGACGGCGGAACGCAGTTGACCGTGATGCCGTGGGTCGCATAGGCACGGGCCAGGGACTTGGTCAGCACCATGACACCGCCCTTGGCCGCCGCGTAGTGCGCCATGTTCGGCGAGCCCCGCTGGGCGCTCGACGACGAGATCGTGACGATCCGGCCCCACCCGGCCGCGACCATGTCGGGCACCGCCGCCTGGCAGCAGTGGAAGGTGCCGGTGAGGTTCACCTCGACGACCCGGTTCCACCGCTCGAGCGTGATCTGCTCGAACGACTGGAAGTCCACGAGGCCGGCGCTGGTCACCAAAATCTCCGTCGGGCCCAGCGCCGAGCGGATGCTGGTGAAGGCGGCGTCGAGGGCCGGGCGGTCCGTGACGTCGACCGCGAGGCCGAGAGCCTCCGCCCCCTCGGCCCGCAGCTCCTTGGCCACCCGCTGCGCGCCGTGGTCGTCGAGGTCGAGGACGGCGATCCGGTGGCCACGCTCGGCCAGGTGATGGCAGGTGGCCTCCCCGATGCCCGATGCTCCGCCGGTGACCACGGCCACGCGCGACTGTTGCACTCTGCTACGCGGCATCGTTCTGTCCTTCCTCACTCGAAGACGACTTCGCCGACGGGGGTGACCTGTACCGCCCTTCGCCACCCGTACACGCTGGGACATCGGTGTTCTTCGAACGACTAACGCTGTTCTTCACATGACTAACATGGAGCGTGGCCCAGGGCAAGGGCTGCCCAGCGGCGGACGGGGGCGACACTGGGACTGGCAAGGGGCGCCGGGAGCAGCGAGAGGAACAGACATGACGCGGGCACGGCGGAGCGCCGTCGACGACTCGGTCACGCGCACGGCGCTCCTCGACGCCACCGAGGCCCTGATGCTCGAGGAGGGCTACGCCGCCGTCACCACCCGCCGGCTGGCGACCAGGGCGGGCGTCAACAACGGGCTCGTCTACTACTACTTCGGCACGATGGACGGCCTGTTCATCGAGCTGTTCCGCCGCGGCGCCGAGCGCAGCCTGGACCGGCTCCGCCACGCGATGCGCTCCCCGCAGCCGTTGTGGGCCCTCTGGGAACTCGTCCAGGAGTCCTCGAACAACGCGCGCACGATGGAGTTCACCGCGCTGGCGAACCACCGCAAGGCGATCCGCGCCGAGATCGCCTCCTACTCGCGGACGTTCCGGCGGCTGCAGCTCGAGACCCTCTCGGACGTGCTCAGGGGCTATGGCGTCGATCCCGACCGGTGGCCGCCCGCGTCGTTGATCCTCGCCATGGCCGCGATCTCCCGGTTCCTGCACATCGAGGAGGCCTTCGACATCGACATCGGCCACCGCGAGCTGATCGCCGTCGTCGAGCGCGAGATCCACGCCCTGGAAGGCGACCGCCGGCCGGCCGACGACGAGGTCGTCGACGCCATCGCCGGCCGACGGGCCAGCTAGCCGACCGGCCAACCGGCCCGTTCACCGGCCGCCGCGGTCACTGGATCGGCTCGTCCCCAAAGACGGTGGTGCGCAGCATCTCGCGCGGCGAACTCGGGTCGTACGGAGCGGCCCGGTGCACGACGCCGGTGTTGTCCCAGATGACGGTGTCGCCGACCGACCATTCGTGGCGGTAGGTCAGCCCGCCCGCGGTCGTGTGGTCGAGCAGCTTTCCCAGCAGCGCTCGCCCCTCGTCGAGGTCCATGCCGACGATGTGGCTGGCGTGGGCGCCGATGACCAGCGACCTGCGGCCGGTCCGGTGGGTCCAGACCAGGGGGTGGGCCGAGGTCGGGCGGGCGCGCCACTTCTCGAGCTGTTCCGGGGTCGGGTCCGGGTACACCGTGCGCTGGGACGCCTCGAACGTGTGCATCACCCGCAGCGAGGCGAACCGTTCCTTCTCTGCGTCGGACAGCGCGTCATAGCCGGCGTAGGTGCTGGCGAACTCCGTCTCCCCGCCGTTCGCCGCCACCTGCTTGGCGCTGAGAATGGTCGCCTTCTGCGGCGGCTCGCCGTGCAGCGGGGTGCACCCGTCCATATGCCAGGCGAAGGTGCCCCTGAGATAGGCCGCCGACGAGTTCTTCGACTGGTCCAGGGTCACCCGGTAGATACCCGCGACCGGGTGGTGCCCCGGCTCGAAGTCGATCTCACCGAGCCGGCGGCAGAACGCCACCTGGTTGTCCGGCTCCAGGTTCAGGCCGCGGAAGACCAGCACGCCGAACTGCTCGAGCGCCTCGAGGATCGACCCGGCGATCGTGTCGTCCTGGGCGAGGCGCTCGGCGTCGACACCGCTCACCTCGGCGCCGACGGTCGCGGCGAGCGGCTCGCAGGTGATGGTCGTCGTCATGGCGCGGGCTCCAGGTAACGGTCGAAGTAGGCGGTGCCGGCGTCGATGACCCTGGGCTGGTGCCAGACCTCGACCGGCAGCGAGACCATCACGAACGAGTACACGAGATACAGCAGGTTCTCCTCCTGCTCGGGCAGCTCGTCCAGCGGGAACTGGTCGAGATACGCCATGGCGTCGCGCACCCGTGGGAACGTGGCGTCATAGAACGCCTGCATGTCCGCCATCGCGCTGTTCAGCCGTGCGGTGTACCTGGCCGGCTCGCCGGGGAGGCACCACCTGGCGGCGAAGGACTCGAGATCGGCGAACTGCGTCGGGAGCAACGAGGCCGGGAGTAACGAGTCGCTCATGCCCGGACCCCCTTTCCGTCTCGAAGGTAGGCCCGCACCCAGTCACCGGTGACCTTGTGCAGGTGGCGAACGGTGATCTCCTGGTCGGAGAGCGGGTATTTGTCGATGACCCGGGATTCCAGGCCCATCTGGGTTCCGTCGAGCGTGCCGGCGTCCTGCAGGCCCGCTTCCTTGGAGATGACGGCGGTGACCTCGTGACGGATCCGCTCGCTGGCGGTCCGCGACCGCGGGAAGTAGTACGACATCTCCCATGCGTGCGTGTTGGGGCCGGTCGGCCAGTAGTGGTAGGTGAGGTACCAGCCGCGCTCGTAGACCAGGATGACGAAGTTCGGGAAGATCTGGAAGTTCGAGATCGACCAGGGGTCCAGCCCACCGGGATTGAGCCCCGCCGGCAGGTTGACCGGGTCGAGCTCGGGGATGTCCGGGCGCTGCCAGGGGCCCATGAGGCCGGCCTCGGTGAGGGGCTCGATCGGGTACATCTGGTCGTGCGGCAGCATGTGCCGCGGCACGCCCTTCCAGCCACCGGTGCTGATCATCCGGTGCGGCCCGTCGATCTGGTAGTGCGGCGCCTTGAAACCGGACTCGAAGCTGCGCAGGCTCGGCACCTGCTGCTGCGAGTGCAGGATCGACGCGTGGTAGTACTCCTGGAAAGCGTCCAGGTAGATCTTCCAGTTGCTGTTGAGGTCGGCCTTGTACGCGTACCGCTCCGTGACGAGATGGAACGGATAGCCCTCCAGGCCACGCACCATCGGCCCGAGGAAATCCAGGAGGGTCTGGCTGGGCTCGTCCGAGAGGTTGACGAAGATGAAACCCTCCCAGACCTCGCAGTGCACCGAGACGAGCGGGAAGTCGGCCTTGTCGAAGTCGAAGAACTCCTCCTGCTGCAGGACGAAGTTCAGCTGGCCGTCCAGGCCGTACCGCCAGCCGTGGTACTTGCACATGAACTGGCGACAGACGCCGCTGGTCTCCTCCTTCGGAGTCCCTTCCCACAGCAGCTTGTTGCCACGGTGACGACACACGTTGTGAAAGGCGCGGACCCGGCCGTCCAGGTCACGCGCGACGATGACGGAGGTCTTCGCGACCGCGAGGTCCTTGGTGAAGAAGCTCCCTTTGCGCGGCAGCTGCTCGACCCGGCCGACGTTCAGCCACGCCCGCCGGAAGATCGCCTCGCGCTCCAGTTCGTAGAACTCCGGCGAGATCGAGTCCTCGTACGACACGAGGCCGGTGCCCAGCCCCGGGTAGCGCTCCGTCCAGCTGGCCTCCGCCGGCTTGGTGGCACGTGCCATGGCCCAGTCCTCCCGTTGCGGTCGCTCGAGACCACCGGTCGAGAGCGTTCTACGACTGACTAATGTTCTCCAAGTGACTAACATAGGCTCGGCGCAGGCCACAAGGCCCCAAACCAGGGAGCGCTCATGCAGGAGCGGGGACAGCTGTTCATCGGCGGCGAGTGGATCATGCCCAGCACCGGGGCTCGCATCGAGGTGATCTCCCCGCACAGCGAGCAGCCGGTCGGAAGCGTCGCGGCCGCGGGCACCGCGGACGTCGACCGTGCCGTCGCCGCCGCGCGCCGCGCCTTCGACGAAGGGCCGTGGCCGCGCACCGATCCGGCCGAACGTGTCGAGACGATCCGCCGGCTGGCCGCGCTCTACAGCGCCCGCCGCGACGAGCTGGCGGAAATCATCACCGCCCAGCTGGGCGCCCCGATCTCCTTCGCCAGGCGCGCCCAGGTCGGCCTGCCCGGATCCATGATCAGCGCGTTCGCCGACATCGCCGCCGCCTATCCATGGCAGGAGAACCGCCCGGGTGTCTATGGGCAGGACATCGTCCTGCGCCGAGAGCCCGTCGGCGTCGTCGCCGCGGTCGTCCCGTGGAACATGCCGCAGTTCCTGACCGTCACCAAGGTGATCCCCGCGCTGCTCGCCGGCTGCGCGGTCGTGCTGAAACCGGCGCCCGAGTCGCCACTCGACGCGCTGTACCTCGCCGACCTGTTCGCGCGGGCCGGTCTTCCGCCCGGCGTCGTGAGCGTCCTGCCCGCCGACCGGGACGTGAGCGCCTACCTCGTCGCCCACCCCGGCATCGACAAGGTCTCCTTTACCGGCTCGACGGCGGCCGGCCGCCAGGTCGCCGCCGCCTGCGCCTCGAACCTCACCAGAGTCAGCCTCGAACTCGGCGGGAAGTCAGCCGCCATCGCGCTCGGCGACGCCGACCCGGCCACCGTGGCGAAGGCCGTCCGGTTCTCCGGCATGGGCATGGCCGGCCAGATCTGCAACGCCCTCACCCGCGTGCTGGCCCCCGCCAACCGGCTCGACGACTACGCGGACGCGCTCGCGGCGGAACTGTCGACCATCAGGATCGGGAACCCTGCCGACCCGGACACGCAGATGGGCCCGCTCGTGACCAGGCGCCAACGGGAGCGGGTACGGAGCCACATCGACACCGGCGTGCGCGAGGGCGCCCGGCTCGTCCGTGGCGGCAGCGCGCCGCCCCCCGGCATCGACAGCGGCTGGTACGTCCAGCCCACCGTCTTCAGCGACGTGGCCCCCGCCATGACCATCGCCCGTGAGGAGATCTTCGGCCCGGTGGTCGTGGTCCTCCCCTACGACGACGAGGACGACGCCGTCCGGATCGCGAACGACACCGACTACGGCCTCGCGGGCTCCGTGTTCACCGCGGACCCGGCCCGCGGACTCGACATCGCCGGCCGGGTCCGCGCGGGAACCTTCGGCGTGAACCAGGGCTACTCCATGGACCCGGCGGCACCGTTCGGCGGGGTGAAGGCGAGCGGCTACGGCCGCGAACTCGGCCGCGAGGGCCTCGAAGGCTACCTCGACATCAAGTCGATCTCCATCGCCCCCGGATAGCAGGCGCCCGAGCGGCAAGAGGTCGCTTGCGCTCCGCCGGCCTGACGGGAGCTGGCGACGGCTACGCGACGCTGATGACGACGCCGCCGAGAATGCGTTGATCGCCCGGACCGCTGACGAGGAGTCGGCGGTCTATGGCGCGGTCGCGAGGCGGCGGGCGAGCAGGGCGAGGCGGGCGCGGAACCGGCCCTCGGGTTCGTCGAGGCGCCAGCCGAGGACGTCCTCGAGATGCGCCACCCTGGCGGCGACGGAGCTGTGGTGCAGGTGCAGGACGGCGGCCCCCTGCCGCAACGAGCTCGCCCGGCAGTACGCCTCGAGGACGGCGATGTCGCCAGCACCGGCCGGCGCCTGGGCGAGCGCGTCGAGGGCGCGGACGTCCGGGTCGGCGCGCAGCCGGTCGACCGGGACGTCCGCGAGCAGCGCGACCGAGCCGAGTTCCGAGTAGTCGACGACCAGCGCGTCGGCGGATCCGGGGGCGGCGAACCGCAGCGCGAGGCGCGCCTGCCGCCAGGAACGCCGGGCGTCGAGCCCGTCGACCGGGCCACCGACCCCCACCCGCGGCTGGGCGGCGCCGTCCCAACGATCGGCGGAGGCGGAGCAGTCGGGCGTGCTCGTGTCGGTCCGGCTGGACGGGCGTTCGGCGAGCGCGAGGCGCAGGTCGCCGGCCGGGGTCGCCGCCGCGGACCGGTCCTGGAGCAGCACCGCCGCCATCCGGCCCAGGACGGCCACCCGGACGGTGCGCCGCCCGAGCCGGCCCCGGGCCATCAGGGCGACCGCCTGCACCCCGACGTCCGTCCCCGCCGGCGGGGAGATCGCCACCGCCCGCACCGCCACGTCGGGCAGCAGCCCCAGCAGGCGCAGCGCGCGAGCCCGGTCCTCGGCCGACTCCCGGTCCGAGAGCACCAGCTCCACCAAAGCCGGGTCGGCGATGTGCAGCGACGGGCGGGCTCTCGTGCCGATGGCCCGCGCGGCGATCGCCATCCGCTCCAGGACGATCTCGTCCAGCGGGCGGGGTAAGCCGGGCCGCTCCAGCCATACCCGGCCGCCGTCGCCGTCGAGGCTCATCCAGCCGGAGACGTGCCCGGGCTCGGCGGACCCCTCCGCCGAACGGACCCCCTCCACCGAATGGGGCATCGGTGTGCCGTCCTGGCGGTACCGCACCCGGCCGATGTCCGCCGTCTCCAGCCCGGCGCCGCACTCGGCGAGCGCCGCGGTCGCGCGGACCAGGGAGGCGGCGTCCGCCCGGGCGGCCACCAGGGCGTCGAAGTACGCGATGACCCGGACCGCGCTCTCGGCGTCCGCGTCGAGCGCGGACAGCTGCAGCAGCAGGCCCTTCACCGCCGGCCGCCGCGGCTCGTCCAGGCAGCGGTTCGCACACGGGGAGGTTACGGCGTCACTCGGCGAGGCCGCCACACTCCGGACCCCATCGCCAGGTGGCGGGTGCCGGCGCGCGAACGTCCGACGACTGGCGGATGACCGGGGCAGCCAGGTTCGGCAGAGTGCTGCCAGCCACCACCTGAGGGAGCTCCGCGATGACCTACCGATTCGACCCCGAGCTGGCAGCCGTCATCCCGATGCTGCCCGCGCCCGACTTCTCCGACCTGGCCTCGTTCCGCGCCCTGCTCGCCGAGTTCAGGAACAGCATGCGGTCCGACACCACCGGGGTCGACGTCCGGGACCTGCGCGTTCCCGGACCGCCGGGCGCTCCCGAGGTTCCCGTCCGGGTCTACCGGCCGGCGCGGCCGACCCCCGGCTCCCGAGCCGGCCTCACCGCCGGTGTGCTCAACATCCACGGCGGCGGGTTCGTGATCGGGGACATCAGCATCGACGACGGGTCCTGCCTGGACCTGGTCCGCGCGCTCGGCGTCGTCGTCGTGTCGGTGGACTACCGGCTGGCCCCGGAACACCCGTTCCCGGCCCCGCTGGAGGACTGCTATGCCGCCTTGGAGTGGCTGGCGAAGAGCACCGGCGACCTCGGCGTCGACCCGACCCGGATCGCGGTCCGCGGGATCAGCGCCGGCGCCGGACTGGCCGCCGGCCTCGCGCTGCTGGCCCGAGACCGCGGCGGCCCGCCGCTGTGCTTCCAGTTCCTCGGCGTCCCCGAGGTCGACGACCGGCTCGACACCCCCAGCATGCGCCGGTTCGTCGACACCCCGATGTGGAACCGGCCCAACGCGGTCATCAGCTGGAACTCCTACCTTGGCGACGGCGTCCCGGGCACGCCCGGCGTCTCGCCCTACGCCGCGCCCGCTCGGGCGACCGACCTGACCGGCCTGCCGCCCGCCTACATCTCCGTCATGGAGTTCGACCCGTTGCGAGACGAGGGCATCGCCTACGCCCAGGCACTGCTCGCCGCCGAGGTGCCGGTCGAGCTTCACCTGTACCCCGGCACGTTCCACGGCTCCGCGGTGGCGGCGCAGGCCGCCGTCAGCCAGCGGGAGAGCAGGGAGGCGACGGCCGTCCTGGCCGCCGCGCTCGGGCTGTCCCCCACGACCGCCGGCTGACTCCCGTCCCTGGCAAGGAGGAGCATGGATATGCGAACGACAGCGGAGATGCGGACGGCAGCAGCCTCGCTCGGACGACGGACGGGCGCTCGACCGGGACGACGCTCGCTGGGCGCGGTGTTAGCCGCGTCGCTGGCCCTGGTGGTGTTCGGCGCGGCCTGCGGCTCGGACGGAGACGCCCCGTCACCCGCGAACACCACGGCGAACGCCGGCGTACTCGGGCCGGTGAGGGCCGCGAGCGGCGAGCCGGTGAAGATAGGCATCATCTCGGACGGCGCGACCCCCGGCTTCGACGCCTCCGCCCAGCTCGACGTCGCCGACGCCACCGCCGCGTACCTCAACGAGCGGCGTTCCGGGATCGGTGGCCGCCCGATCAAGCTGGTGAAATGCAAGACGCAGGGGGATCCGTCCAAGGCCACCGACTGCGCCAACCAGCTGGTCTCCGACGACCTCGTCGCCGTCGCCGTCGCCGAGTCGGGAGTGATCGACGACATCTGGCGACCCCTGGCGGCCGCGAACGTGCCCACCATGGTCTACGGTGCCGGCAGCCCCGACGTGCTCGCCGACAACGAGTCGACGTTCGCCCTCGGCGACCCGAACTACGCCACTCTCCAGATGCCGATCAGCCTCGCCAAGAAGCTGGGAGTGCACAAGGTGACCGCGGTGGTGATCGACGTGCCGGCCGCGCTGCACAGCGCCCAGGAGGTCGCGCCGGGGGCGTTCGCCAAGGCGGGCCTCGAATACCAGCTCGTCACCGTCCCTCCGGGCACCGCCGACATGACACCCCAGATGCAGAACGTCGCGGGCGCCCACCCCGGCCTCGTGTTCGTCATCGGCAATGACTCGTTCTGCATCAGCGCGTTCAACGGCCTGCGCGCCGTCGGCTTCGACGGCAAGATCAGCGCGATCTCCCAGTGCGTCACCGACGCCACCCGCAAGGCCGTGCCCGCCGACGCGCTCAAGGGAATGATCGTCTCGGCCACCGTGCCCAACGGCGGCACCGACCCGTCCACGGTGCTCTACGACGCGGTGCTCAAGACCTACAGCCACGGCATCGGCAGCGCGGACGCGGTCATCGGCCGCGGCATGTTCATGACTCTGGCCGGCCTCGCCACCGCCACCGAGGGAATCTCGGGAACCATCACGCCGGCGACCGTCATCGCGACCATCAAGGCGATGCCAGAGCGAGAACTACCCGGCTCGGGCGGCCAGAAGTTCCGCTGCAACGGGAAGGCCGACCCGGCGGACCCGGCGGTCTGCGTGCGAGGCGGCCTGTCGACGACCCTCGACGACAAGGGCCAGCCCACCGCCTTCGAGGTGCTGGGCTCCACCCCGATCGGGAACTGAACGAATCCCGGCCCGGACCGACGCGGCTTTCCCGCTGGTCCGGGCCGGGATGGCCGTCGACTCCGTCAGCGCCCCGCGGTCACGCGGGCAGCGCGTAGGCGCCGGCGGCGATGTCCTCCAGCAGCGTCGGGCCGGTCGGCGTCCAGCCGAGCAGCTCCCGGGTACGGGCGTTGGACGCGACCGCGTCCATACCGAAGAAGCGCCCGATCCAGCCGAAGTGAGCCTCGGCGTCCGCCGGCGGGACCGACGCCGTCGGCAGGCCCAGGTAGTCCCCGATGGCGGCGGCGATGTCGCGGGAGGGGATGCCGCCCTCGGCCACCGCGTGCACCCGTGAGCCGGCTGGGGCCTTCTCCAGCGCGAGGCGGACGAGCCGTGCGGCGTCGGAGCGGTGCACGGCCGCCCAGCGGGTCGCGCCGTCGCCGATGTAGCCGGCCACCCCGGCCTCCTTGGCGATCCTCGTCAGGGTCGCGGTGAAGCCGTGGTCGCCCATGCCGTGCACGGTCGGGGAGAAACGCAGCGCCACCGTGCGGACCCCCCGGTCGGCGAAGTCGAGGGCGAGGTTCTCGCTGCCGCCGCGCATCGAGTCCGCGCCGCGGAACGGCGAGGCGTCGTCCTCGGTCAACGGCCGCCCGATGGCGCCCGACGCCAGCCCGGAGGCGAGCAGGAACGGCCGGTCGCTGCCCTTGAGCGTGTCGAGCATCCGCTGGACGGCGGCGTGCTCGGTGCGGCCGGCGCCGGCGTAGTCGGCGAAGTCGTGGTTGAAGGCGAGGTGAATGACGCCGTCGGCGGCCTCGGCACCCGAGGCCAGGCTGTCGAGGTCGTCGAGGCCGCCGCGGTGGGCGGTGGCGCCCTTGGCCGCCAGGGCGGCGGCCGACTCGTCGGAGCGGGCGAGACCGACGACGTCGTAGCCGTGGGCGAGGAGCTCGTCGGTGACGGCCGAGCCGATCCAGCCGGAGGCGCCGGTGACGAAGACGCGCATGGTGGGCTCCCTTTCCGCAGGTATGTCAGTGACTGACATCAACCGTAGCACCCCATGTCAGCTACTGTCATCACTACACTCCTCGGCATGGGCCGATGGATGCCGGACGCGCAGGGGCGGATGATCCGCGCCGCGGTGGAGCTGTTCGCCGAGCGCGGCTTCGAGCAGACCACCGCCGGCGACATCGCCGAGCGCGCCGGCGTCACCGAGCGCACCTTCTTCCGGCACTTCGCCGACAAGCGCGAGGTCCTCTTCGACAATTCGAAGACCATGGAGCGCAAGGCCTACGACGCGATCCTGGCCGCGTCGGCCGGCCTGTCACCACTGGACGCGGCGCTGGCCGGGGTGGTCGCGGGTGCCAGCCTGCTGGAGGACCGCCGCGACCACGCCGTCCGCCGGTCCCGGATCATCGCGGCCAATCCGGGTCTACAGGAGCGCGAACTGCTCAAGCTCGCGGCCATGGCCGAAACGGCCGCCGAGGCGCTGCGCGCGCGTGGAGTCGCCGAGCCCACCGCCAGCCTCGCCGCCCACAGCGCGGTGACGGTCTTCCAGGTCGGGTTCGCGCACTGGGTCTCCGACGAGGTCTCCGCCGAGAGGCCCCCTGGCATCGCCGCCTGCATCGCGGAAGCCGCCGCGGCGTTACGCGCCCTGACCTGACCCAGCCGCCGGCCACCCCGCGTGGGCCGCGGACGCTGTCAGGGCGCCGGCTGGTGAACCTCTTCGGATGGCGCGGGCGGGCGGTTCGTCGCCCAGCGGACACCGGCCACCACGCCCCAGCCGGCCAGCCGGCCGACGGTCCCCTCGACCACCGGCAGGTAGGGCAGCCGCAGGGGCCACCGCGTCCAGGCGGGCATCAGGCCGACGGCGGCCGCCCCCAGCGCGGTGTACGGCACCCGGGCCGCAAGCGGGAGCGGGGCGCTGACCAGCAGGTACCGCGCGGCCTGGCGTGCCGGCGGCGTGCCGGCCAGCTCCGGCCCGTCTACCCGCAGGGGGCGGCGCTCCCGAGGAGGGCGAGGGCAGCCCCGGTGATAGCGCTGGGGGTGACACCCCGGACAGCGGGGGTGAGTCGCCACAGGACGACGCTGGAGCGCCCGACGGCGACGGGAACGACGCCCCCGACGACGAGGACGAGGTGGCGAAGCTTCGTAGGCGCCTACGGGCTGCCGATCGCCGGGCGTCCGCGCTCGAGAAGCAACTGAAGGAGTGGGACAGCCGCCCCGAGTCGATCGAGACTCGGCGTCTTGCCGATCGAGCTGCCGAGCTTGAGGCCCAGTTGGAGGCCGCGCGGGGCGAGAGCAGGGCAGATCGGATCAAGGTCGCCTTTCACCGCGCCTCTCACGAAGTGCAGTGGCACGACATCTCGGATCCGCTTGGTGTCATCGAGAACGCGCCGGGTGTGGTGTACGACCCTGAGACCGGCCGGGTGACGGGCATGAAGGAAGCCGTCGCCGACCTGGCGAAGCGGAAGCCTCACTGGGTCAAGGGCAATCAGCCGACCGGCGCTCCCAGGGTGGAGCCAGGGAACGGCGTCGTGACAGCGGAGAAGGCCGCCGCGCTGGTCAACAAGTACCCGTCGCTTCGTGGTGGCTCGCGCGCCCCGGCGAGCCAGCCCAGCGGCGAGCCAGGCGATACCGGCGCCGAGCTGAGGAGGAAGTACCCCGCCCTCGCGGAGAACACAGGCCCGAAGGCCAAGCCCCGATCGGATGCCGAGTGGGAACGGAGGAAGGCCGAGCAGAAGGCCAAGCCCGCGATCACCGACCAGGCTGCCCTGTGGGACAAGTACCCGGGCTTGCGGCCGGGGTCGCTCTGATAGGTCCTCGGGGCACCGCAGGACGCGCGCCCTGATCGACGCACGCGGGGCGTTGTCCACTCGCCGCACGACGCCGTCAGGCGCCTCTACGACGTGCCCTCGCGTCGCACGTCACGACGTGCGCGCGCACTGTGCCCCGATCGCCTGACCAGTCCACAGCCCCCGCTCAGCCTCACCGACGCCGGCTGACGGGGGGTGTGGAGTAGTCAGCCGCAGGCGTAGCGCGGGTAGAGGGATTCGGACCGGTCGTCGCTGAAGTTGTGGATTACGTTGATGATTCAGCCGGTCGCCGCGAACGTCACTTTGGCGATCTTCGCCACGCGCATGCCCTATCATGGCTGCCCTGGCTGATAAGGTCCTTCGGCAGCCAGAGCCCTCCCAATCTCGCTGGTGATCTTGTGGACGAAATCAGGTGCCGGCTCTCCTGGCCATAGGGAGATGCGGATGACCTCGGGCCACGGGCTGCGCTTGGCCTCAACCCGGAGTCGATAGTTGCCAGCGCCGAACGGAAGAGGTTCGATATTCTCGCGGTAATTAGCATATGCGTCTGTAATGAAGAGCGCCGATTCGGTCGGCGACCATGACGTTTCGATAGCGTCATCCGCTTCTTCCCAGAGGGGTGGAGCGCTTTCGTAGGCGATAATCTTGACAGTCGCCTCGGCAGCTTCTGGGTCCACTGCCGAATCCGAAGCGCAGAAGATACGAACTAGACCCCCGTCGACCGCTAGGAGCGGATCAATCGGGAAGGACATGCCGAGGGATGCGACAGAGCCGTCACAGAGAAAAAGAGCCCAATCGGCAATTTTTCTAGGGCCGCTGAAGAGAACGTGTCGTCCACTACTGCTTGCCGCCGCCATAATATTGCTCCTTACGGCAGTTCCGAAACCAGGCCATCATATTTTAGCAGAAGTCGTCTTCTTGTGATTTTGCTAGCTTTGAACGCGGAACGCAGTCAGACCGTGCCGCGCGCATAGGAGCAAGTGCGCACGGCACGGTCCTCTACTGGAACAGGCGCAGCGGAGCCAGGGGGCCACGCTCTCGCATCCGCTTGCCTGCCCTCCGGGTTAGGCGAGCCAACCGGAGTAGCGCTGTCCGGTCCCGGTCCTAGTTTACGACGCCGGGTCCAGCACTACGTGGAATGCCTCGCCGTTGAACAGGCGGTTGTCTGTGTAGAACTTTCCGAGGTCCTGCGACCCATGAAGACTGTTCTCGGTCGACGGCACGTGCCACGTGTGTCCGCCGGCTCCGCCCTCCAATGTTGACGCGTAGGGATATTCGTCGCAGGTATCAAGAGGGCCGCTTGCGACAAAACCTGCGCACGCCGCGTTCCGATTTGACTGCCTTGTTCGCCCGCTCGGATCCTTCCCATCAATAAGTCTGTGGAGAGTCGTGGGCTTGCCAGCCACGATGGCGTCCAGGTCACCTAGCCAAACGTTCGGGTAGGCGGACCTGTGTAGGACATAGGTCGGGACGAATTCATCATGAATGCATCCGCTAATAGCGACCTGACCGGATTCGGAGTCGCACTGGATCCAGTTTGTGTAGCCCTGATCAAAGTGGGTGAGGCCAATCGCCTCGCCGATACCGAAGTCCCCGGAGGCGAATGGTCGGAATGCTGAAATTTGGTCTCCCGGCGAATCGAACGAGACGGAGGAGATTTGTGAGATATTCATCGCCAGATTCATCAGATGCGTGCCGATGAAAATAGAGCAACCAGGACTGGCTAGGCAGGAGACGTCCTGGGACCACCTGACTTGCGGCATTGGCTCCCCGACGTTGTCGGTGAGCACGACGCCGACCTTCACAGTATTCAGGAGGCGGGACTTGGCGTTAAGCTGCGAAAGTATGAAGCTCGTCGCTATGGCTTGGCTGACGACGGTGTTATTGCGTCTATACTGCACCAGCCCCTGACTGCCCGTACAGCCTGAAGTACGGGAAGCAAGGATTATGGGATCAGCGGGAGGGCTCGGCATTCTACCGCAGGATTCTGGGTCCAGTGCATCAGCGAGGTCTTGAATCGGGCCAGCCACGCTCGATGGGGCGAGTCTGGCGGTTGATTGCGGGTGCAGAGGTGTATAACAGGCCTGCGTGCCAGATGCACTGACCGCGCCGCACGTGGATTCGGCGGTAAGCCCGGCCAGCGGCGGTGTTTCCGACGCGGCGCTTGCCGAAGTCGTTCCCGCCAAGATCGCGAGACCGATACCGGCGGCCACCGAGAGAGAGATACCTCTCTTAGGTCGTCTGGGGGGACGGAGGCGTCTCAGCATCAATAGCTTTGGCACGTGGGGGCGCACCTCTCTGCCGTGATGCGGCATCGTTTTGTGCCACGCCAAAATAGGCTCATGGGCAAAGGTCGGTTAGAGAGCCGTTGACTTGACGGTCAAGGCTTTTACGCGCTTGTGGCGCATCGGAAACATAACTCGATGCGTCGTCCTCCGCCGCGCTTTGGCGAACCCCCAGTAGAGGACGACGCAAGGTGGGTGACTCCGTGTAGCGCGATCGCACAGGGTGAGGTTTCAGTCTTCGCCGATTCGCGTTTCTGAACGGTAAACGATCAATCTTCCGGCCGGGACGCTGCAGTCTGTAAGCGACCTCGTAACTAACCGTTGAATGTGACTTACGCCACTGCTCGCCGAGACGAGAACTGGAGCCCTCGCAACGTCACGAATCTGGCGATGGACGTCGAGGACCCGCCCACCGAGCAACTCGGGGAGACCCTTGCTGGGTATGGCGGTCCACACCGCTCTGACGGGGGGTGTGGAGTGGTCAGGCTTCGCCGCGCCAGCCGGGGCGGTTCGCGTCAAGCCAGGTCTCGACCTCGGTGCGTAGCCACAGGCGGGTGGTGCCGTCACGCGAGACGAACCAGGGCTCTGGGAACCGACGCTCGCCCACGATGACCGAGGCCCGCTGGCGACTGACGCCGAGGGCTTCGCGGACGTCGCCGAAGGTGATCAGGTCCTCAGGTCGGACGTTGCCCACGGGCAGGACTGTCAGTCATTGGCGTAAGTAGCTGTCTCATCCCCTGACCTATGTCAATGGGCACGCCAGGCTGGGCCATGCCTCGCGCGTCGCGCGTCTTGAGCCCAGGGAGCCCCGATGTCCGCCCCGTCCACACCGCCCGATAACGAGCCCAGGGGCGCCGTAGGCGAGCCCACCCCGACCGACGAGCCCGACCCACTCGAACGCGACGCCGGGGCGGTGTGGGACTGGCGGAGCGTCGTCACTACCGACGAGCTGTCGCGGCCTACCCGGTGAGCGACTCGACGGCTTCGGCACTGGCTGTCCGGTCTACCGTCGTCGCCGAGTGCGCACGGGTACGTGGTGCCGGTCCCCGGACGGTAGGCAGTGGCCGAATGACGGTTGCCGTCGTACTCGGCGACGATGGCCAGCCCGCGGGAGCCTACGGCCCATACCCCAGCGTGATGTACGCCCAGACGGCAATGACGCTCGCCGGCATCGACCGATGGCGGCCCGTCCCATGGGCGCTCACACCACCACCGGCGGTCAGAAACCGCCTGGCTGGCTTCTGACGGCCGCCATTCCTGTCTTTCAGGGCCATCACTCGCGACCGAAAACCCATGAGGTTCGACGTTAGCGCGCTAGCGGAACTCCCATTTTTGAAGGAAGTTGAGATTCCGCACTCCTAGCACTTAGCGTTGATCTTGACGATCCGACGCCCCTAGGAGACCGGAAATGTCCTACGACCCCGAAGCTCGACGGACGCGCCGGCAAGAAAGGTACCGCAGAAGGAAGGAGGCCGACCCGAGGCATGGTCTGACTCGGAATCTATGGTCCCACTATGGCATAACCATTGAAGAGTGGGACAGGCTGCTCATCGCCTCGTGTGGGCTGTGCGCCATCTGTGCCCGGCCGTTCAGAAACACCCCGAAGGAGCCGCACGTCGACCACAACCACCGGACGGGCGTGGTCCGGGATCTGCTCTGCGCCCCGTGCAACCGCAGACTTGAGGCACTAGAAGCACCCGGTTTCGTGCGGGCCGCGCACGCATACCTCCTCCTCCACCGCCAGGCCGCTGGGGTTTAACCTAGCCGAGGGTGCCATTGGCCGATATGAAAGATTATGTAGAGCTCGAAGCGCCCATATCGCCCACCGCTGTTGCGCAGCGTCGATAGTTCGTCACGCCAGCCGGCTTTCTTCACGCTCGGTAATTGTGACGCGGCGTGAACCCTCACCCGTCACACAGCGTCAAGATGACCGATCACCTGCGGGCGCTGATCGGTGGCTGAGTCCGCGCGAGATAGCGCCTCGGCGAAGCACCCCGTAACGGCGCTGAGGCGGGTGCTGACGGGGCAACGGCCCCTATGCCGAGGTCTAGCATTCCGGCGCCAGGTGACGCGCGCACAGAGCATGAGCGGTTTTCCTCGGCGATGTCTCCACGTGCTGTTGCTCAAAGTTTTCCTTTAGATGGCGCTCCCCCTCTCCTAGCGTTGTCTCAACGCCCCACCGATACAAAGGAGCCCGACAATGACCGAGCCCGTCAAGGCCACCCGCACCCGCAAGCCCCGCACCGCCGCGAAGCCCGCCGAGGCCCAGGCCGCCGAGGAGGTCGTCACCGTCGAGGAGGTCGCCCCGGCTGAGCCGATCGCCGACACCGAGGCCCAGGCCGACGACGTGACCACGACCGAGACCGACGACGTCACCCCGGCCGGTGTAAAGAACACCGCCGAGCCGGCCGCCGAGGAGAAGCCGAAGCGGGCAAACACCAGCCACACGACGTGCGACCACCCGTCCACCAAGGCCGCCCGCGCGAAGTGCCGTCGCGATCGTGCCAAGGCCGCCGAGCCGACGCCGGCCGAGGCTGCTACCGCCTGACCGCAATACTGATAAAGGCCCCCGCCCGATCCGTCGCGATCGGGGAACGGGGGCCTTTCGGTGGACGCCCTCACACCGGCCCGTGCAATGTGTGCGCCGAGTGCACGCGTTGACAACGTTGGCAAAAACGATCTCTCGCCCTCGCATAGTCGGCGTTCGGGCGATTTGCCCCTCGCTCGACGTGCGCACATGCGTGACGCGAGGCGGCGTGTTGAGGCGCTCTGAGATCGCCGTAGGGCAAGTGGAACGCGCGTCGCGTGTCATCGATAGGGGCACGTCGATCGGAACGTCACGGTCGCGCTGAATAGCCGCGATCTTTCCCGAAAGCGCTCAGAGGGGCCGCCGCAAGCCGATATTTTCACCGAGGGGGCGACTCTCGGAAGCCAAGTCGTGGCGCACCGTTGTGGTCTCCCTGGGTGACAGGTCGGACACCGATAGGGGATGATCGCCACATGGGCTGGTGGCTACAGTCGACTTCTCTGCGTCAACGACGGACGATCGATCCATGGACTTCGCGGAACCACCACCACGAGGACCGACGATCGACCGCCGAGGCTTCGTTCACCTACTGCTCGCCGGCGCGGGCGCTGGGCTCGGGGGCGGGCTGGTGAGAGAGCCGCTCGACGGGCCTAGCCTGATCCTCGAATCGGTCACCCGCACCGTCAACGCACTGGCCACGGGCTATTCGTCGACCGACCCGCGCAGGATCGGCACCGCCCTGAACCACGCCGAACGGAACATCACCAAGCTGGTTACCGGTCGACCATCGCCAACCCAGATGCGCGACACCAAGGCCGTGTACTCCCGGCTGTTGACGATCTCGTCGGCCGTCGCGGACGACACGGGCGACTACGACGAGGCGATCCGCACGGGCGAGCTGGCGGCCAGCCTCGCGACCGAGGTAGGCGACGCACAAACCAGCGGCTACGCCTGGTCGATCGTGTCCGGCGCGCTGCACCACTCGGGCCGCCACCGCAAAGCCGTGGACATCGCCCAGCGGGCCAAGAGCACCGCGGGTGCCTCGCCGTCCGGCGTGATGGCCCTCCTGGAGGAAGCCACAGCGGCCGCCGCGATGGGTCGAGCCCACACCACCATCGACGCCGTGATGGCCGCCGAGGAGCAGCACGGCAAACTGTCGGACGCCGCATGGGGAAACCCAGGCTTCGGCTTGCTCGGCACCTACCACCCGAGCAACCTCAAAGCGTTCGCCGGCTCGGCCCTGGTCGAGGTCGGGCTGTTCGACGAAGCCACACCCCGCCTGGAGGAAGCCGCCGACATCCTGGCCGGCTCACCAGCCGCAGGCATCCGCGCGTACGTCTGGGTGTACCAGGCTCGGGCCGCGCTCGGCCAAGGCGACGTCGACAAGGCACACGCGGTGGCCTCCAAGGCCGTCGCGATGGCCGACGCCCGACCCACAGCGTTCATCGCGGGCTCGGTCGTCCAGCTCGACCTCATGGCTGGTGGCGAGTTCTCAGACCTCGTCGACCGAGTCAGACCATGGGGCTTCTCGCCGCCCTCGACGGTGTAGCCGGGTGGGTGTGGAAGATCGACTAAAGTCGGATCGTAGATCTTTTAAAGTAGGTGGCGCGGTGCGGGCGACCGACTGAACGGATCGATCGACGCACCGCGCCGGTGGTGGAGGATCACATCACGTGACTCGGTCCTACACCTGAGGTACGGTTACCTCTGCGAACAGCAGCCAAGGGGCTCCCGGCAAGGATCTTTGGCTTACTGCCCGGCGGCGACCGGCGGGTGCCGTCACACCCCACTCGACCGGTCGCCGTGCCTGGTGATGCCAGCCATTTCACTCACCTCCGTCTTCCTCGACCTTAGCGTCATCCCGTTTGGGAGACGAAGTCTCGATCCTGTATTTTTTCGAAGCCTTCCCATTGCCGCATTTTGGGCAGCGAGCGTTCTGCGGGAGAGAGACAAAGATCTCACCGCAATCTTGGCAGGCATACCGAATAGGACGTCTCGCCCCTGTGTATGGCTCCAATGCGAGCGCTTGGCCTGATATCTGCCACCGGCTGTCGTCGGTTCGAGCTACAAGACCGAGATCCTCCGCCCTCTTGAGGGCGCTGTACACGCTCTGAGCTGGCGCCGCCCAATGCTTCTCCACCCATCCGCGCTCTTCGAACGCCTTGAGGACATCCGCAGGGCGGAGAGGGTGCGGCGCATCAGTGAGAACCTCCACTACCCGCTGGGCAGCGACGCTCATCTTGTGGGGAGCCGGCGACACCTGTGGTTCGTTCGAGGCCAGTGGACTACCGGTGGTTTCCGTTCGAGCACTACCGGTCGGCGCGAAGTTCCGTCGAGGTGGCACAGGTCGCTTGCGCGTTCTCTTCTGCTGATCTAGCAGCGCCTTGACGGCATTTTGCGCTTGCCTCGCCTCCACTAGACGCGCTTCGACGATCTCAAGTCGTCGGGAGGCATCTTCATGCTGAACGAGCAACCTAAAGACTTCCTCGTCCGCAGCCCGCACTGCAGCCTCAAGGGCGGCGATGAGGTCCGAGGGCTCCATGGTCACAGCAACCACCGTAGTGGATGAAGGAGGTCTTGTCTAATCCTAAAGGTCAACAGAGGGACAACGTCGCTTCATCACCAAAGACGGGATACTTATACCGGGGAGCTGGTCGGTCGCGCGCGCGGGGGGTGTGGAGACAGCAGCCGTGCCTTAGGTCGCCGGGCCTTGGTCGTGCCTTACGGAAGCCCCAAGCCCCGCCCGATGCGCGGTGCTCGGCGCATGATGGGGGCATGGTGGCCAGCACGGTCGTGCTCGAACGGACGGAGGACCTGCGGATCTGGCTCGGCGGCCACGTGTTAGGCCGGGTGGCTGGGTCCGAGGGGCCGGCACGCCGGGAACGGATCTTCGAGGCTCCTGGGAAGCGCTGGTTCACCGAGGATCGGCCCATCCGCCGCGTACACGCGGATGCGTCGATGTTCGTGGGCGGCCTGCGCGCGCTACTGCTCCAGTCGCTGCACCCGCTGGCCATGGCCGGGGTCGCCGAGCACTCGGACTACCGCAACGACCCGTGGGGACGTCTCCAGCAGACCAGCTACTTCCTCGCTATGACGACCTTCGGACCGGCCGAGGGAGCCGAGCGCGCCGTCTCCCGGGTGAAGGGCGTACACCGCCGAGTCCACGGCACCGCGCCTGACGGCCGCCCGTATGACGCCTCCGACCCGCACCTGCTGCGGTGGGTGCACGTGGCGGAGACAGATAGCTTCCTTGCAGCATTCCAGCGGTACGGCCACACCAAGCTGAGTCCCGAGGAGTGCGACGGCTACATCGCCGATATGGCTGTTGTCGGTCGACACCTGGACATCCCTGATCTTCCCGAGACGCGCGAGGAGTTGGACACCGCGATCCGGGAGTACAGACCAGAGCTGGCTGGAACCCCAGAAGCCCGTTCGGCTGCTCGGTACCTACTGCTTCAGGCACCCCTCCCCCTGCCCGCGCGACCGCCTTACGGCGCTCTGGCCGGAGCCGCCGTCGGTCTCATGCCCGCCTGGACGCGGTGGCCTCTGAGGCTGCCCTACCTGCCCGTCGCCGAGGAGACCGTGGGTCGCATCGCGGGGCAGTCGATCGTTACGACGATCCGGTGGGCGATGGGACCTAGGCGCGCCTGAGGCTGAGCACGGCGTCTCCGGCGAGCGAGCCTAGTTGTGACACGGGCGATTTGAACTGTCCACCTCCGCGAGATGCACCCAGCGCAGCAGATGCGGGTCGGAGGCCGCGTACGGCCGCCCGTCAGGCGCCGTCCCGCTGACCCGGCGGTGCACACCCTTCACCCGGGCGACGGCCCGCTCCGCCTCGTCGGCCGGCCCGAACGTCGTCGCGGCCAGGAAGTAGCTGGTCCGCTGCAGGCGGCCCCAGGGGTCGGCGCGGAAGTCCGAGTGTGCGGCCACCCCGGCCATCGCGAGCGGGTGCAGCGACTGCAGCAGCAGCGCGCGCAGGCCGCCGACGAACATCGCCGAGTCGCCGTGGACCCGCCGGATCGGGCGGCCCTCGGCGAGCCACCGCTCGCCGGCGGCCTCGAAGATCCGTTCACGCCGCCGCGGACCGTCCGGTCCGGCCACCCGGGCGAACACCTCGCCGCCGACCCACGAGCGGATCTCATCCGCGTCGACGGGCAGCCTGGGCACCCTGGGCAGCACCATCACCCCATCATGCGCGCGGTCCCGCCGGTCGGCCTGATCGAAAGACTGTGAGTATGTGGTCAGACCCTCGGGTTGATGCGGGGCCGACCCGGAACGTTACGGTCGACGTGGCCCGCGCGTTCCGGTGACCCGGTGCCTGACGTCTGGCCATCGTCCGGACACTCGCGTGCGGCGAAAGGAGCGGCATCCCGGTGGCACCTGTGGACTGGATCGGTATCCGTCGGCAGGACCAGACCCGGTGAGGGCCTTCCTCAGGCGCCGGCGTCGTCTCGTCACCGTCACGGCGGTCGCGCTCCTGGCCGTCGTCGGCGGCCTGATCGCGCTGGCCTCGACCGGCAACGACGACTCAGTCCGGACCCGGTCCCAGTTCGTCGCCGGCGTCGCGGAGAACGGCTCGTCGGTCATGCTGGACACGACCGTCTACCTGCCGCGGTCGACGCCTGCGCCGGCGATCCTGCTCGCTCACGGGTTCGGTGGGTCCAAGGACGACCTCGCCTCCACGGCCCGTTCCTTCGCGCGGCGCGGATACGTCGTCCTTGCCTACACGGCGAGGGGCTTCGGTCGGTCCGGCGGCCTGGTTCATCTGGACGCGCCGGAGTACGAGGTGGCGGACGCGAACAAGCTGATCACCTACCTGGCCACGCTGCCGCAGGTGTCGAAGGACGCGCCCGGCGACCCGCGTGTGGGCGTCGCCGGCTCGTCCTACGGTGGCGCGCTCGGGCTGCTCGCGGCGGGCAATGACAGGCGGATCGACGCGGTCGCGGCCGACATCACCTGGAACGACCTGTCGCAGGCGCTGTTTCCGAACGCCGTCCCCACCGATCAGGCGGCCCCCGCCACCGGCCAGCCAGCCGCCGACCAGCCAGCCGCTGACCGGGCGGGCGTCTTCAAGAAGCAGTGGGCCGGCGTGCTGTTCACCTCCGCCGCGGCCCAGCAGCCCGGTGAGTGCGGACGGTTCGCGCCGGACCTGTGCGCCGCCTACCAGCGGGCGGCCGCCACCGGACAGGCGGACGCGACGATCCTGTCGCTGCTGCGGGCGTCCAGCCCTGCCAGCGTGCTCGACCGGATCACGGTTCCGACGCTGCTCATCCAGGGCGAGCGGGACTCGTTGTTCTCCCTCGGCCAGGCGGACGCGAACGCCCGTGGCATCGCCGCCCGGGGCACGCCGGTGAAGGAGGTCTGGCGAACCGGCGGCCACGACGGGACGACGTCCACCGACGTCCTGGTCCGCAACGTCGACGACTGGTTCGCTCCGGTACTGCTCGGGCACGGGCAGCTCGACACCTCGTTCGAGGTCGGCGTGCCCGGCAGCAGCATCTCCACCCAGACCGGGCAGACCGTCCCACGGGTCCTGCGCGCGGACGACGCCGCGACGAGCCGACGGACCGACCGCGTGACCGTCGCCGGCCCGCCGCAGACCATCTACGCGCCGGCCGGTGGCAGTCCGGCCGCCATCACCACCATCCCGGGCCTGGGCAACCTACTTGCCAACGCGACCGCGCTCTCGAGTTCGGCGGGGTCGATCTCGGGGTCGGGATCCGAAACCGGGGCTGAAACCGGGGCCGGGGCCGCGGCCGGGCTGACTGGTCTGGCCACGATTCCCGGCCAGGTGGCGGCGTTCGTGTCTGAGCCGCTGCCCGTGGGGATGCTCGTGGGCGGATCATCGACGATCGCCCTGCAGGTGACCGCGCGGGATACCACCGACGCGACGCTGTTCGCCTCACTGCTCGACGTGCCGGCGGACGGGACTCCCGACCTCCCGAACGGCCTGGTGGCGCCGATCCAGCTCACCGGCCTGCGGCCTGGCGAAGCGAGGACCGTGACGGTGGCCCTGCCGGGCATCGTGACCCAGATACCTGCCGGTCACCGCATCGTGGTCGCCATCGGCACCACAGACTCGGCCTACCAGCTGCCGGCCTCCCCCCGCAGCTACGTCATCGCGCTGGCCGGCACGTCGCTGCGCGGTGACCTGGCCATCGCCACGATCGACGGGCACATCGGGGGGGCCAGCCTGCCGTGGATCTGGCTGGTGGTGGGTGGCGCGGCGATGGCGGCGCTCGTGCCCGGCGCGCTGGTCGCGCGCCTGCGCCGCCGGCGCCGGCGTGCCGTCGACGCCGAACTGACGACGGTGCCGGTGGTGATCGAGGGCCTGGTCAAGGAGTACGGCGACGGGTACCGCGCGGTCGACGGGGTGAGCTTCCGGGTGGAGGGCGGCCAGGTCGTGGGGCTGCTGGGTCCGAACGGCGCGGGGAAGACCACGGCGCTGCGCGTGCTCATGGGGCTGATCAGGCCGACGGCGGGCACCGTGCGCCTGTTCGGTGAGCTCGTCGAGGCGGGGGCGCCGGTGCTCGCCAAGGTCGGGACGTTCATCGAGGGCCCCGGGCTGCTGCCGCACCTGTCGGGCCGGGACAACCTGCGCCTGTTCTGGGCGGCGACCGGCCGGCCGCCGGCGGACGCGCGGTTCGACACCGCGCTGGAGATCGCCGGCCTGGGATCGTCGGTCGAACGGCCGGTCAAGACATACAGCCAGGGCATGCGCCAACGCCTGGCGATCGCGCAGGCGATGCTCGGGCTGCCTGAGCTGCTGGTGCTCGACGAGCCGACCAACGGCCTGGACCCGCCGCAGATCGCCGAGATGCGGGAGGTCCTGCGCCGCTACGCCACGACGGGCCGCACCGTCGTGATCTCCAGCCACCTGCTCGCCGAGGTGGAACAGACCTGCACCCACGTCGTCGTCATGCACAAGGGGAAGCTCGTCGCGGCCGGGTCGGTGGAGGAGATCGTCGGCATGGGCAGGACGCAGCTCTCGGTCGCGGACCCGGAGGAGGCGCAGCACATCCTGGCGGCCGCCGGCGTGCCGTCACAGATCATGCCGGCCCAGCGCTCGTTGGAGGAAGTGTTTCTCAGGATGGTCGGCGCGGATCAATGACGACACCACCCGGCAACGAGCTCGGCGAGTTTCGGCCGCCTCCCACCCAGCGCGGCGCGCACGACCTGCTGGTGGACACGGCCGAGTCCCACGACGCCGAGACCCGCGACACCGGCTTCCGGCCCGAGCGCACGCTGCGAACACGCGTGGAGTTCGTCCGGCAGCTACGCCGCCGGCGGACCCACCTGGTCGCCCTGATCCTCCTGCTGTTGCCGCTGGCCATCGCGCTCGCCTTTCAGGCGAGCTCGCCCGGGTCGGCGTCGGGAAACAACAACGGCAACTTCTCGGGACCGCTGCTGGCGACGCTGGCGACGAAGGGGGCGATCAACTTCGCCCTGTTCACCGAGTTCGCCTCGGCGTCGTTCCTGCTGGTCGTGCTGGTCGCCCTGTTCTGCGGCGACACGGTGGCGAGCGAGGCGAGCTGGTCCTCGTTGCGCTACCTGCTCGCGATCCCGGTGCCACGCGCGCGGCTGCTGCGGCAGAAGCTGATCGTCGCCCTGTCGTTGAGCCTCGGCGCGAACGTGCTGCTGCCCGCCTGGGCACTGCTGGTCGGTGGCCTGTTCTTCGGGTGGGCGCCGGCGCAGTCACCTCTGGGTGGTTCGTTCACCACCGGGGAAGGGCTGACGAGGCTGCTGATCGTCGTCGGCTACGCGAGCCTGCAGTCGCTGCTGGTCGCGGCGCTCGCGTTCCTGTTCGGCGTGCTCACCGACGCCCCGTTGGGCGCGGTCGGCGGCGCCACCATGGTCGTGGTCCTGTCGAACATCCTCGACTCGATCGCCGCTCTGGACCCGTACCGCAGGTTCCTGCCCACCCACTTCCAGTACGCCTGGCTCGACGCGATCGGACCCGGCGTCCAGTGGGACAACATGATGCGCGGAAGCGGCCTGGTCCTGGTCTACTCGGCGGTCCTCTTCGCCCTGGCCTGGTGGCACTTCCAGCGCAAGGACATCGTCAGCTGACGCCTCCGGCCGGGGCCTGACCGCGAGACGAGTGTGCACTCACCTATCTAAGGTAGCGAGCGTTCGCTCATGATGCTACGGTCCGCCGGGAGGCCGGGAGAACAGCCCAGGGAGGCGGACGTGTCGACGGATCCGCGTTACCGGCGGGGCCCCGGGTTTTACTCGCCACGAAGACCGGCATCGACCGGGTGGTGGCCGCCGCCCGCCTGGCGTCCGGCGATGGTTCATGGCCGGATGAGCCCGGCCGGCCGCGCTGTCGCCACCCGTGCGGCCGGTCTTTCCGGATCAGCACCGACTAGCGGACGTCCCCGCTGAGTCCTCGAGGAGTGAGTGGCATGGCGATCCAGACCATCAACCCGGCGACCGGCGCCGTCCTGAAGACCTTCGACCCGCTCAGCGCCGACGAGATCGACGCCAAGATCGCCCGCGCGGCCGAGACGTTCACGAGCTACCGGCGCACGACGTTCGCCGAGCGCGCCGGCCTGCTGCGCGCGGCGGCGGACCTGCTCGACGCCGAACGCCGCGACATCGCCGTGACGATGACGACCGAGATGGGCAAGACGCTCGCCTCCGCCGAGGCCGAGGCGGCCAAGTGCGCCAAGGGCCTGCGGTTCTACGCCGAGCACGCCGAGGCGTTCCTGGCCGACGAGCCGCTCGACGACCCGGCCGCCGTCGGGGCGAGCCGGGCGTTCGCCCGCTACCAGCCGCTCGGCGTCGTGCTCGCCGTGATGCCATGGAACTTCCCGCTGTGGCAGGTGACCCGGTTCGCCGCGCCCGCGCTGATGGCCGGCAACGTCGGCCTGCTCAAGCACGCCTCCAACGTGCCGCAGTGCGCGCTCTACCTGGGAGACCTGTTCGCCAGGGCCGGCTTCCCGGAGGGGGCCTTCCAGACCCTGCTGATCAGCGCGCGCCAGGTCGAGGCGGTGCTGCGCGACCCGCGGGTCGCCGCCGCCGCGGTCACCGGCAGCGAGCCCGCCGGCCAGTCGGTCGCGTCGATCTGCGGCGACGAGATCAAGAAGACGGTGCTCGAGCTCGGCGGCAGCGACCCGTTCGTCGTCATGCCGTCGGCCGACCTGGAGCGGGCCGCCACGGTCGCCGTCACGGCCCGGTGCCAGAACAACGGCCAGTCCTGCATCGCCGCCAAGCGGTTCATCGTCCACGAGGACGCCTACGCCGAGTTCGCCCGGCTGTTCACCGAGAAGATGGCCGCCCTCACGGTCGGCGATCCCATGGCCGCGGGCACCGACGTCGGGCCGATCGCCACCGAGCAGGGACGCGTCGATCTGGAGGAGCTGCTGGCCGACGCCGTCGCCAAGGGCGCGACGGTGCTCTGCGGCGGGAAGTCGCAGGAGGGCCCGGGCTGGTTCTTCCCCCCGACGGTCGTCGCCGACGTCACCGACGCCATGCGGCTACACCTCGAGGAGGCGTTCGGCCCGCTGGCCACTCTCTACCGGGTGCCGGACCTCGACGCGGCTCTTGAGATCGCCAACGCCACCACCTTCGGCTTGGGCTCGAACGCGTGGACCAATGACCCGGCCGAGCAGGACCGGTTCGCGAACGAACTCGTCGCCGGCGCCGTCTTCATCAACGGCATGACGACCTCCTACCCGGAGCTCCCCTTCGGCGGAGTGAAGCGGTCCGGCTACGGGCGTGAGCTCGGCGCTGTCGGCATCCGGGAGTTCTGCAACCAGAAGTCCGTCTGGGTGGGCTGACCCCAGGGACGAAGCCATCCATTTATATCGTTGGGAGGACATGTACCAGGAGGCTCGTCACACGGCTGCCTCCGCCGACCTGGGTTGGGGAGAAGCATGACAGCGGCGAGCACCGCCACCGCGCCAAAGATCGACCTGCTCGACGCGGCGTCGTTCGCGAACGGCCAGCCACACGACCAGTTCAGCTGGCTGCGCGAGCACGACCCGGTACACCGCCACGACGAGCCCGACGGCCCCGGCTTCTGGGCCGTCACCCGCTACGAGGACGTCCGGCACGTCGCCCGCGACCCGGGCACGTTCTCCAACTCGCCGTCCGTGCAGATCGCCGACATACACGGCGACGGCGCTTCGGTGGGCGACCACCAGATGATGCTGATGATGGACCCGCCTCGGCACAGCAGATACCGCAAGCTCGTCAGCCCCGACTTCGTGCCCCGCTCCGTCAAGCCACTCACGCACCGGGTCGAGGCGCTCGCCCGGCGGATCGTCGACGCGGTCATCGAACGCGGCGAGTGCGACCTCGTCGACGACCTCGCCGGCGAGATGCCGTCCCTCGTCATCGCCGACCTGCTCGGCATGCCACTGGAAGACGGCCGGGAGCTCTACAAGCTGACCGAGCTGATCCACGCCGTTCCGGACACCGTGCCGGAAGGCACCCAGCTCAACGCGGCGATCAAGATGTTCACCTATGCGAGCGAGCTCCAGGCGTCCAAACGCCGCAACCCCGGCGAGGATCTCTCCAGCCGGCTGCTGGCCGCCGAGGTCGAGGGCCACCGCCTCGACGAGATGGACTTCAACCTGTTCTTCATGCTTCTCATCGACGCCGGCGGTGACACCACCCGCCAGCTCGTCGGCGGCGGCCTGCACGCCCTGTTCGAGCACCCGGAGGCGCGGGCCGCGCTGACGGCCGACCTGGACGGCCGCCTGGACCCGGCGATCGAGGAGATGCTCCGCTGGGTCAGCCCCGTCGTCTACATGCGCCGGACCGTCACGACCGACACCGAGCTGCGCGGCCAGAAGATCAGCGCGGGCGACAAGGTCGTCATGTACTACGGCTCCGCCAACCGCGACGAGCGGGTGTTCACCGACCCCCAGACGTTCGACATCACCCGCTCCCCCAACGACCACATCGCCTTCGGCAGCGGCGGCCCGCACTTCTGCCTCGGCTCCCACCTGGCCCGCGTCGAGATCGCCGCGCTGCTGCGCGAGATCCTCACGCGGATGCCCGACATCGAGCCCGCGGGGCCGACCACCTGGCTGCAGTCGAACTTCATCTCCGGCCCCCGCCACCTCCCGATCCGCTTCACCCCGGGCCCGAAACTCGGCTGAGGACGGCGCGACGGCCGATCGATCACCCGGTTGCCGAGGGTGACAGCGCGGTGGATTCCCGGTTGGTAAGACCCACGATCGATCTGTGTCAGCAGGCACAGGCGTTGGCACAGGTCAGGCTCGCGTCATGGCGTGCTTCTTGCGGGTCATGACGGTACCCAACGGCCGGTGACCAGGTCGGTCCACAGGCGACGAATCGCCAGGCTGTTACGGTCGGCGCGCGCGTGGGCGTTCAGGTGCCGCGCGAGCGGGAACGGCGTCGGCAGCAGCTCGAGCAGCGCTCGGTCCTCGGTCTCGACGGCGATGTCGAAGGCCAGGATGTCGGCGGCCGGACGGTCCTGTTCGGTGTCCGTGCGCAGGACGATCTGTACCAGTCGACACCGTTCGTCGTCGACCGGGGTGATCGCTTTGATCATCAGGTGCCGCAGACCGTCCGGATAGGCGATATGGATACGCGCGAAGAACGGCGCGTAGAGGTCGGAGACGGTGGTGCGGGTCGTCGCCCCGGTCTCACCGGGGCGGGACTCGACACTGACCTGACCACACGAGCGCAGGCCGTAAGGCTCGCGGGTGACCGTCGTATCGGCCAACTCGGCGCGGTCCGGGTTTCCGAACGTGTTCCGGTGCACGAACGCGATATGTGCCGGATCGAAGTTGTTCTCCAGCAGGTGCGGCGCGGTGCACGCAAAATCGAACTCGTACTCCGGCACTACCCGCCACGCGGGGTCGTCGTACTCCGGCAACGGCGGGATGTCCACGATCGGATCGTCGGCCAGGCACACCCACACCATCCCGTAGCGCTCTCGCGTCGCGACCATGGTCAGACCGCTCTTCGTCGGGTGTGGCGCGTCGGGGAACTGCGGAATGCGCCTCGTCCGTCCGGCGCCGTCCCATTCCCAGCCGTGGTAGGGACAGACCAGGTGACAGTTCGCGATCCAGCCCCGTGAGAGCGGTGCGTCCCGGTGCGCGCACCGGTCCAGCGCGGCGCTGGCTGGGGCGTCCGCGGAGGGCCGCCACAGCACAAGAGGGGTGCCCAGCACCGTCAACGCCACCGGCTCGTCGCCCAGGCTGCGGGCCAGACAGGCGGCGTACCAGAACCTACGAAAGACCGGATGTTCCGAGATCACCAAATGATCGGGCCGATCTACCCGCTCCTGGCGCTCGTCGCCGAACTTCTGTGGGGCGGTCCTCATCTCGGGACTGTCCTCCGAGGGCCGCGTGGAGGCGGTGACCACCGCCGGCTACCCACGAGGCCGCGCCCTCAGTACACACACCAGGCATAGCCGGCCGGTTTCGGTGACGTTGCGACCTGACCTGCCTCGCGGCGTCGCTCAACTGCCCATCACACCTCGCGCTGTACACCTCGCCGCTTCGCTGCAGTTGGCCGTTCGCTGCGGTCAATGGCCGAGCCCACAATCGAGGCCATTGGCCAGCCCCGGGCACCGTGGCAGCGGGCTGGTGCTCGGCCGGCCGAGGACGACCCGACGTCACCCGGCCTACCGCGCGCCCGATGGCTGGAGATGTTGCAGGAGGACGTAGAGCGAGTCGTCCCAGCTGAGGCGGCCGCCGCCATGGGTGTGGATCGCGTCGTCGTCGACGTGTCGGGTGGCGGCGATCAGCTGCTCGACCGGATCGGAATCCCCGCCGGAGTGGCGCCGCCGATCTGGCAGATCCGCGCGCTGGTCGAGACGGGGCGCCGGGACGATCTCGAAGCCGTCCGGCAGCGTCGCCACGATCCTGCCGTCGTCGCGGCGGCGCAGCGCGATGCCTTCGTCGTGGATCAGTCGGTGATGCCGGGAACACAGCAGTGTCAGGTTCTCCAGGTCCGTCGCACCCGCGTCCGCCGCCCAGGTACGCAGGTGATGGGCCTGCAGCCATCGAGTGTGGCTACAACCCGGGTACTGGCAGATCCCCTGGTCCCGGGCGTAGACCGCCTCCCGGAGCCGCTGGGTCGGCAGCCGACGCCGTCGCCCGAGTGCCAACGGGTTGGCCGCGTCGTCCTGGACGAGCGCGCGCACGAGCACGTCGCACCCGAGCCGGGACAGCACCGCCCGAGGCAGGCCGATGCCAGGGCCGGCGTCACACCGCAGCAGCCCGCGCGCCAGCCGGCTGACCGGATCGTTTCCGATCACCGCCGCAAACCCGCCAGCCGCCGCGATCCCGTCGTCCGACGTGGACCGCTCGTCCAACGCGAATTCGTTCCCCGTCGCGGACTGGTCGTCCGGCGCGGACCGATTCCCTGTCGTGGACCGGTCCGCCGTCGCAATCCTGCTACTCGCCACCGCGCTCTCCACCACCTTTCCACGCGCGGACCGCTCCCCCGCTGACAGCCCGCTGCCGCAGTCCCGGCCCGCTCCGTCGGCGGTCGGCGGCGAGGCCCCGCCCTCACCTCCGTCTCCCCGCCCAGCGGCGAGCCGTTCACCGGCCACCAGTTGACCGACCAGCAGGGTCTCCGCGTCAACATGCACCGTCAGCGTGTGCGCTGGGTCCATCAGCGCGGGCACAGGCCGGCACAGGAATCCCTCCGCGAGCGAGACCAGGGCGTCAGCGTCAGCGCGGCGATCACGCGGCGCGGCCACTATCTCGCCGTCCACCGACACAGGCCCGGGCTCGCCGTCGACCGGTGGTGGCGTGACGTCGTCCAGGGCCGCCCGGGCCGCGTCGATGGCCACCGACAGCCGGGCGCCCTCCTCCGCCGTCAGGACCGCCGACAGCCGGAACAGGCCGTCCGAGCCCGTCCGCCACGAAACCTTCCGCGCCGCCGACTGCTCCGACGGGTCCGCGGTCAGCTGGTGAAATCGGGACACGAGCCGCTCCAGCTGCCCGGCCGTGCAGTGCAGCGCATGAGCCAGCCACGACGGCTCCGACGCCGGCTCGGCCACCCGCGCCACCGCCCGTACCTTCGAGTACGACAGCCGCCCGGCCGCGAACGCCGCCCGCACCGCCGGCAGCCCCTCCAGTGCCCGGGCCACGGCCACGTGCTCCTGCGCCGTGCGGACCGAGATGCCACAGCGCCACGACAGCCACTGCGCGCACGTCGACATCCCGAGCCCCGACCACCCCTGACGTCGGTCGAACGCCGCGAGTACCCGCAACATCTGGCACGTCGCCGCCGCGATTCGCCCCGCCCACCCACAGATCTCCGCCTCCAGCTCGGGCAGCGGAGCCGTCTCCACCTCCAGCCCGGCCGAGCCGGATCCCACCATGCTGATCTTCTCCGCGCCGCTGATCTTCTCAGCGTCGAACTTCTCGTCGGACATCGCCACCACCGAGGTCAAGGAGTGCCAGGCCCAGTAACGGGCCGTCGATGCCGCCCGTCGATGCCACGACGATCGCACGCCGGTCCGACAGTTTTTCCAGGTCAGGGACCCGCCCGTACCTCCGACGGCCGGCCCCAGCCTGGGCCGCCGCCAGTCACGTCCATGGCGTGAGCCACGAGCCGTGCCGAAGACGCGTTCCGCGGCGTGCACCGGCCGGCCGCCGCCCGGCGGCTCGACGGCACGATGCCCGGCCGCCCGGCAGCGGCTCGGCGGCACGACGGACGACGGCCAGGCAGCGGCTCGACGGCCCGCCAGCGGCTCGACGGCCCGGAGGCGGCTCGACGGCTCAGCGAGCAGGCGAGCATGCGAGCATGCGAGCCAACCTCGCCGTGCGCCGCGGGCAGTCAGCGCACCCGCCGCGCGCCGCGCGTCATCAGGTCCCCGGCGAACCAGCAGGACGGAACATGCCGCATGGACAACCGTGCTCCGACCGGTGGATCTTCGCGTTCCGCGGCGCGCACCGATCTCCACCGGTCGCGGCAGGATGCCCCTAGGGACGCGCCTGGATCGCTTTCTGGGCTAGCGATCTTTGGTCGCTGGGAGGTCTTCACATCCGTGTCACGTTTCTGCAGGTGAGTGTGGCCCTTCGCGGCGGACGCCTTGATGCGGACGCTTTGATGTTGCGCAGCGCACAGCCCAGCTCACCGGCCAGGTCGACTTCTGTCACCTCAGAGCCGTGTTCGCTGGCACGCCGAGCCCGGCGCTGGCTGTGCTCGCCGCGGTGCGGGCCCTGTGAGTCTTGGCCCCGAATGACTCGGGCCCGCGGACCGACTGGCGGGAAGTTCTGGCTATGATCTACCGCAAGCACCTGCGCCACGGGGGGCGGATTCGTCCGCATACACGCGCGGGAGTCACGTCGTCATCCTGACGTTGGGTTGCCGGCCCCGGTTTCCGGCAGGCCCGCCTCTACGTAGAGGCACGTCCGGATAGGCGTGGCTGGCTCGACGGTGGACGCTGCTCAACAGCGCTTCGTCATATCCGGGGGACGAGGCGCGGGTGTGGAGCACCGTCGTGTTGTCCGTCGACCCCATCGGGGTCTGGATCCCGTCCTTCATGCCGTGCGCGGCGACCGCGGCGCGGCGGTGATCCGATGTTCCACGCCTACTTGGACGAGTCCGGCTCCGATCAGGCTCGCGATCCCCACACCTACCTGCTGGCTGCGGCAATCTGCGAGCCCGCCAAGCTCGATCAGCTCCGCTCCACCATGCGCGACCTGCTGCTTCCCGGACAGGTCAAGGTTCACTGGCGCGCGGAGCAGGAGAAGCGCCGTCGCCAGATCATGGAAACCGTCGCGTCGATCGCTCTTGAGCACATCGTCGTCATCCGCGACGGCAGAGAAGGCGAGCGCAGCGAACGCCGGCGCCGCCACTGCCTGGAACGCATGCTCTTTGAACTCGACCAGCTCGGGGTCGAGCAGGTCGTGGTCGAGTCGCGCGGCCGCAAGGACGATCAGCGTGACCGCGGGATGCTCGACATTTTGCGAACCCAGAAGGTAGTCCGGGGCCAGCTGCGCATGGACCACAGGCCCGGCCCAGAGGAAGCCCTCCTCTGGATCGCCGACGCGATCTGCGGAGCTGTGACACGCGACCGCACAGGGGATCCGCAGTTCCTCGAAACGGTCTCATCCCGACTGACGGTCATCTCCATCGAATGCTGACCGATCTACGCAGCGCGAAGCCCCGGGCCCTGTCGTCCGGCAGGAAGTCCCGGGGCTCACTTCCATCCCCACCGCGATGGGAACGGCACCAGTCCGATCGTGCGGATCCTCGACACCGAAGTCAACCTGTCGACGCGAGTAGTTACTGGACTGCCCGGTGTGTCCGGAGCCTCCGCCCACACCGGTGCCGGTTCAATAGGCCTGTATCGACAGCTACGTCCCACTCGACGCCCCAGGCTGCCCAGCGCGACCGGTCTCGGCGCAGGAGGCCGCCTGACGCCGGCCGACGAGCAGGTCAGCTTGGAGCTCGCTGGACCGGCGGAGGCCGCTTGCGCGGGTGGCTGTTGCCTGGTGAGATCCCTTTAGATCTTTGGTGCCGGCTTGACGTCCTTCTGGGAGCAAACCATGAACACCGCCACGGCGAATGGCGCGAGCGACACCGGCCGGGTGCACGAGGAGCTTGCCTGTTACCTGCTGGCCGGGCAGCCGAAGTCGTCGCATGACATCGTCGTCGAGGCCGCCGAGGCCGAACGGCTCGGCCTCGGCACCGCCTACATCTCGGAGCGGTTCAACAAGAAGGAAGCCGCGGCCCTGTCCGGCGCGGCGGGCGCCGTCACCGAACGCATCACCATCGCCACCGGGGCCACGAACCACAACACCCGCCACCCCATGGTGACCGCCGGCTACGCCCGCACGATGCAGAGCCTCACCGGCGGTCGCTTCGTCCTCGGGCTCGGCCGTGGGGTCCCGCGGATGCAGGACATCTACGGCATCCCCCGGGTGACGACCGCGCAGCTCGAGGACTTCACCAACCTCATGCGCCGGCTCTTCCGTGGCGAGGTCATCATCGGCCACGACGGTCCGGCCGGCTCCTGGCCGGTGCTCCACCTCGACGCGACGCTCGACGAGCACCTGCCGATGGGCATCGTGGCGTTCGGGCCGAACACGCTCGAGCTGGGCGGGCGGGTCTTCGACCAGGTCGTGCTGCACACCTTCTTCACCGACGAGACCACGGCGCGCGCCGTCGCGACGGTGAAGCGCGCCGCCGAGGAGGCCGGGCGCGACCCCGACTCCGTCAAGGTCTGGTCCTGCTTCGCCACGGTCGGCGAACACGTCCCCGCCGACCAGCGGCTCATGAAGCTCGTCGGCCGTCTCGGCACCTACCTCGAGGGGTACGGCGACCTGCTCGTACGCACCAACGGCTGGGACCCCAAGGTGCTCGAGCGGTACCGGGCCGACCCGATCATCGCCGGCATCCGCGGCCTCGACGTGACCGGCACCCCCGAGCAGCTCCAACACGCCGCCACACTCATCCCCGCCGAATGGCTCGAACCAGCCGCCACCGGCACCCCGGCCCAGTGCGTCGCCGCCGTCCGCAACCAGCTCGCCCTCGGCTGCGACGGCGTCATCATGCACGGCGCCACCCCCGCCGAGCTCGCCCCGATCGTCGCCGAATACGAGAAGACCGCCCAGCCATAGCCAGATGACCAGCCGACCAGACGAACTCAGGGGGATTCGTAGCGGCTGGCCTCGAACCAGCCGCGGCACGGACCGTCCCACCCGGGCACCCTGGCCCGCACGAGGGTGCGCCAGTACGGCCACTGCTCCGGTTCCTGGCAGGTGTGGGCCATGTCGAAGGAGACGCTCGGCATGATCGGTTCGAGCTCCACCTCGATCGGGGCGCCGTCGGCGTCCTCGAAGCGCAGCGTTCCAGGGGTGATCGTCCGCGTCTTGTCGTCGTACCCGACGGTCCCGCCGACCCAGCGCAGCCGGCGCGGCTCGGCGGAGCCGTCGCGCAGGTATCCGGAGCCGCGGCCGTACCTGGGCGAGCCGACGAAGTAGAGCTGGCGGTCGCCGCCCTGCAGGTCACCGATCGCGAACGGCAGCCGCCACTCGCGCGGCCCCCACGACCGGTCCCGGTGCGCGCCGGCGCGCACCGGGCGAGCGTCGCCGCCGACGGCGACGGTCCCGAACGCCCGGAGAGACTGCTCGAAGCGGTCGGCCGGATACGACGGCCGCGGCGTGTCGGTGCCCGGTGCCGCGCCGACGCGCTCGCTCGTGGCCGCGCAGGTCAGGTCGATCGAGACGGGCACCTGGGCGCCCGCGTCGGCGCCGGACCGGGTGAGCAACGTTCCGGCGAAGGTGAAGCGCGCGCCGGCCAGCGGCAGCTCCGGGCGCCAGCCGAACCGAAGGGCCCACCTGTCGTAGGAATGCCCGGCGGCAAGGTCGAAATCGGCGAGCACGAGCCGGGACTCCTCGACGCCGAGCCACGCGTCGTCGACGTGGACGAAGCACCAGAGCATCGCCCGGCGCTGGTTCGGCAGGAGCCCGACGCGGAAGAAACCGGCTGGCCCGCCGTCCAGGTCGATCCAGGAGAAGTACCAGGACTCGTTCCACGACCAGTCGTCCGGGTCGGACGGATGCACGTTCTCGTCGTCGGCGGTGAACCTCGCGGATGACTCAGGCATGGGTCGCCCTTTCCACGCACGCCTCCCAGCGGGCGACCAGCGGGTTGGCCGATTCGATTCCCTCGTCCGCCAGACCCCACTGGATCATCGCCCGGGTGGCCGTGACGCAGAGGATCGTCACGCCGAAGGCCGTCCAGTAGGCCGGGTCGTCGACGGCCCGGCCGGTCGCGCGGCTCCACCGGTCCCAGGTCTCGGCGGCGGACGGAAGCCCGTCGAGCGGTTGTTGCGCGCCTGACCGGTGCAGGTCGTCGAAGAAGATGCTGTAGGCGACGTCGGCGGCGGGATTGCCGACGTAGGCCACCTCGAAGTCGACCAGCGCCCGTGCCTCGTTCCCGTCGATGAGGCAGTTGGCGATCCGGGCGTCGCCCATGCAGACCGCCGGCGCGTCGTCGGCGCCCGGTGGGACGTGGTCCCGCAGCCAGTCCAGCGCGCTGAGCTGCCTGGGCACCGAGGACGCCGGTGCGGCGTCCAGCAGCGCTGCCCGCCAGTAGTCGAGGACGTCGAGCACGCCGCGCGGGCCGTGACTCGCGTCGGGAACCTGGCGCGCGTCGACCGCGTGCAGGGCGGCGAGCGCGTCGTGGAAGGAGTCCCAGATCGCCCGCCGGGCATCCGGGTCGACGGTCCGCAGCCAGGCGTCCTCGTGCGGGCCCGCCATCGACGAGTCGGCCAGCCCGCGTCCCGCCACGCGCTCCATGACGAAGCATCGCCGGCCGGTGGCGGTGCCGGTGTCGACGGCGAGCACGTCCGGGACCGGCCCGCCCAACCCCCGGATGGCGGCGAGGATCCGCGCCTCGCGGCAGGCGTCCCGCCGGTACACGACGCTCGGCTCCCCGGGAGCCTTGAGGATCATCGGCCGGACGCCGTCGCCGCCGATGACGGCGTCGACGCGCCACACCCCGCTGGAGTGGCCGCCGGGCAGCTTGCTGACCACCGCCGACGACACCGCGGGGTCCAGGCTCTCGCTCAGCCAGGCCGCGATACGCCGCGCGTCGACGCCGTCGACGCCGTCGGGGTCGGGGTCGGTCGCGCGCTGTGCGTCGACGCTGACGGTGTCGATCGGTGCGCCTGGGTCGTCGCCGGCGGGTAAGCCGGGTTCGTCGTCCGGTACCGGGTCGGGGCTCACGTCCGAGCCCGTTCGATGTCCATGCGGCCTCCTCGCGCGACGGCTCCTGCGCTGCTCGCAGAGGTTAGGCCATACGTCTATATGTCTTCAATGCCCGCGCGGCATCTGCGCCCGCGCGGCAGCCGCGCCCTGGGGCTATGGCCGGGCGGGACGCAGCCGGGGCGCGGCCGCCAGACGGGCGGTCGCCAGGGCGCTGAGCCTGCCGACGCCGGCGTCGGTCAGGCGCACCAGGCAGGTGTCGCCGTGGCGCTCGGCCGTCGCCCGGGCCGGGCCGACCGCGAACGGCCTCAGGTAGCGCAGCGTCAGGGACTCCAGGAACACCGGGGTGTCGGACAGCGAGGCCGCGGCCTCCTCGGCGGCCAGCGCGACCAGGCCGCCCTGGATCCCGCCGGACGCGTTGAGCCCGTCCAGCTTCCGGGGGACCTCCGCCGTCCCGGGGTTCTCGACCACGGACCCGGCCCGCTCGGCGAACGGCATCGACAGCCGGCCGGCCTCCTGCCGAAGCGGCGGCCGGAAGTCGGGGGGAAAGACGTGGCTCGGATCCGGTGAGGCGATGAACGACACCAGCGCAAGCGCGGCCGGCGCGGCGGACCCCTCCACGTGGAACCTGGCCTCGGTCACCATGACGGTCCGGCCCAGTTTGACCATGCTGGCCTCGATCGTGACCGTGTCCCCCTCGACGGGTGGCTCGAACACCTGGACCTCGAGATCGAGCGTGAGCGGAATGCGCGGCGCGATCGCGGAGATGCAGAGCGTTCCGGTGATCACGTCGGCCCAGGTGGCCAGGACCGAGGTCCGCGGCACGACGCTCCCCGGCACGCAGATCTCCGGAACGACCGCGGCGCGTCCCACCGCCAGCGGGCCGTCGATCGCGACGGAGAGACCGAGCTCGACGACGATGTGGCTGGCCGGTGTCACGGCGACATCCTTTCTGGGCTCCACCGGGCCGGTCCGCACAGCCCTGAGCATGATACATCTATATATTTAACGGAGCGAGGAGGCTGGGGACGCAGACGCCCGGAGGCCGGGAAACCTGCGCGATACATCTAGATGACTTGCCTCTCACGAGGTAGAACCTTCACCAGGACGCCCAGCGCTGTGTCCAGCTTGTCGCGTCCGGAGCGGAGATGCGCGATGACCTATCGGGTTGTGCAGTGGACCACCGGCAACGTCGGCCGACAGTCGGTCGAGGCCATACTCACCCATCCTGACCTGGAGTTAGTCGGCTGCTACGCGTGGTCGCCCGACAAGGTCGGCAAGGACGTCGGGGAGCTGTGCGGCACGGCCCCCGCGGGGGTGGCCGCGACGAACGACGTCGACGCGCTGCTCGCGCTCAAGCCCGACTGCGTCGTCTACAACCCCATGTGGCTCGACGTCGACGAGATGGTGCGCATCCTCGAGTCAGGCGCGAACATCGTCAGCACGGCGGGGTTCATCACCGGCCACTCCCTCGGCGCGGGCCGTGGCCGCCTCCAGGAGGCCTGTGCCCAGGGCCAGTCCTCCGTCTTCGGCTCCGGCATCAACCCGGGCCTGGCGAACCTGATCGCGATGGTCTCCGCCGCCGGCTGCGACCGCGTCGACAAGATCGTGGTCAGCGAGACGGCCGACGCCACCGGCTACGACTCCCCCGCCACCGAGCTGCCGGTCGGGTTCGCCCGCCCCATCGACGACCCGAACCTGCTGGCGATGACCACCAAGGGCACCGGGGTGTTCGAGGACGCCGTCCGGCTGCTCGGCGCGGCCCTCGGCGTCGAGTTCGACGAGGTGGTCTGCGAGGCGGAGTACGCGAAGACCACCGAGGATCTCGACCTCGGCTCCTGGAAGATCGACGCCGGCTGCGTCGCGGGGATCGCCGGCAGCTGGCAGGGCAAGGTGGCCGGGCGGACCATCGTCGACCTGCGCTTCCGGTGGCGCAAGGGCCAGTCCCTGGAGCCCGACTGGAAGATGGACACCGGCTATCTCATCGAGGTCCACGGCCGCCCGACGATCCGGACGAAGGTCGAAATTCTGCCGCCCCCCGACTTCCAGGGAACCACCTTCGCGGATTTCATGGTTCTGGGCATGGTCATGACGGCCATGCCGGCGGTGCACGCCATCCCCGCCGTAGTCGCCGCGCCGCCCGGAATCGTGACCTACGCCGACCTGCCACTCCCACTGCCCAGGAAAGTCGTCTCCCGATCCGCGCCAGCCCTTACGGAGAACTGATGTCCGAGCAGCGAATGTTAATCAACGGCAAGCTCGTCGACGCCGAGGGCGGCCGGGTCTTCGACAACGTCAACCCGGCGACCGAGGAGGTCCTCGGGGTCACCGCCGACGGGTCGCGCGCCGACATGGAACGTGCGGTCGCCGCGGCCCGGGCCGCGTTCGACCAGTCGGACTGGGCGCGCGACCACGCCGGCCGCAAGAAGGCGATCCTGCAGCTGCAGGCGGCGATCGAGGCCGAGGTGGAGGAGTTTCGGTCCGAGCTGGTCGCCGAGGTCGGCTGCCCGGTGATCACGACCTACGGGCCGCAGCTCGACGCGCCGCTGCGGGAGGCGCTGCGCTGGCCCGCCGAGCAGATCGAGTCGTTCCCGTGGACGCGGACACTCGAGGCGAAGGACGCCTTCGGAATGGGCTACCTCTCAGCCCGGGAGGTGTGGAAGGAGCCCGTCGGGGTCGTCGGCGTGGTCACCCCGTGGAACTTCCCGCTCGAGATCGCGCTCAACAAGCTCGGCCCGATCCTCGCCATGGGCAACACCTGCGTGCTCAAGCCGGCGCCGGACACCCCCTGGAACACCACCCGGCTCGGCCGGCTCATCGCCGAGCACACCGACATCCCGCCGGGCGTCGTCAACATCGTCCCCTCGTCCGACCACCTCGTCGGCGAGGTCATCTCCACCTCTCCCCTGGTCGACATGGTCGCCTTCACCGGCTCGACCGTCACCGGCCGGCGCATCATGGCGGCGGCGGCCGCCACCGTGAAGCCGACGTTCCTCGAGCTCGGCGGCAAGTCCGTCAACCTGTTCCTCGACGACGCCGACTTCGCCCAGGCCATCCCCAGCGCCGCCATGGTCTGCATGCACGCCGGCCAGGGCTGCGCGATGCCGACCCGGCTGCTCGTGCCGAACTCCCGCTACGACGAGGCCATCGAGCTGGCTACCGCCGCCTTCGAGGGCGTCAAGTACGGCGACCCGACCGACCCGTCGGTGCTGCAGGGCCCGCAGGTCTCCCGCCGCCAGCAGGAGCGGGTGCTCGGCTACATCGAGTCCGGCCGCGCCGAGGGCGCCCGGCTGGTGCTCGGCGGCGGCGTGCCCAAGGACCTCGACCGCGGCTACTTCGTCGAGCCGACGCTGTTCGCCGACGTCACCCCCGGCATGACGATCGCCCAGGAGGAGATCTTCGGCCCGGTGCTCGTCATCATCGGCTTCGAGGACGACGACGACGCGGTCCGCATCGCCAACGACTCCGTCTACGGCCTGTCCGGGGTGATCACGTCGGCCGACCTCGACCGGGCCAAGGGCCTGGCGCGCCGGATCCGCACCGGGACGCTCGGCCTCAACGGCGGCCTCTGGTACGGCGCCGACGCCCCGTTCGGCGGCTACAAGCAGTCCGGCATCGGCCGCCAGTGCGGCCTCGAAGGCCTGGAGATCTTCACCGAGACCAAGACGGTCAGCTGGCCCGCCTGACCCAAGCCGAACCGTGTCGGATGGGCAGGCCTATAGTTCCCTGAGTCTCAGCACTCACAATGATATGATCTTACTTATGACGCTACAACGATCCGTGACCAGGACGTTTGGTGCAGGCAGCGAGAGCGGGGCGGCGCTGCGGGTGGTGATCTATGCCCGCCGGTCTGCCGCTGGCGGGACGTCGACGGCTGATCAGGTCCGGATGGGTCAGGAGGACGCTGGCCACCACGGTTGGGCTGTGGTGGCTGTGCATGCCGAGTCTGGACAGTCAGCCAGTATGTACCGCAAGGACGGTGCGCCGCGCGCGGAATGGGCAAAGGTGCTGGATCTTGTAGCGGCCGGTGCGGTGGATCTGGTGTGGGTCCGGGAGACGTCGCGGGCGGATCGTCAGATGGCGACGTGGGCGCCGTTCCTCGACGAGCTGCGCCGTGGCGGGGTGGGCCTGTATGTGCAGGCGGATCGGCGGTTGTATGACCTGTCGGTGTGGCGTGATCACAAGACGCTGCTTGAGGACGGGATCGACAACGCGGACGAGTCGGCGAAAAAGTCCAAGCGGGTCAAGGACGGTGTCGATGACAACGTCCGCTCGGGCAAGCCGACGGGTGCCGCGCCGCTGGGGTATCGCAACGTCTATGACCCGCGCACCCGCAAGCTGACAGCGCGGGAGGTCGATCCGGCGTGGTCGGCGGTGGCGTCGGAGATGTTCGATCGGGTCGGGCGGGGTGACTCGTTGGCGAGCGTGGCCCGGTGGCTGAATGGCAAGGGCGCGCCGGTGCCTCGGGCGGGGAAGCGCTGGGATGAGCGCATCGTCCGTACCGCGTGCGAGAACCGCGCCTACCTCGCGGAACGGGTCCACACCTTCTTCGGTGACGAGATGCCCACGACGGTGCCGCAGGGCTGGCGTGCGCTGGTGAGTCGGGCGCAGTGGACGGCGGCCCAGAACGCTCTCCAAAAGATCGCCACGGTGCACGCGGTCCGGGGCCGCGCTCCGGGTGCCTATTCCAACCTGATGTCGTTCACCGCGACGTGTGGTCTGTGCGGTGCGCCGGTCGCGGTGGGCAACGCACGTGGGGTGCGGGTGTACGTGTGCTCGTCGGGTAGTCGCCACGCGGTGGTCAACCAGCAAGACACGGACGACTACGTGATGCGTCTGGTGGTGGCGCGGATGGCGCGCCCGGACCTGTTCGCCAGCCTGACGGCTGCTGACAACGACGTGATCCGTAAGGCGGAAGCCGAGGTGGAGGGGATCGAAGCGGAGCTAGCCGAGCTCGGCGCGGAGGTGAAGAACCGTTCCGGCCGTGCCCGGTTGGCCGCGCTCGACGCGATCGACGATTTGGAGATCAAACTCGGCGCGGCGCGGGAGCGGTTGGAAAAGCTCGCGGTGCCTGCCAGTCTGCGGGAACTCGCCCATGGTGCACGGGAGGACGAGAACGCGGTACGGGCGAACTGGGAGGGCATGACAATGGCGGCGCGTCGGGACGCGGTCCGGTCGTTGCTCGCCTATTTCCGGGTCCTGCCCGCCCCGGTCGTCGGGGTCAGTCCTCGGACGGGTAAGCCGATGAAGGCACGTGGAATCCGTGGGGCTCTCGATCCACGCCGCGTCGAACACGACTGGCGGGACTTCACCCAACCTGCGGCGCAGATCAGTGCAGCCTGACCAGCGCAGAGCCTGCGCGGTGGCCGGCTGGTCGTCGTGGGTGTAGTCCTGGTGGGCGTCGCGCTCGGCGGGCTGGTCCTGGTGGGCGTTGCTCTCGGGTCGCGGCCCGGCCGTGTCTGCCGGATGGCTGGGGCTAATCTCTGAACTCCGATGATCGTTTAGCCCGGTATGAGAATGTAGCCCTAAGATTGATGTTGTCTACGGCGATTCCAGGGGCCTTTACGGCCAATTCTTCTGATCTTGCCGTGAATGGCTCCGACCGGGATTCTCGGATTCGGCTGCATTTACCGGCACGGCGGTTTACAATGGTAAGCAGAACGACAACTCAATAAGGCGGCCCGGGACGGTGCGCTAACACCAATCCCGGGCCTTGATCCCAAACCTTGAGCTAGCAAGGAGTGGAACCCATGGCCATCATGGCAGATGGGGTGCGGGCTGTTGCCTTCACCCGTCACGGAGTTGGGGCGGATCGGCTCGCAGACCAGCGGCGGGCGTTTCGGGCGGCGTGCGCGGAGCGTGGCTGGGTCGCGGGTGGTGAGGTCTGCCAGATCGGTACCGGTGGCGGCCGTGGCCGTGCGTGGGCGACGGTGCGGCGGCTGGTCCGGATGCGTCGGTATGACGTGGTCGTGGTCGACGCGTTGGACACCATCGGCGCAAACGAGCGGGAGATTGCCCGGGAGCTGGTTCTCCTGCGCCACGCGGGGGTGCGGCTGCTGATCGCGTCGACCGGTTGGGACACGGTCGAGCCGCTGGTCTCGGACCTGATCGTGGGTGCCCTCGGCTCGGCGGCGGGGGTGGCGGCGTGAACGGCTGGCCGCTGGTGCGGGCCCTGACGCTGCCAGACAGCGGATATGGCCTGGAAGTACAGGTAGGCGCGACTCCAGCCGAGATCGGCACCGTCGCGGCGGGGCTCCCCCCGGCGTCGTTCGTCGATCACATGCCCGCACGGCACGCGGGAGTGGTGCTGCTATTCCGCCGGTTCCCGGACGGTGTACCCGACCCGGCGGCATCGTCCAGCGGGCCCGGCGGTGGGCAGGAAGCCGTGACGATCCCTGGCGGCTGGGTACCGGACGTCGCGGCGGTGCCAGACCGTGGCCTGACCCCGTACCAGGTCGCGGCCTACGAACTGATCTCGGCGGCGGCGGACTCGGCGATCGGGGCCCGTGTCTTCGACCTGGTCAGGCGGGAGGCTCCGGAAACGGTCGTCGCACTGGCGGGCCTGCTGCGAGACGGGACACGGGGCCGGTGCGGCTGCCGGTCGGATCGGCACGGCTCGTAGTCCAGGTGGACGGCGGCGGCCGACGATCCTGCACAGGGTTGCCGGCCGTCGCCGTTCCGGGGCCTCGGGGCTCTGCCCCGTCATACCCCTGGCTGAGCGGGGCTTCTCCGGTGGGCAGGCAAGCTCTGCTTTGCTACAGGGTTCTCGGCCGTGCAAGATCCGCCCGTCGTTGCCTGCGCTCATCGTGTCGGGTGGCGGTCTTGCGCGGTCGGGGTTCCTGTGGCAACCCTCTGGGTGCCTGCTCACCGGAGGAGACACGCGGACTCCCGCCCTGCCCTGTCCCCTCTCCGGAGGCGGCCGGGGGTTCGGGGGCTGGCCCCCGAGCACTAAACCGGACTCGCCCGGCTCACTGTCATGCCTGCGGTATCGCGCTGCCTACTGACGGATTCCGCGGTGGCCTTCACCGTCCTGGTGGTGGGGTGCGACGGGCCGACGCTCCGACGCTCCGGGTGGGTGGCAGACCCGACACGCCCGGGGTGCCGAGCGAAGCGAGGCGGGGCCCCGGGGCGTGGCGGGGCTGACGGGCCCCACCCGGAGCGGCGCGTGCGGCGCGCACGGCGCACCCCACCACGGCGGCCGAAGGCCGCCCTTGAAGATGTACAGAAAGTCTGCGACGGCGATCATCGACCTGCGCGCCGAAGGGCGTCCGTGGGGTCATCCGCGCTGTGGATCGCGCCTGCCTGCTGCTCGCTCAACCTCCGTGACCAGTAGGCGCAGGGTCAACGAGTGCTTGTCCGGAGGTAGACGGTCCATGGCGGCGTGTGCGTACTGGGTGCCGCCGTCGCGGTCACCGGCCCGCGCGAGCATCAGCCCACGGTGCAGCTCAAGATGAGTCGCGAATCGTGGAAGCGACGATGGAAGCAGGCTACGGGCGGTGTCCTGCGCTTCCACTGCGTCGCGCTCGTCGCCGAGTCGGGCGTGTAGGAGGCTGGTGAACACGTTCATGCGCCACTCAGGAACGGCGTAGTCGGACGTCTGTTCCTCAGAGCCTGCGGCGTCGAAAATGCGTCGGCCTTCGGTGAGCAGGTCAAGCGCGGTGGTCCGGTCGCCTCGGATCGCTGCTACGTGGGCGAGGCCCATGACGGCGTTCAGTCGGCCGAGTGACGGCCTGTCAGAGATCTCGAATGCCTGGCGGGCGAAGGACTCCGCGATGCCGAGCGAGGCTCCTTCGTAGCCAAGGGCGATCGCTGCCCGCCCGCGTACCCAGACTCGGGTCTGGTCGTCTTGGGATCGGTCTGCGGCGGTGGCGGCTGTCCGGTACCAATCCACGGCCTTGGACCCGTCAGCCCCGGGGAAGGTCTTCCCGAAGAGGGTGGCGAGCTTGGCGGATACGCCCCAAAGCTCCGGTCGATCTAGTTGCTGTTGGAGAACGAGCAGGTCAATGGCCAGGCGCCGTTGGATCTCGGCCGCGCCAAGGGCCATGTAGTCGGCGCCGTACGTGGCGAGCTTTTCGTGCCACTCGTCGACGTCTGGGCCGTGGCCCTGGAGTCTGGCACTGAACCCAGCGTGAATGAGGTCGCTCGCGACGAGTGGGGCGATCGACGTGGCGGCGAGATCGGTCAGAAACCTGCGGCGGTCCAACTTTTCATTCTCCAAGACTTGGAGCGGCACCTGGAGGACGGCGGCGAGGTGCCGGAGCCAGTACGGGTCAGGGCAGGTGATCTTTCCCGTCTCCCAGCGGGACACCGTCTCGCGGGTGACTGTCGTGCGGCCGGCTACCCGGCAAAGCTCGTCAGCTAGCCGGCCCTGGGACCAGCCTCGCGCCGAGCGCAGTTCTCGCACAAGTTCTCCGACTGCCACATGACCATCATGCCCCTAGTGCTGCCACTACCCGCGACAGTGCGCCACCGGCAGGCTACGTCTAGGCCCTCGGGCCGGCAGCACGGATGCCGGCCCGAGGTGCCACAGAAGCAGTCGGTTATCTGGGACGGAGGACGAGCGGGCACGCATCCGAATGACCGCACGGGACGTGCCGGGCGGCTGGTCGGGCGGCCAGGGTCGGCCCCGGTACTACAGCGCCACAGGCTACGGCTCTCACTTCGGCCTGCGGGTGCAATCCTCCGGCCGATCGCCTGATGCCGGCGCGGCGGGCCGGCGGGCGATACAGCACGGGATCCGGCATCATCGTCGACGCGGACAAGCCCAGAAGCCGGAACCGGAGGAAAGCGCGATGAAGAAAGTGCTGGAGGTAGCGTGGAAGGCAATTCGTGGCCCGGCGCAGTGGTGGGTACTGTGGGCGGCGCACTCTAAATTCATGATCGGCGTCACTGGGGTTGTGACGAACAGCGACGGTCACGTGCTCCTTTTGCGCCACCGGCTATGGCCGGAACGCCGACAGTGGGGCCTGCCGACGGGATACGCGAAAGCGTCGGAGCGATTCGAGGACACGATCGTTCGCGAGGTTCGCGAGGAAACAGGGCTCAATGTGGAGGTCGCCGAACTGGTGCACCTGAAAAGCGGCTACAGACTACGGGTCGAGGTCGCCTACGCGGCCACTTTCATCGGCGGCAAGCTCAAAATCAACCCTTCGGAGATCCTGGAGGCAAGATGGTTCCCGCCGGACCAACTACCGGAAGGGACACACGACTCTCATCGGCTCCTGATCCAGACGGCGCGCTGATCTGGCGGTCGCAACACGAGCCGCTCGCACCGAACGAGCATCTGGGCGGCCGGCTGGCAGATCGGGCTGACGCTAGTCTGCTGCTCGCTGCCGCACGAGCAACCGCCGCGCTGGACCGTGCCCACCCCGCCCACCCGGACCTGACGTTTCTATCGCTCTACGCTGTGGTCGGGGCATGGGACCAGCAGGCTCGGGAGATCTTCCGCGTCGGGACGGCGTTAGCAATGGCCCGCTGCGGACAGCTCGGGTTACACAGGATGCTTCCGCCAGATCGCGTATGGGTGGGCATCCGTTCAGAATCGGCGGAGAGGTATGGCGGGTTCCACCATGGGGGCCAAGGATACCGGCACCTCCAGATGGGCGCGGTGGTCACCCAGCACGGCTATCTACACCCGTCGCAGCCAGGCACGCCGCCTACTCTGGTAGCGCTGGATCTGCTGCGGTCGTACACACACGATTCTCTGCACTACGGAACATTCCGCGAGTATGTCATCTACGAAGCTGAGGTGTTCCGCACCCGGTACGGGATCAACCGCCGGGATCCTGGCGGGCTCTCATTCTCCGCTGTAGACCCTCCGGACGCCGAATCTACGCGGAACCTTGGCGTGGTAATGGAGGGAGCGACGGATCGGGAGGCCCGGACGGTCGCTCGCCATACGGCGGTCGCTCTCGGCCTGTCGGCGCCAGCGGACGCGTCAAACCGCGTCATGTTCCACGACACCACAGGCCAACTCACCGGCGCCGAACGCGCCAAGCTCGCCTCATGCTTGTACTCCGCCGAGACCTACGGCTGCGGCATCGACCGCTACCTTGCCGCTCTGGCCGCCTACAACCGCGAGGTAGACACCCGCTACACGGCGTTCCTCGCTGAAATCGGCGGCAGGGAGGCCGAAGACCTTCACGTGCTGATCGTGGCCGCGATGGTCACCGGGGATCTCGGCGAACTGACGCGATGGCTGGACCAGCGCCACGGCGCAGACGCCTTCGACCGCATCTTTCGCCGATCCGGCTAACTCGATCGGCGGCGCCATAGCCGGCGGGGTCACGCCAGCGGACCCGAACTTACTGACAGAGACGAAAAGTGCCGCTGCGGCACGGAACATCGTTCAGACTGGAGGAGCAATGCGCACGTCCGGCCGCATCGGACAGGAGCGAGCATGCATCGACCACACCGGCGTACCCTGCTGCGCGCGGGTCTCGCCCTTCCGGTGGCAGCGATGACGGCTGGTGCTGCCGACGCTGCCGGCGCTGGTAGCGCTACCGAAATCCGCGAGAGCATAGACAACGGGGTGGCGACGCATAACGCCCGCTGGGAGGTTACGCCGCTGGCGACCGTGTTGGACGACTGCCATCACTGGTCCTACCTCTGCGGTCAGGTCGGGACGTCCGGCGATGCCGACTGGGAGGCTACAGCCGCTCACGTCGCACTGCTCGATGCCCGAGCGCACCTCGATAGTGGCCTCCCGGATAGGGCGCTGGAACTGGCGCAACGGGCAAGGATGCTTGCCCGGGGGCATGGGGATCTGTACACCGAGCTGCGTGCGGATCTGGTCGCGGCAGGAGTGTGGGACGCTACCCGGCCCGAGAGTTACGGCGTGCCTGACGCAATCCTGGCCAAGGTGCGTACGCGCGGCCGTGTTACGTGGCTGGCGGCGACTGCCGCTGTCCTCGGGGCGAATCTGAGCGCCCGGCGTGGCGATGTCGACGCAACGGTGCTGCTGGTCAAGGGTGCCGAACGGCTTGCGGGGCAACTGGGCGCCTCGTCGCCGGGTGACTATAACCGCGCCCATGTCGCCGCGTTCAGTGCAAACGCGCTGGTTCGGGCTGGCCTGGGGAAGGCGGCTCGCCCACGGCTGAGCCTCGCGGCCTATCTGGCCGAGGATCAGGGTCCCGGGCTGCGCTCGGCGGTTGCCCTCTACGAATCGCGGGCGGCGTTGGACGGCGGCGATCGGGCGGAAGCGGCCAGCCACGCGAGGCGCGCGCTCGATATCTCCGCCGGTCGGCCGGCGTCGTGGCTTGCTCGGTCGGTGATCGAGCAGGCGCGGCAGGCTGGCGATGGGTATGGCTGGGACATGCTCGCCAACCGGGCGGGCTCCTGGCAGATGGCCTAGGGCCGACGGGTCATAGCCGTGGGGCTGACCCTGCGCTAGGCGGCATATAGGTACGGGGGCATGGGCTTGGGGCCTGTGCCCTCGTTTTCTTGTGTTTGGCTTGTTTGGGGTGTGGCTGGCTGGGTACGGTGGGGTCAGGTCATCGGGTAGACCCTTTAGAGCCCGTTAGGGCTAGGTCAAGATTCCCAGACCTGGATTAAGTACGGGTGCCGCCACACGGAAAGCTGGCCATGAGGACGACGGCCCGGGCTTCGGTGTCACCACCTACGCGCTTGGTGTGACCTCCGCGAGCAACAGCGGTAGGTATCCCGGGCGCACCCCACCTGCGGGTGGGGCGGCCTGCGGGCCTCGACTCCATCTTCGCGTTGCCTTCACCCCGGTCTGCCGCGCTGTGCGGCGTTGGTGGTGGGTGTGACGTGAGGTGTGGTCGGGCCTGCTTCCCGGGGTGGGGGCGCGGTCCCGATGACCGAGGCATCTTCGTCAACGACACCAGCAACCGAGGGCTGTAGCCGGCCTGTGCGGCTCTCCGGACGGTCGGATCAGGTGGACCTGGCGACCGGTGAGATCCGGCGGGCGTCGGCCCCGCCGACGGTGCATGTGCGGTGTAACAACCGGCGGGCGTCGGCCTGTCCGGACTGCTCGAAGCTGTATCAGCGCGATGCGCGGCGCATCGTGGTGCGCGGCCTGGACACCGGCCCCGACGGCGCGGCTGCGGTGGCGGGTGGGCCTGCCTGGTTCGTGACCCTCACCGCCCCCAGCTTCGGGCCGGTGCACTCCCGGCGGGCCAGCAAGGGCGCGGACAGCCGAGTGTGTCGGCAGCGTCGTGGAACCTGCGAACACGGCCGTGCCCTGTCCTGCCATCTGCGCCACGATGCGGATGACCGGCGTCTTGGTGAGCCGCTGTGTCCGCGCTGCTTCGACTACAGCCGCGCCGTGGTGTGGAACGCGATGGTGCCCGCGCTGTGGAAGGCCACCCGGGACCGGTTGGAATCCGCGGTGGCCTCGGCGGTCGGGCTGACGGTCACGGGGCTGCGCCGGGTGGTGCGGGTGTCGTTCGTGAAGGTCGCGGAGATGCAACGGCGGGGCCTGGTGCATCTGCACGTGGTGGTCCGGGTCGATGGCCGTGACCCGTCCGGCGAACCGACCACCCCGCCCGAGTGGGCGTACGGGGATCTGATCGCGGACTGCCTACGGGCGGTCGTTGACTCCGTGGCGGTGGCTGCTCCCGACCCTGCGGCCGTGGCGCTGTTCGACAGCTCGGGGGCGCTGCCGTCGGCGGCGTCGGTCGGCGGGTGGGCGGTGCGCTGGGGTGGGCAGGTCGACATCCGCCGGATCCGGCTGGGCTCGGACGTGGACGCGGTCAAGGTCGGTAACTACCTGGCGAAGTATCTGACCAAGTCGGTGACCGACTCCGGGGCGCTCGACGGGCCGGTGCGGTCGCTGCGTCACCTTGCCCGGCTCGGCCTGCGCGGACACACAAAGCGGCTGGTCGAGACGTGCTGGCGCCTCGGCACCGACCGGGCGTTCGCGGAAGCGTTGGATGCGGCGGCGGGCCGTCCGGCGGGCCGAGTGTCGGGGCTGATCCGCTGGTCGCACTCGTTCGGTTTCGGTGGCCACTGGCTCACCAAATCGCGGAAGTACTCCACCACGTTCCGGCAGTTGCGCGGGATGCGGCGGCGCTGGTCGCGGCTACTCGCGGCGGCGCTGTCCGGCCGTCCGCTGGGCCTGGACGACGACGGCTCGCCGGTCGTGCTCGACGAATTCGGCCGACCCGACGGCGACCCCCAAACGGAGATCATCGGACAGTGGCGCTACGCCGGACGTGGCCGTGACCCTGCCATGGCGCAGAACTCGCGCGGGGTGGGGTCGTGACGCGGCGGCGCGGGAGTGGGCCGGTGGCTGGACAGGTCGCGCTGTCCTTCGACGACCGGGCTGACGTGCCCGGAGCGGCAGACGTGACCGGAGCGGTAGATGTCGTTACGGTGTGTAGTGAAGTTCACACCTTCTACTCGGCGTCCGCCTCGTCCTCAACCAGAGCGGGGGACTGGGCGGGCGCCGAGGAAGCTGCGCCTCCCGTGGGGGTGGGGGGGTGGGCCCCGTCCCGTCCAGCGGCGTCGCATAGACGATCACGCGTTACCGGCGGGACGGCGGGCGCGGCTCGTAGTGCACGCACTGACGATCCTGCTCCGCTATCGGATCATGACCGCGTCGCGGCCATCCTGGCGGCGCAGGAAGAGGCCATCCGACGAGCGGTGGAATCGGCACCGCCGGTGCCCGTCGAGGTCGCCAGTCACCTGCGCACGCTGTTCGGCCATGTGCACATAGCCGGCGAAACTCCGTAACGCGCACCACGCTGCCCGCCGGGGATACGGTCCATCCCGGCATAGGACAACTCTTGTGAGTGCTGAGACACACATCTCGATAGGCCTGCTCATCCGCCACAATCCGTACCCGCTTCAGCGGCGCGGCGGGGCGCCAGGGCGGCGCCGAGGCAGAAGCGGGCGTCGAACCCCCGGGCTCAGGCGCTCCTCGGCATGCCCAGGATGCGCTCGGCCACGAGGTTGCGCTGAATCTGCGACGTGCCGGCGGCGATCGTGTATTGCAGCGACCACAGGTAGTCGCGCGCGGCCTCCCGCGCCCGGCCGGCGGCGCCGCCCAGCACGGGCCGGCCGAGGATCCGGACCGTCAACTCGGTGATCTCCTGGGCCAGCTCGGAGAACCGCAGCTTCACCGCGGAGCCGGTCGGGGCGGGCAGGCCGGTCCGTTCGGCCTCGGCAATGCCCAGCTGGGTCAGCCGCCACAGCGCGTCGACGCTCGCCGAGAGCCTGCCGACCTGCTTGCGCAGCGCCGAGTCGTCCCACGCCGTCTGCCCGCCGGGGCCGGTCGGGGTCGCCATCGCGATCTCGAGGAGCGCCCGGACCTGCGAGCGCAGCGTGATGATGTGCTGGGCGAACGCGGTGCCGCGCTCGAAACGCAGCGTCACGTTCGTGACCCGCCAGCCGTCGTTCTCCTCGCCGACCCGGTTCGTGACAGGAGCGCGGGCGCCGTCGAGGAAGACCTCGCAGAAGTGGCTCTCCCCGTCGATCGTGCGCATCGGGCGGACCTCGACGCCGGGCTGGTGCATGTCCAGGATCAGCCAGCTGATCCCGCGGTGCTTGCGCGCCTCGGGGTCGGTACGGACCAGCAGCTCGCAGTAGTCCGCGACGTGCGCGCGGGTGCTCCAGATCTTCTGGCCGTGGATGACGTACTCATCGCCGTCCCGGACCGCCCGGGTCCGCAGCGACGCCAGGTCCGAACCGGCGTCCGGCTCGGAGAAACCCTGGCACCAGACGTCGTCGCCGCGCAGGATCCGCGGCAGGTGGAACGCCCGCTGCGCCTCGGTCCCCTCCGCGATCAGCGTCGGGCCGGCGTGCATCATGCCGACGAAGTTCACGGAGATGTACGGCGCGTTCGCCGCCGCATACTCCTCCAGGTAGACCAGCTGCTGGCTGACCGCCACGCCGCGGCCGCCGAACGCCTTCGGCCAGTGCAGGCCCGCGTAGCCCGCGTCGTACAGCCTGCGCTGCCACGCCGTGTCGTAGGCACGCCGCGCCGGCCAGTCGCCGGGCGGTGGGGGCGCGCCGTGGGCCGGCACCTCCCTGGCCAGCCACGTCCGCAGCTCGGCGCGGAAGCGCTCGTCCTCCTCGCTGTAGGTGAGGTCCATCAGCGCTCACGCTCCCACTCCTGGTCCTGGCCCTGATCCTGATCCCGGTTCGGTGTGGCGAGCAGTTCCTTGATCGCGCCAAGATCGGCCTTGCCCGACGGGGTGCGCGGCAGCGCGTCGACGACGCGGATCTCGGTCGGCAGCTCGTAGGCCGCGAGAACCCGGGCAGCGTCGGTCCGCAGCGCCTGGGCCACCTCCTTCGCCTCGAGCGCGCCGACGGCCGTTCGCAGTTCGACGGCGGCGACAGGAACGGCGCCCAGCCGTGGGTCGGGACGGCCGACGACCGCGGCGGCGCGGACCCGCGGGTCCCGCTCCAGCGCGACCCGAACGTCGTCCGGAATGATCTTGAAGCCGCCGCGGATGATCGCCTGGTCGGCCCGGCCGAGGATCCACAGGAACCCGTCGGCATCCAGGCGGGCGAGGTCGGTGGTGTGGACCCAGCCCGCGCCGTCACCGAACTGGTGCGCGCGGACCTCCAGCAGGCCCTCGGTGTCGGGCGGCAGCGGCTCGAGGCTCTCCGCGTCGACGACGCGCAGCTCGCAGCCCGCGTGCGCCCGCCCGACGCTGCCACGCTTGGCCGCCCAGTACTTCTGGTGGTCGGCCAGGTTCCAGCCCGCCACGCCGCCGCCGAACTCGGTGGCCGCGTACGAGACGAGCACCGGCACGCCGTACTTCGCCTCGAACGCGTCCGCGTCGTCCGGGGACAGCGGGGCGGTGCCGGAGATCACCGAGCGGACACTCGCGAAGACCGCCGGGTCGAGGTCGGCCTCCAGCACCATCCGCAGTGCCGCCGGCACGAGGCTGACCGTGCGTGGCCGGTGCCTGCGCACCGCGTCCGCCCACGGGTCGAGCGCGAACCGCTCCAGCAGACACAGCGCCCGACCGTCGTAGAGGCACTGCAGGACCCGGAACAGGCCACCCATGTGCACCAGCGGCGCGTTCACGATCGCGACGCCGGAACGCAGCCGAGGAGTGTCGTCCTGGTTCGACTCGTAGTGCTTGGCGCCGACGAGCCCGCGCAGGAGCATCTCGTAGCCGAGCGGGATGCGCTTCGGCGGGCCCGTGGTCCCGCTGGTCAGCATCTCGACGGCGACCTCCGGCCGCGGCGCGCCCAGGTCGTCGGGAAGCGCCCCCGAGGCGGCGACCGGCCCGCCGAGATCCGTGGCGGTGAGCACCCGGAGTCCCAGCTCCGGGTCGACGAACATCGCGATGTCGTCCGGCGTGCCGGCGAGTATCGGCAGGCCGAGGCCGGCGAGATCGGCGCGGACCCGGTCGACGCCACGGCTCGGGTTGATGGTGACGACGCAGGCCCCGGCGCGCAGAAGGCCGACGAGGATGCCGACGTGCGCCGGCCGGTTGCGCAGGAGCACCCCGACCCGAGTGCCCGGCGTGGGCACGTGGGCCGCGACCGCGTCGGCGGTCACCGCGAGCTGGCCCCAGGTGCGCCACTCGCCGTGGAACTCCAGGAACGGGGCGGACGGGTCCAGGACGAGGGTGTCGGCGATGCGGCCGGACAGCGCGGGGCGCCCGACCTCCTCGACGCTCGTCATCGCAGCCTCGGCTGGCGCTTCGGCCGCGGGTTGGCCCTGACCTCGGCCATGCCGATCGGGTTGCCCAGACGGGTGTAGATCAATCCCTGCTCCATGGCGGCGCGGTATGGACGGTCCAGTGACTCCCAGATGGCGCGGACCGTGCCCTGGGTGGCCGACGACGGCTTCTCGGCGATCCCGGCGGCGATCTCGTGCGCCCGTTCCCACAGCCGGTCACGCTCGACGACCTCGGTCACGAGCCCGATGCGCAGCGCGGTGGCGGCGGTGACCCGCTCGTCGTTGCCCGACAGCGCGATCCGCAGGGTCTCGCCGAGCCCGATCCTGCGCATCAGGCCGATCGGCTCCAGCGCCAGCACCATCCCCTGGCTCACGTGCGAGTCGAAGAAGGTGGCGTCCTCGGAGCAGATCACGATGTCCGACTCGTTCAGGAAGTAGAAGGCCCCGGCCGTGCAGATGCCCTGCACGGCGCACACGACCGGCTTCCAGACCTTCTGCCACTTGGGCGAGAGCAGCTCGCCGGGGTCCTCGTGGTTCCAGACGTCGTCCGGCTGGCCGTAGCTCTTCTTGATGTCCAGGCCCGCGCTGAACGCCCGGTCGCCGGCGGCGCGCAGCACGACCGCGTTGACCGCCGGGTCGTCCTTGACCCGCTTCCAGACGTCGCGGATCTCCTCGCACATCCGGCGGTCGAAGGCGTTCAGCGCCTCGGGCCGGTTGAGCGTGATCGTGGCGACCTTGTCGGGGGTCACCTCGTACTTGACCGTGCCGTACGAGGGTGGCCGCGTCGCCTCCGTCACCCGTTCACCGCCTTCGTCGTCCCGCCCGCCTCGGCCGCGAGGGTGTCGGCCAGGGCGAGCGCGTGGCTGTCGGCGGGGCCGAAGCCCTGTTCCAGCACCCAGGCCCGCTTGAGGAAGTAGTGCGGAAGCATCTCCCAGGTGAAGCCCATGCCGCCGAGCACCTGGATGGCGGCGCGGCCGTTGCCGATGCCCGCCTCGCCGGCCAGCAGCTTCGCGGCGCTCGCGGCCCGGACGGCGTCCCCGGCGCGTGGGTCGTCGATCATGGCGGCGGCGGCGTAGGTGGCGCTGCGGGCGAGCGCGACCCGCACGTACATGTCGGTGAGCAGGTGTTTCACGGCCTGGAACGAGCCGATGGGCACGCCGAACTGCCTGCGCCCGGCCGCGTAGCTCGTCGCCGTGTCCAGCGCGCCCTGCGCGACCCCGGTCAGCAGCGCGGCGGACAGGGTCGTGCCGAGCAGCCGCAGCCGAGCAGCCTCCCGCGCGCCGCCGATCGCGGTGCCGGCGGGCAGCGTCTCGAACACCGCCGTGGGCGTCAGCGGGTCGAACGGCTCACCGGCGACGGAGACCGGCAGGTCGGCCGTCTCCAGCCGCTCGACGCGGTCCGGGTACAGCGCGATCAGCACGTCGCTCTCCCCCGCGTGCTCAACGGCGACCGGACCGGCGGGCAGGCCGGGCTCGACGCGCACCCCGGCGACCCGGACGTCCCCGTCGCCGGCGCCCGGGACGAGCGGGGCGCCGATCGTCGACCAGAGCAGCGGGCCGACGCACAGGTGCCGGCCGAGCTCCTCGAAGGCGATGGCGACCTCGGCCGCGCCACCGGGCGCTTCGCCACCGGGCGCCGCGCCGTCGGCCGCGTCCGGGACCAGCATGCCGAGCACGCCGATTCCCGCGAGCTCCGACCACGCCCCGGCATCCGCCGGCTTGCCCTCGCGGGACGCGGCCGCCGCCACGTCGGAATGACCCTTGCAGAACGACACGACGGTGTCGCGCAGGGCAAGCTGCTCGTCGCTGAGACGGAAGTCCATGCAGTGACGCTTCCCTCTGCCTCGTCATGGCCGGCCGCGCGCGGCTCGCTGGAAATATCTAGACATTAACCCTAGGATGGCAACGACTCACGCGCAACGGGAGAAGGATGACCGCGTTGACTGACGGACGCGTACTGATGGAGCGGGATCCCGAGTTCGGGATCGCCCGCATCACGCTCAACAACCCCGACCGGCGCAACTCCTACGACGCCGCGATGCGCGACCAGCTCGCCGCGTACCTGGACGACGCGGCCTGCGACGACGACGTCAAGGTCGTGTTGCTGCGCGGCGCCGGTGGTGACTTCTCCGCCGGCGCGGACATGCGCAACGCCTACGGCTGGTACGGCGAGGGCACCGGCAAGGACGGTACTGGCAACGACGGCGCCGGAAAGGACGGCGGCGGACCGGGCGCGGCGACCAGCAATGGCGCCAGGCCCCGGCGGCCCAGCCAGCGTCGCCGCCTCACCGTCGACCGACGGACGTTCGATTTCTACCACGAGTTCCTCGGGTTCCCGAAGGCGACGGTCGCCGAGGTCCGCGGCCTCGCGCTCGGCGGCGGCTTCGAGATGGCGCTGATGGCCGACATCGCGGTCGTCGGCCGGGACGCCAAGCTCGGCATGCCGGCGACCCGCTTCCTCGGCCCGGCGCTCGGCTCCCTGCACGTGTTCTTCCACCGGCTCGGGCCGGTCCTGGCCCGCCGCATGCTGCTGACCGGAGACTCGATCTCCGGCGCGGCCGTGGAGCACCTCGGGGTCTTCACGGAGGTCGTCGACGACGGCGACGTCGAGAAGCGGGCCGAGTGGTGGGCCCGCAAGGTCTCGCGGATGCCCGCCGACGGCATCGTGATGGCCAAGGAGGCGTTCCGCCTCATCGAGCAACTGCAGGCCTACCAGGGCGAGGAGGTGCTCAGCTACCTCTTCCACGCGTACGGCACGAACCTCAGCTTCGAGGATGGCGAGTTCAACTTCGTCAAGGAGCGCGCCCGCCATGGCGTCAAGCGCGCCTTCGAGCTGCGCGACGAGCACTTCGAGATCCCCGAGCCGTGACAGGCTGACGGCCCGCGTCAGCGCGCACCACCAGTCCGTCACGACGACACCCCAGAGGGTAAGCATCTAGATGTCTACGAGCGAAGCGTCCGGTGCGGTGGCCACCCCGGATGACGTCGAGACCGCGCGGGCCGTCGAGACGGCCGTGCGCGACGGCGTGCTGCGGATCGTGCTCAACCGGCCGGCTCGCCGCAACGCGCTCGACATTGCCGCCGTCGGCGTCCTCGTCGCCACGCTGGAGGCGGCCTCGACGGACGACCGCCTGCGTGCCGTCGTGATCGAGGGCGCGGGTGGCCACTTCTGCTCGGGCGCCGACTGGGTGTCATCCAACACCGGCGACAAGGCCGACAAGGCCGATGAGGCCCCGAAGAGCAAACCGCGGCCGGGCAGCGTGCAGCGGCGCACCCCCGTCCAGGCGCACCGCCTCGTGCAGCTGATCATGGAGATCCAGCTGCCGGTGGTCTGCGTCGTGCGCGGCTGGGCGGCGGGCCTCGGCTTCCAGCTGGCGCTGGCCGCCGACGTCACCGTCGCCGCCGACGACGCGCGGTTCTGGGAGCCGTTCCTGCAGCGTGGCTTCACCCCGGACAGCGGGGCGACCTGGCTGCTGCCCCGGCTGGTCGGCGTCGCCCGGGCGCGTGACCTGCTCCTGCTCGGCCGCAAGCTGACAGGCGCCGAGGCGGCCGCCTGGGGCCTGATCCACGCCAGCGCCCCCGCAGGCGAGCTGGACGCCACCGCCGCCGCGGTCATCGAGCAGCTCGCGACCGGCCCGACCGTCGCCATCGGCCTGGCGAAGCGCTGCCTCAACCGCAACCTGGAGAACAGCTTCGCCCAGGCGCTCGAAAACGAGTCCCTGGCGCTGGAGCTGAGCTCCCGCACCGCGGACTTCCGCGAGGGCCTTACCGCCTTCACCACTCGCCGCGCGCCGAACTACACCGGCCGCTGAAGCACACCGATCACGATCGGTGACCGGGTTGTGAGGATCTTCCGGAACGACGGGTAGGCGTCCGCGCGCCCTCACCCCTCACCGCCGCACTCCCGTACACCCAATTTCCCGCACCCCCGCACCCCTGCACCCCGCGCCAGGACCAAGGCCAGGCCGGCAATGGCCGTCGTCGACGGCCACGATCGGTTGGGTGGCGGCGTTCGCGCGGGGCGGCGACGCTTCGCGTCGCCCGTGGTGGCCGGAGCCGGTCTGTTGCCAACGCGCACCGGCCGCCGCTATGTTCCCAACATCGACGTTGATGTCAACATAACTCTTCACGAGTGCCCGGTCCTGCCATGACCATGAATTGGAGATACCCATGCGGCACAAGGTGATCCAACACCGTCGTCCCATGGCGGGGCGACGCCATCGACGGACCGCCGGCACACTGTTAACCGCGCCCCTGGCCCTGCTCGTGCTCACCACCGCGTGCGGCTCGGACTCCGACTCCGGTGGCACCACGGCGAAGCCGTCCGCGACCACGAACGCGCTGGGACCGGTCGACAGGGCGGCGGGCGCGCCCGTCAAGATCGGCATCGTCTCCGACGGCAAGTCCGCGGCCCTCGACAACTCGGTCCAGTTCGACGTCGCCGATGCCACCGCCAAATGGCTCAACGAGCACCATGGGGGCATCGGCGGCCGGCCCGTCGAGCTGGTCACGTGCGAGACCCAGGGGGACCCGGGCAAGGGCACCGACTGCGGCAACCAGATGGTCGAGAAGGACGTCGTCGCGGTCGCGATCGGCGAGTCGGCGGTGGGCGACGCGGTGGCGAAGCCGCTGAGCGACGCGGACATCCCGGCGATGTTCTACGGCCTCACCACTCCGGCCCTCCTGAGTGACCCGACGACGTTCACGATCAGCGACCCGAACTTCGCGATCCAGCAGCTGCCCATCGCCCTCGCGAAGGCCGAGAACCTCAAGAAGGTGACGTCGGTCGTCATCGACGTACCCGCCGTGCTCCCCAGCGTCCAGGACGTCGCGCCCAGGCTCATGAAGGCCGCGGGCCTCGAGTACACCCTGATCCGCATCCCCCCGGGTACGGCCGACATGACGGCGCAGCTGCAGGGCGTCACGAGCGGCACGCCCGGGGTCGTGTTCGTCGTCGGCAACGACTCGTTCTGCATCAGCGCGTTCAACGGCCTGCGGGCGGTCGGCTACGACGGCAACATCAGCGCGCTGTCGCAGTGCATCTCCGACGCGACCCGCAAGGCCGTGCCGGGCGACGTCCTGAAGGGGATGACCATCGCCGCGTCCATGCCGACCGGCGGGGACGACCCCTCCACGGTCCTCTACAACGCGGTCATCGGCACCTACGGCAAGGGCATCCCCGCCGACTCGGCCGTGGCCCGCGGAATGTTCGTCACGTTCGCCGGCCTCGCGACCGCGCTCGAGGGCATCAAGGGTGACATCACCCCGGCCACGGCCGCCGCCGCCATCAGGGCGATGCCGGAGAAGGAGCTGCCGGGCGCGGGCGGACTGAAGCTCCGCTGCAACGGCAAGGCCTTCCCGGAAACGCCCGCGGTCTGCGTGCGGGGTGGGCTCACGACGACACTGGACAGTGACGGCCAGCCCACGGACTTCAAGGTCCTCGGGAACTCTCCCATCCCGAACTGACGCACGCCCATTCGAACTGACGCATGGGCGTACCCACCGGGGTGGGTCACGGCGTCGAGGGTCTGTTGCGCGGGACAATGACGTGGCCCGCGCAACGGACCCTTCGATTCCTTCGACCGGCCGATTTGCTTCTTGGCCAGTCGACGCTTCCCAGCCAAGCGGCCGACGTTGCTTGTTGCCGACGTTACTTCTTGATCGCGGTCTTCATGCCGTCGAGAAGCGTCAGGATAGGCAGTCCGGTCTCGGACAGGGCGTGGCCGTGGCCGGTCTGGTGAATGTCGAACACCGACTGGATCGCCGCGTAGAAGCCCTGGACGTCCAGGGTCTGGTTGACCGCGCGCTTCGCCTGGCGCAGCGCGAACGGATGCATCTGGGCGATGTGGGCCGCGAGCTCACGGACCGCCGGGCGCAGCTCGTCGAGCGGCACCACCCGGTTGACCATGCCGACGCTCTCGGCCTCCTGCGCCGTCATGTGCCGGCCGGTGAACAGGATCTCCTTGGCCTTGCGAGGGCCCATCTCCCAGGTGTGGCCGTGGTACTCGACACCGCCGATGCCCATCATGACCACCGGGTCGGAGAACTTCGCGTTGTCGGCCGCGACGATCAGGTCGCACGGCCAGGCCAGCAGCAGGCCACCGGAGATGCACACACCCTGCACGGCGGCGATCGACGGCTTGGGGATGTTGCGCCACCGCAGGGTGTACTCCAGGAACCGCTTCGCCTCGATCTCGTAGATGCCGGCGAGGGTCCACTTGGGAGCCTCTCCGTTGCTGGCACCGTTGCTGGCGCCATTACTGGCACCGTTGCTGGCGGCCTCGGGGCCGACGCCCTTGATGTCGTGGCCGGCGGAGAAGTGCTTGCCGTTGGCCTGCAGCACGATGACCCGGACCTCGGGGTCGTCCGCCGCGCGGCGCCACGCCTCGTCCAGGTCGTCGAGCAGCGGCAGCGTCTGGGCGTTGGCCGCCTCCGGCCGGTTGAGCGTGATCGTCGCGATCCGCTCGCTGACCTCGTACTCGATGAAGCTTGTGATCACGACGGTCTCCTCGAACCCTGGCGGGTGCCACCTGGCGCCCGTCGGCCGGCCGGTCGGGGGCAGCCCTGTGGGCCCGGCGTGCCCGGCGGCCGACTGCCGCCGAGATGTCTAGATGTTAATGACCGATGTGCGCCGCCGCCAGGAGCGGCCGCCGCCCCGGGATCACGCCCAGGGATGCCCGGTATCCGATCAACTCAGTGCCCGATCAACTCAGTGCCCGATCGGCTCAGTGCCCGATCGGCTCAGTGCCCGATCGGCCGGGCGCCCCCGCTCCCAGCCACAGGGCCGCCGTCTGACTACCCACGCCCGCGAGCGAGCCGTCCGGGGTCCAGAGCCGTACCGAGCCGTGGCCATAGCCGCCGGCCGCCTGCTCGGGGGTGCCGTCGACGAGCACCCACTCGCTGTCCGGCGCCGAACCGATCCGGATCGTGTTGTCGAGGCTCGACCCGGAACCGCTGTGGCCGAGAGCGGCCATCACCATGGTCGGCACCGAGTCGGCCACCATCGGAAGCATGGCGGGACGGGTCACCGGCCGGCCGGGAAAGCGCATCCAGAAACGCAGCCGCGGCCCTTCGCCGAACTCGCGCATCTCGACCATGGCGAAGAACCCGGGCGGAAGATCCGGCGGAATCGGCAACCGGGTCGGCGGGCAGTCCTCCGGAGGCGGCACCACCGGCATGCTCGGGACTGTCCCCTCCGGGATGGCCGGGTTGACGTCTCCGGCCGCGCCCAGCCCGGCCAGCACGACCCGGCCGCCGACGAAACCGGTGACCCGCACCTGCGACGTGCGCCGGCCCGCAGCCAGCACCTCGGCGACCAGGTCGACACGGTCGCCGTGCCGCGGCGTCCCCACGAACTGCGCCGTCGCCCAGCGCAGCGACCGCCCGGTCGCCGCCTCGACGAGCGCGCCGACCAGCGAAAGCCCGGTGCCGCCGTACATCCGCCGCAACTGGGTGAGATGACGCTCCGCCATCACCACGGTCGCACGTGTCGTGGCGACGCCGGTGGCATCGGGGCCGGCCTCGAGCAGCTCCAGACCGAGCCACCGCCGGTCAGCGGCGCGCCCCGCCTCAGCGACCGCCTCTGCGACCGCGGCCTCAGCGATCCCTGCCTCCGTGACCGCGGCCGGGTGGACGTCCTCGATGCTCGCCTCAGCGTCCACGGCGCCCGTGAGGCCCGTGGCCTCCACCGTGCTCCCGGCGCCCCGGGCGCCCCTGGTGCCCTCGGTATCCGTCGTCACATCGGTCACGATGCCTGACGTTAGCATTTCTAACATCCGGACGTTTTGGCGACTGCGACCGGCTCGCCAGCCCGGTCACGGTATTATCGCCATGCTTTCCGTATCGACGGCGCATCGATGTTCACCAGATACGGAGGAACATCCAATGAGCGAAGATAAATGGCCGGTGAGGGTCGCGAACCGCCCACCGGTACGTCACCTCTACGGCTGTCGACTCGAGCCAGAAAGCGGAGGGACGGTCGAGCACTGACCCAGGCGCTGCCCGGGCATCGGCCGCCGGTGCTTTGTCGGTGTACCCGGCCGAAAGAGTCACCGCCGATGCGCGCGCCGGTTCACCCGGACCGCGTGAGGCCGACATGAAGCCGGATGTCCGGCATCCAGCGCGGCGGGGCTGACCGGCGGTTACGGGCACCCGGGCGAAGCTCGGACGCTAGAGTCGGCCGTGATGCGCCTAATACTGATCCGCCACGGCCAGACTCCCCACAACGTCGACGGCGCGCTCGACACCGCGCGCCCGGGCGCTGGGCTGACTCCCCTCGGGCACGCGCAGGCACAGGCACTCCCGGCCGCGCTCCGTGACGAACGAATCTCGGGGATCTACGCCTCGGTCCTGACTCGCGCCCAGCTCACGGCGGCTCCCCTCGCCGCGGCCCACGGCCTCACCGTGCAGGTGCGCGAGGGAGTCGAGGAGATCGTCGCGGGCCACCTCGAGCTACGCAGCGACAAGACTTCGATCACGACGTATCTAGAGACCATCCGCCACTGGATACACGGCGACCTGGACCACACGATGCCGGGCGGGGAGAGCGGCCGCGCCTTCGTCACCCGGTATGACACCGCCATAGCGGACATCGCCGCGGCGCATGCCGCCGACGACACCGTCGCGGTCATCAGCCACGGCGCCGCGATACGGACCTGGGCCGGCATCCGCGTGGGCGCGGTCGGGCCCGCGGACAACCGATGGGTGTCGAACACCGGGATGGTCATCCTCACCGGTGGTGGGACGGTCGGCTGGGACCTCGAGCAGTGGCTGGAGGAGCCGCCAGGCAGGCACGCCGGCCCAGGCATCGACGACCCGGGCCTCGCCGCCCGCGACGTCACCGGCGCCCCCGCCCGCGAGGCCATCGCCGAGGTTCGCGGCACCACGTAACGGCCGGCCGCGCGGTCCGGCCGCGCCTGGCGCACCGCCGCCGGGTCGTGTTCCGATCGGACGGGCGCCGCGGGCTTGACCTGGAGCGCACTCGAAGTTGGAGACTGGCCAGGTGCCCGCGGGACCGCCCGAGCGCGGTGTCCGCTGGTCTCCGTCACCAGAGAGGATCCCGCTCAGGATGCAGTTCACTCACCTCGGCCGTTCCGGTCTGTCCGTGTCTCGCCTCTGCCTGGGCACGATGAACTTCGGCCCGCTGACCGACGAGGTCGACGCACACGCGATCATGGACGCGGCGCATGAGTACGGCATCAACTTCTTCGACACCGCCAACGTCTACGGGCTGCGCTCGGCCGGGGTCTCCGGCCTCGGGGACGGCGTGGGCGCCACCGAGTCGATCATCGGCCGCTGGTTCGCCGAGGGCGGAGGGCGCCGCGAGCGCACGGTGCTCGCCACCAAGGTCTACGGCAACATGGGCGAGGGGCCCAACGAGGGCAAGCTGTCGGCTCTCAACATCCGCCGCGCCCTGGACGCGAGCCTGACCCGCCTCCAGACCGACTACATCGACCTGTACCAGTTCCACCACGTCGACCGGGCGACCCCGTGGGACGAGATCTGGCAGGCCATCGACGTCGCCATCACCGCCGGCAAGATCCTCTACGTCGGCAGCAGCAACTTCGCCGGCTGGCACATCGCCCAGGCGCAGGCCGCCGCGGCCCAGCACGGGCTGGTCGGCCTGTCGAGCGAGCAGCCGTTCTACAACCTGATCACCCGCGACATCGAGCTGGAGATCCTCCCGGCCGCCCAGCACTATGGTCTGGGCATCCTCCCGTGGTCGCCGCTGCAGAGCGGGCTGCTGGGCGGCGTGCTGCGCAAGGAGCGCGAAGGCCTGCGGCGACTCGAAGGCCGGGCGGCGCAGACCCTCAACGCCAAGCGCGCGCAGATCGAGGCCTACGAGGACTTCGCCGCCGAGCTCGGCCACGAGCCCGGCGATGTCGCGCTCGCCTGGCTGCTGCACCAGCCCGCCGTCACCGCTCCGATCGTCGGTCCCCGCATCCGGCAGCAGCTCGACGACGCCGTCCGGGCACTCGACGTGCGCCTGGACGAGAAGGCGCTCGCCAGGCTGGACGAGATCTTCCCCGGCTACCGGACGGCACCCGAGCACTTCGCCTGGTAGGCACACCCGGCGCCCCCGGCGCCGAGGTGCCGGGCACCGCCGGAAAGCATCGTCCCGACCGGCACCCCCACCCGGCACCGCCCACTTTGCCGCTAATACCCTCTTACAGGGGTATTAGCGGCAAAGGCGGCGTTCTAGCTTAGACAAATGCCGGTTCCTGTCGGAGCAAATCCTCCGTTTGTTGTCGACGCGCAACCGACCGGCCCCGGTCGCGACCAGAATTCGGAGCCGTCACCCGGCGCCACGGCGGTACCCGCGGTGCCGGTCGTGCCGGTCGTGCCGGTCGTGCCGGTGATCCTGTCCGGGCGGACCGACGCCGAGCTTCGGGTCCAGGCGGCCCGTCTGGGCGACCATCTGGCCCGGTATCCCGACGCGGACCCGCTCGACGTGGCACACGCCCTGGCGCGCCGCAGCCGGCTCCCCTGGCGATCGGTCGCGGTCGTCCCCAGCGGTCCGTCCGGCCGAGGGCGGCTGGCGGGCGCGCTCGCCAGGCTGTCCGACGGCCGTCCGGCGGGTGGGGCGGTCCGTGGGCAGGTCCGCCCGGGCGTCGCCCTCGGCCGGACCGCCTTCCTGTTCACCGGGCAGGGCGGCCAACGCCCGGGGCTGGGGCGTGAGCTGCGGGACGCCTACCCCGTGTTCGGCCGGGCGCTGGACGAGGTCTGCGCCCGGTTCGACGGGCGGCTGGAACGCCCGCTGGCCGACGTCATGTTCGCCGCCGCGGGATCGCCGGCGGCGGCGGCGCTCGACCAGTCGGCATACGCCCAGTGCGCGCTGTTCGCGTTCGAGACGGCGATGTTCCGCCTGCTGGAGTCCTGGGGCCTCGTACCCGACGTTCTGGTCGGGCACTCGATCGGCGAGCTCGTCGCGGCGTACCTCGCCGGGGTCTGGAGCCTCGACGACGCCTGCGCGCTCGTCGCCGCCCGCGGCCGGCTGACGCAGGAGTGCCGCCCGGGCGGGGCGATGGTCGCGATCCACGCGTCGGAGGCCGAGGTCCGCCACTCCATCGCGCGGCTCGCCGGCCAGGTGGACGTCGCCGCGGTCGACGGGCCCATGGCCACGGTGGTGGCCGGGGACGCGGAGATGGTCGAGGCGGTGGCTGCGGGCTGGGCCGGCCGAGGCCGGAGCACGAGACGCCTGACCGTGAGCCACGCGTTCCATTCGCCCCACATGAACGGCATGCTCGACGCATTCCGGGCGGTGGCCGAGCGGGTGACCTACCAGGCGCCGGCCCTGCCGGTGGTGTCCAACCTCAGCGGCGAGCTGGCCACCGACGCCGAGCTGACGTCACCCGATTACTGGGTGCGCCACGTACGCGGTCCCGTGCGGTTCGGCGACGGCGTGGCCCGGCTGTGCCGGGACGGGGTCACCTCCTTCGTCGAGCTCGGCCCCGACGCCGTCCTGGTCGCGCTCGCCACCGCCTGCCTGCCCAGGACGATGGCCGCTGGCGAGGGCGCGGTCCTGGTCGCGGCCTCCCGGGGCGGCAGACCCGAGGCAGAGGCGGCGCTGACCGCCGCCGCCCGCCTCGACGTCACAGGCTTCACCGTCGACTGGTCCGCCGCCTGCCCCAGCCGCGAGACTCGCCAGGCCGACACCGGTGAGCGTCAGGTCAGGGACGGTTCCGGTCGTATTCCGCCCGCGCGGCGTCGACCTCGGGCAGGTGTGCCTCGGCCCACTCCTTGAGATGGCGAATCGTGTCCAGCAGGGACAGGCCCAGCGGCGTGAGCTCGTAGTCGACCCGGACGGGCACCGACGGAGTCACCGTCCGGGTCAGCAGCCCGTCTCGTTCGAGACCCCGCAACGTCTGGGTCAGCATCTTCTGGCTCACGCCGGCGATTCGCGCGGCGAGCTCGGAATAGCGCATCCGGCCGCCGAGACCCAGCGCCACGATCACGAGGCTCACCCACTTGTCGCCGATCGTGTCGAGCAGCCGCCGGCTGGGGCAGGAGGGGTGGAACGCGTCGAATCGCGCCGTTGGCCTGTCAGCAGTCGGTCTTTCAACAGTGGTCACGTCCATGGCTCACCTCCGGGTGCCTACACCACTTCAGAGTGCCTTCTTCCCATCAGAGAGTAAGGCACCGATGGTGGTGCCGTGCACCGATCGGCGCACGCACCGGAAGGAGATCCGCCATGACGCTCGCTCTCGTCTCCACGCCAGACACCCCCGCGCCCACCCTCCAGGAGGTGACCCTGCCCCCGCTGGGCCCCGGTGACCTGCGAGTCCGGGTGACGGCGGCCTCGGTCGATCCCGTCGACACCCTCTTCGCGGGCGGACCGGGCCGGGCGATCTTCGGGCTGACCGGCACCGTCGGCCTCGGCTGGTCCCTCACCGGCGTCGTCACCGAGATCGGCGCCGACGTCACCGGCTTCTCGGTCGGCGACCCGGTCGCCGCCGCCCACGGCAACCTCGCCGCCCCGGTCCGCGCGCACGCCGAGGAGACCGTCGTGCCGGCGGCGGGCGCCGCGCCGCTGCCCGCCGGCCTCGATCCGGTCGCCGCCGCCTCCCTCCCCCTCAACGCCCTGACCGCGGCGCAGCTGGTCGACCGGCTGGGCCCCGCTGGCGGGCGGACCCTGCTGGTCACCGGTGCCGCCGGTGCCGTGGGCGGATACGCCATCGCGCTGGCCGCGCACGCCGGCTGGACGGTCACCGGGCTGGCGCGCGCGTCCGACCGGGACTTCGTGCTGCGAGCCGGGGCCCGCGCGCTGGTCACCGAGCTGCCGGGGCCGACGTTCGACGCCGTCGTCGACGGCGCCGTCCTGCACGCGGCGGCCCTCGCGGCGATCCGCGACGGCGGGACGTTCGCCGGGGTGACCTCGGCGTCCCCCGCGTCCCCGGAACGGGGCATCGAGGTCGGCATCGTGAACGTCCGGCCCGACAGTTCCCGGCTGGCCGACCTGCTCGCCCTCGCCGCCGGCGGCGTCCTGGAGCTGAGGGTGGCCGGCCGGGTGCCGCTGGCCGAGGCCGCGTCGGCGTACGACAAGGTCGCCGGCGGCGGCCAGCGGGGCCGGTGGCTGCTCATACCGTGACCCGCGGACCGGCCGCGCGGGAGTGGCCTGGTGGCCGGCGATCCGGATGTTGATCTTCCCGGCGGGTAGTGGTCACTCGTCTGGTAGGTTCCGAGACGCGGACTGGCGCATGCTGGCGAGGTCGCGCTGACCACCTGAGCTGGCCCGGAAGCGAGCCAGCTCGGAAGCGAGCCGCTCGGAAGCGGTCGGTGTTGGGCATGGCGCCAGAACACTGTTTCCGCTGTGTCGTCAGGAGAGGCTTTCCGCCGTAAGGGCGAGAGGACGGCCCCGTGAGCAGTGGAGCCGACGGCGGGGCGCGAGCGGTCGCCCCGACGGCGGCTGGGGTGTTCGCCGCCGACGAGGAGGTCGGCCGGGACCTGGCGGCGGTCGACTGGTCGGCGACGCCGATCGGCGAGCCGTCCGGATGGCCGCAGAGCCTGCGGACCGCGGTGAGCATCCTGCTGTCGTCGCGGTTCCCGATGTGGATGGCGTGGGGCCCGCGGCTGACCTTCTTCTGCAACGCGGCCTACCGCCGCGGCACCCTGGGACAGAAGTACCCGTGGGCGCTGGGCCGCCCGGCTGGCCAGGTGTGGGAGGAGATCTGGGAGGACATCAGCCCCCGTATCGACCGGGTGCTGGCCACGGGCCAGGCCACCTGGGACGAGGGGTTGATGCTCTTCCTGGAACGCTCGGGATATCCGGAGGAGACCCACCACACCTTCTCCTACAGCCCACTGCGCGACGATCAGGGCGCGGTCGTCGGGATGCTGTGTGTGGTCATTGAAGACACCGAACGTGTCATCGGCGAGCGGCGCATGACCACGCTGCGGAACCTCGGCTCGGATCCGAGCGTGCTGCGCACCGAGCAGGAGATGCTGGAGTTCACGGCGGACCAGCTGGGCCGCAACCAGCGCGACCTGCCGTTCACCCTGACCTACCTGTGCGACGACGACGGCGGCGCGCGGCTCGCGGCGACGACCGGGATCGCGAGCGGTCATCCGGCCGCCCCGCGGTACCTGCCGACGGCCGACGACGCCGGGGTGTGGCCTGCCGCGTCGGCGGCCCGGGGCGAGTCGGTACTCGTCGACCTCGACAGCCCACCACTCGACGGACCGGCGCCGGACGGATCGGCGCGGGGCGCGCTGCCGGCCGGCGACTGGCCACGGCCGCCGGCCCAGGCGCTGGTCGTGCCGCTGCTCCAGCACGGCGGTGCGCCGCTGGGGTTCATGGTGGCCGCGCTGAACCGGTATCGCCCGCTGGACGAGCGTTACCGCGGTTTCGTCGACCTGGTCGCGAGGCACGTCGCCACCGGGGTCCTCAGTGCCCGCAGCTATCGGGCTCAGCAGCGGCGGGCCGAGGAGCTGGCCGAGCTGGACCGCGCCAAGACCGCCTTCTTCGCCAACATCAGCCATGAGTTCCGCACCCCGCTGACCCTGATCACCGGGCCGGTGCAGGAGCTGCGGACCCACCTCGCCGACGCCGAGCCCGCGGTGCGGGAGGAGGTGGAGGTCATCCACCGCAACGGGCTGCGTCTCGGCAGGCTGGTCAACGCCCTGCTGGACTTCTCCCGGATCGAGGCCGGGCGCATGCGGGCCACCTACCAGCCGGTCGACCTGGCGGCGCTGACCGGGGAGCTGGCCAGCGTGTTCCGGTCCGCGATCGAGAAGGCCGGGCTGCGGTTCGACGTGGAGTGTCCCCCGCTGCCCGCCACGGTCTACGTCGACCGTGGCATGTGGGAGAAGGTGATCTTCAATCTGCTGTCCAACGCGGTCAAGTTCACCTTCGACGGTGCCGTCGCCGTCCGCGTGGGCGCCGAGGGCGACCAGGCGGTCGTCACGGTCGCCGACACCGGCGTCGGCATCGCCGAGGCGGAGGTGCCACGGCTGTTCGAGCGGTTCCACCGCGTGGAGCACGCCCGGTCCCGCTCCAGCGAGGGCAGCGGCATCGGGCTGGCGCTGGTCAGGGAGCTCGTCGGCATGCACGGCGGGGCCATCACCGCCTCCTCGGCGCAGGACCAGGGCACGACCTTCACGATTCGCCTGCCCTTCGGCCACGCCCACCTGCCGGCCGACGCCGTGGACGATGGCGGGGCGGCGGTGACGACCTCGGTGAGCGCCGAGCCGTTCGTGCGGGAGGCGCTGCGCTGGCTGCCCGGCACCGCGGCCGCGGACGGCCAGCGCGCCGAGCAGAACGGCGAGGCCTTCCTCGCGCGGGCCGACGCACCCGACCCATCCGTCACGGCCGACGCCAGCCGCCGGGACCGGCCCGCGCGGGTGCTGGTCGCCGACGACAACGCCGACATGCGCGAGTACCTGACCCGTCTGCTCTGGAGCGCCGGGCACCAGGTCAGGACGGTCACCGACGGTCAGGCCGCGTTGGACGCCATCCGCGCCGAGCTGCCCGACCTGGTCGTCAGCGACGTCATGATGCCCCGGCTGGACGGGCTGGGCCTGGTGGCCGCGCTGCGCGCGGACGGGCGCACCGCGAGCGTCCCCATACTGCTGCTGTCCGCGCGCGCCGACCAGGAGGCCTCCATCGAGGGGCTGGAGGCGGGCGCGGACGACTACCTGGTCAAACCGTTCGCCGCGGCCGACCTGCTGGCGCGGGTACGGGCCAACGTGGAGCTGGCCCGGCTGCGCAGCCAGCACGCCCGGTGGCGCACCGCCCTGCTGGACTCGCTGCAGGAGGGGTTCTTCGTCAGCGACCCCGACGGCACGGTCATCGAGATCAACGCCACGTTCGCCGAGATCCTCGGCTACGGGCCAGAAGGGGCTCCCTACCGGCCGCCGCTGCCCTGGTGGCCCGATCCCGACACCGACCCGCACGCCTACCAGCGGGTCCGCCGCGAGTTCTCCCGCCTGGTCGAGAGCGTCACCGGCGCGGCCGATCTCCCGCTGGTCCACCGCGACGGGCACCGGGTCTGGCTGCGGGCCACCTTCAACCGGGTCGAGGACCCGGAGACCGGCCGGTACGTGATCGTGGGCACCGTCCGCGACATCACCGCCGAGCACTTCGCCGTCCAACGCGACACCGCCCTGGCCGCGCTCGCCGACCAGCTCGCCCAGGCCGACACCGTGCCCGATGCCCTGGCCGCCGCGGTGACCGAGCTGCGCCGCACCTGGTCGGCCACCCGCGTGGTCATCGCCGCCTTTCCCGCCAGCTCCACCGGCCACCGCGAGGAACCGGACCTGCTGTACACCAGCGACCACAGCCGGTGGCCCGAGCTGACGCCACGGCTGCGGCAGGAGCTGTCCGGGCTGTGCGAGGCACCGCTGCTGACCCCCCAGCTCCATCAGCCCGGCCGCGCCGGGGTCACCGTCGGCTATCCCGGCGGGGTGCTGGTGGTGTGGATCGACCTCGGCCGGCGCCCGGTCGGTGCCGAGGACCATGCGCTGCTGTCGGTACTGGCCGGTCGGCTGGGCCAGGGTCTGCACCGGGTGTACGAGATCGACCAGCAGCGCGAGGCCGCGGTGGCCCTGCAACACGCCATCCTGGGGCCCGCGAGCCTGCCCGGCGGGTTCGCGGTGCGCTACCAGCCGGCCATCCGCCCGCTGCAGGTCGGCGGTGACTGGTACGACACCGTGCCCCTGGCCAGGGACCGCATCGGCATCGTCGTCGGCGACTGCGTGGGCCACGGGCTGGACGCCGCCGCGGTGATGGGCCAGCTGCGCAGCGCCTGCCGCGCGCTGCTGCTGGAGCACTCCAGCCCCGCGCGGGCCCTGACCGGCCTGGACCGGTTCGCCGCGCTGCTGCCCGGAGCGGAATGCACCACCGTCTTCTGCGCCATGCTCGACCCGGTCACCGGCGAGCTGGCGTACAGCAGCGCCGGGCATCCGCCACCGATTCTCGTACGGGCCGACGGCACCACCTCGACCCTGGACGGCGGCCGCGGCATCCCTCTGGGGCTGCGCGTCGACCAGCACCGGGGGCAGGACAGCCTCGTGATCCCGGCACGCGCGACCCTGCTGCTCTACACCGACGGGCTGGTCGAACGCCGCCGCCGCTCCCTGGACGAGGGCATCGCCCGCGCGGCGGCCACCGTCCACGACGGCCGCGCCATGCCGGTGGAGGAGTTGGCCAGTCATCTGATGGCCACCCTCGCTCCCGAGGACGGGTATGAGGATGACGTGGCGCTGCTGCTCTACCGCCCGCCGGGGCCGCTGGAGGTCGACTTCGTGGCCGCGGCCAGCGAGCTGGCCCCGGTCCGGCACACCGTCCGGAACTGGCTGCGGCGCTGCGACCTGGACACCCAGCAGATCAACGACGTGCTGATCGCCATCGGCGAGGCCTGCAACAACGCCGTCGAACACGGCCACCGTGACCACCCCGCGGGGATGATCCGGCTGCGCGCCGCCGCGCTGGCCGACCGGCTGTGGGTGTCCGTTACCGACAGTGGGCGTTGGAAGCCCCGTGATCCCGAGGCCACCGCGCGGGAGCACCGCGGCCGCGGGATCGCGCTGATGCGTGGCCTGATGTACCGGGTCACCATCGACACCACCGAGGGGGGGACCATCGTCGAGATGTACGCGAGGATCGCCACGTGAGCAGCCCGCTGACCCTGCGTACCGATCGCCACCCCGACGGCCGGCCGATCCTGGCCGCCCGCGGTGAGATCGACATGACCAACCTGCCCGAGTTCCGCGCCGCCCTCGCCGCAGCGGTGGTCGAGGCCACCCCGGTGGTGGTCGACCTCACCGCCGTCGACTACCTGGACAGCGGCGCGATCAACGCCCTGTTCGTGCACGCCGAGCACCTGCACCTGGTCTGCAACCCGGTCCTGCTACCAGCCCTGCGCATCAGCGGCCTGACCGAGCTGGCCACCGTCGAGACCTCCGACGGGAATCCCTGACCGGCTGACCCCGCCCAGACCGAACTCCCAGGGGTAGCCGGTAGCCGTCGAGGCGAGGGGCACCCGGGCGCGGGGTGCCCCTCGATCAGGAGCGGTCAGTCAGGAGCGGTCAGTGTGCCGCCGACTCCGCGCGGTGGGGGAGCTTCCAGCCCGGCCGCACGTAGTGGCAGGTGTAGCCCTCCGGGTAGTTCTGCAGGTAGTCCTGGTGCTCTGGCTCCGCCTGCCAGAACGGACCGGCCGCAGCGACCTCGGTGACGACCTTCCCCGGCCAGATGCCGGAGGCGTCGACGTCCGCGATGGTGTCCTCCGCGACCCGCTTCTGCTCCTCGTCGGTGTAGAAGATCGCCGACCGGTAGCTGAGGCCGACGTCGTTGCCCTGCCGGTTCCTCGTCGACGGGTCGTGGATCTGGAAGAAGAACTCCAGCAGGTCCCGGTAGGAGATCCTGGCCGGGTCGAAGGTGATCTCCAGTGCCTCGGCGTGGGTGCCGTGGTTGCGGTACGTCGCGTTGGGTACGTCGCCGCCGGTGTAACCCACCTCGGTGTCCAGCACGCCGGGGAGCTTGCGGACGAGCTCCTCGACTCCCCAGAAACAGCCGCCGGCCAGGACGGCCTTCTCCGTCGCGGTGCTCATCTACTCCGCCTTCCCCTCTTTGTCCTCAAAAAGCTGCCGATAGGCGCCGTAGCCCGCGCTCTCCAGCTCGTCCACCGGGACGAAGCGGAGGGCCGCCGAGTTCAGGCAGTACCGCAGGCCGCCGGCGTCCGCCGGGCCGTCGTCGAACAGGTGGCCGAGGTGGCTGTCACCGTGCGCCGACCGGACCTCGGTACGCCGCATCCCGTAACTGGTGTCGACCTTCTCGATCACGTTGCCCGGCTCGATCGGCACCGTGAAGCTCGGCCAGCCGGTGCCGCTGTCGAACTTGTGCACCGACGCGAACAAAGGCTCGCCGGAAACGACGTCGACGTAGATCCCCGGCCGCTTGTTGTCGCAGTACTCACCGGTGAACGCTCGCTCGGTGCCGCTTTCCTGGGTCACCCGGTACTGCTCCGGCGTAAGCCGCGAAATGGCCGCAGGGTCCCTGCTGTAGGTCTCTGGCATCTCGTCCCCTCGACGGTGGCGCACCTGACCACCTGAACGCCGCTGAACACCCGTTTGTGCCCGGAGCGCGCCAGCACGGGCGCGGGCCGCGGGCCGCGGGCCGCGTCGGAGATCCGGGCCAGGGCGATCAGCGCGATCAAGGCGACCGGCGCGAGCGGCGGCGCGGCGGTCACCAGCTCCTTGCCGAAATGGTAACTGAAAGGTTACCATTTTCGGGTGGACGTCTTCGGCGCGCTCGCGGACCCGGTCCGGCGGTCGCTGCTTCGGCGACTCGCCGCCGGGCCGCGGCGGGTGGTCGACCTGGCCGCGCCGTACGACGTGTCCCGCCCGGCGGTCAGCAAGCACCTGCGGCTGCTGACCGAGGCAGGTCTCGTCGACGTCGTCGACCGAGGCCGCGAACGCCACTACACGCTGCGCCCGGCGGGGCTGGACGAGGTCCGCGCGTTCCTGGCCGGCCTCGCCGCGCCCGACCTGGGCGCACTGCTGTCGGGCAACGCCCTCGACGCCCTCGACACGGAGGTGCGCCGCGCCGGCCGCGACCGCCGCGCCGCGACAACCCGACGCCAGCCCGAACAGGAGACCGCATGACGCCGAAGCCGACCGGCCGCATCGAGCGACGGGGCGAACAACACGTACTGGTCCTCACGCGCACGTTCCGCGCGCCCGTGTGGGACGTGTGGGCAGCGGTCACCGAGCCCGAGCGCCTGGCCCGCTGGATCGGCCCCTTCACCGGAGACCCCGCATCGGGCCGGGTGAAGTTGCGGATGACGGAGGAGGGCGACGGGCCGCCGTCCGACGTGGAGATCCGCGAGTGCACGCCGCCACACGTGCTCCGAGTGAGCACCCGCGCCGGCGACGACGGCTGGCTGCTCGACCTCGAGCTCACCGAGACCGACGGCGTCACCACCCTGACCTTCTCCCAGCCGGGGATCGCTCCCGACGCCGCCGAGAACATCGGGCCCGGGTGGGAGTACTACCTCGACCGGTTGATCGCGGCGGAGACCGGTGGCGACCCGGCCGCCGTCGACTTCGACCGCGACTACTACCCGGCGATGCGGGATCACTACCGGACGAGCGACTGACCGCGACGAGGATCCCCGGCGCAGCACAGTGCCGTCGCGGCGGCGGCCGTCATCGGGCGATCGTGGCCATGCCCACGTCGCGTCGCCACCTCGATGCCCGATGCCGATACCGCGTTCGGCCGACGGCCCGTCTTCGCGATGCTATGGTCTGACACGTCAGGGGGGGCTTGGCTGTGGATCTTTCCCAGCCGAGAACTCTGACCCGAGGACTATCCATGATGGATGTCAAGGCGCTGACGGCTCAGGCCGAACTAGCAGCCAAAGCGGTGCCGCTGACCAAATCATCCGAGGGATACGCCGCCGCCGTCGCACGGGCAACGGACCTCTATGAGAAGGCTCAGTCGGCGGCGTCGATGTTGGGACCGGCTGATCCGATCCGACTCGAATGCGCGCTCAGGTACGCGACATTCCTGTACCGGAAATCCTCCCGTCGCGACGCCTATGCCGTCGCGGAAGAGGCCGCCGCCGTGGCGGAACGCGCGGGCGCCGGCACTGTCTGGTCCGAGTCGGGCATGCTGGTGGCGACGCTTCGCGGCAGGTTGGCAAGCTGGCGAGCCGACCTCTGCCAGACGACGGACGACACGTGGCGTCTCGACCATGAGGCGTTCTCTCTCGCTGACGGAGTCAGTCCGCGAAGGTGACGCTGGCAGCGAACGTCCGCCTGCCGGCTACTGGAGCCCGGCGCGGACGGAGGTGATGCGCTCGGTGTTGAAGCCGAGCCAGTGCATCCGGCCCGCGTAGCGCGCGTGCTCTATCTTCAGGCAGCGGTCCATGACCACCGTCAGACCGCCTTCCTCGGCGATCCGCGCGCCCTCCTCGTTGATCACACCGAACTGGCACCAGAGGGCGCTGGCGTGGATCGCCACGGCCTCCCGCGCGATCGCCGGCAGCGCGTCCGGCGCGCGGAAGACGTTCACGAGGTCCACCGGCACGGGCACGTCGGCCAGGCTTGGGTAACACCGCTCGCCGAGGATCTCCGTCTCCCGGGGATTCACCGGGATGACGCGGTAGCCGTGCCGCTTGAGGTAGTAGCCGACGAAGTAGCTGGCCCGCAGCTCGTTGCTCGACAGCCCCACGACCGCGACCGTCCGCGCGGTGTGCAGCACGCGCTGGATCGTTCGCGGGTCCTGGTAGCGCCCGAGATCGGTCACGTCGTCCCCGAGATCGGTCACGTTGTCGCTACCTCTTTCCCGCTGCCGCGGCGACGTGCGCGAAACCCTGTTCCAGGTCCCAGATCAGGTCCTCGACGGACTCGAGGCCGACCGACAGCCGCACCGTCCCCGGCCCGACGCCGGATGCCCGGAGCTCGTCGTCGCTCAGCTGGCGGTGCGTGGTGCTGGCCGGGTGGATGATCAGGCTTTTCGCGTCGCCGACGTTCGCGAGGTGGGACCAGAGCGTCACGCCGCGGATGAGGTCCTGGCCGCCGTCGCGGCCGCCGGCGCAGTCGAACGAGAACACCGCGCCCGCGCCGCGCGGCAGGTACCTGTCCACCAGCGGGCGGTATTTGCTCGTCGGCAGGCCGGAATAGGTCACGTTGGACGCCAGCTCGTGGGACTCGAGGAACGCCGCGACCGCCCGGGCGTTCTCGACGTGGCGTTCCATCCGCAGCGACAGCGTCTCGAGCCCCTGCAGGAACAGGAACGCGTTCAGCGGCGCGAGCGTCGCGCCGAGGTCGCGCAGGGTCTCGGCCCGCAGCTTCATCAGGTAGCCGTAGGTCCCGAACGTCTCGTGGAACCGCAGGCCGTGGTAGGCCGGCGACGGGTCCGCGATGACGGGAAACCGCCCGTTGGACCAGTCGAAGGTGCCGGCCTCGACGACGACGCCGCCGATGCTCGTGCCGTGGCCGCCGATGAACTTGGTCGCCGAGTGGATCACGATGTCGGCGCCCCAGTCGATCGGCCGGCACAGGTATGGCGTGGCGAACGTGTTGTCGACGAGGAGCGGCAGCTCGTGCTCGTGCGCGATGTCCGCCACGGTCCGGATGTCCAGCACGTTCCCGGCGGGGTTGCCGATCGTCTCGCCGAAGAAGGCCTTCGTGTTCGCGCGCACCGCGCCCCGCCACGCCGCCGGATCGTCCGGATCGACCCACGTCAGCTCGGCGCTCATCTTGCGCAGCAGGTGCTTGAGCTGGTTCACCGTCCCGCCGTAGAGCGCCGAGGACGAGACGACGTGGTCACCCGGCGCCAGCAGCGTGAACAGCGCGGCCGCCTGCGCGGCGATGCCGCTGGCGAACGCCACCCCGCCGACGCCGCCCTCGAGGTTCGCCACCCGTTCCTCGAACACCGCGACGGTCGGGTTCATGATGCGCGAGTACGTGTTGCCGTACTCCTGCAGGTTGAAGTACGCGGCCGCGGACTCCGGGTCCTCGAACACGTAGCTGGTCGTCTGGAAGATCGGCACCGCGCGCGCGCCGGTGTTCGGGTCGGGTCGTTGCCCGGCGTGCAGCTGCCGTGTCTCGAACCCGAACGCACGAGCTTCCTCGACGCGGGCGGACTGGTCGGTCACGAAGGCCTCTCCAGGAAACGGCGAATGATCGGTGTCTGCCTAGCTTCCTCCAGCAGGAAGCAGTCGTGGCCGTACGGCGCGTCGATCACGTGGAACTCGACCGGTTTGCCGAGGGCCCGCAGCGCGTCCGCGATCTGCGCCGACGCGGCCGGTGGGTACAGCCAGTCGGAGCTGAACGCGATCAGCAGCGCCCGTACCGAGACGTTCGCGAGCGCGCGCGTGAGCGACCCGCCGCCGTGCTGCCGGCCGAGATCGAAGTACGTCAGCGCGCGCGACGTGTAGAGGTAGGTGTTCGCGTCGAAGCGCCGGACGAACGAGTCGGCCTGGTGGCGCAGGTAGCTCTCGACCTCGAACTCCGGCTCGGTGATCGTGTAGCGGATGTCGTCGGAGAACTGCAGGCGCCGGCCGAACTTGTCGTCCAGCGCCGGTGCCGACAGGTACGTGACGTGGCCGACCATCCGCGCCAGGCCCATGCCCGCGCTGGGCGCACGGCCCGTGCCGTAGTAGTGGCCGCCCTGCCAGTCCGGGTCCCGCATGATCGCGTCACGGGCTATCGCGTTCCAGGCCAGGCCCTGCGGGTACAGGGCGTGCGTGCTGGCGATGACCACGACGGCGTCGACCTGGTCGGGGAACAGGATCGCCCACTCGAGCGCCTGCATGCCACCGAGCGAGCCACCGGCCACCGCCGCGAGCCGCTCGATACCGAGCTCGTCCAGGAAGGCGCGCTCGGTGCGCACCATGTCGGCGACGGTGATGACCGGGAAGTCCGACCCGTACGGCCGGCCGGTGGCCGGGTCGACGGACGACGGCCCCGTCGTGCCGCGGCACCCGCCGAGCAGGTTGGTGGCGACGACGAAGAACCGGTCGGTGTCGAACGCCTTGCCGGGGCCGATCATCCCGTCCCACCAGCCGAGTCCCGGGCCGGCGGTGCCGTCGCGGTCCCGCGCCCCGAACCCGTCGCGGGTGCTCTGCTCGGGCGGTGTGCGCGAGACGCCGGCCGCGTGGGCGTCACCGCTCAGCGCGTGACACACCAGGATGACGTTGTCGCGCCCGGGCGCGAGCGCGCCGTAGGTCTCGTACGCCACCCGGACCGGGTGCAGCTCCCGTCCGCAGTCGAGACGCACCGGCCTCGGCAGGTCGAGGTAGCGCGTCTCGACACTGCCGACCGAGCCGGGTGCCCTCGCCGAGGCTGACGCCACGGACGCATTCAACGCTCAGGCGACCTCGACCGTCACGTTGGTGGGGTTGGTGAGCGCGTCGAACACGGCGGAGCGCTTCTGGGACTGGGCCACCAGGGCGGCGATGTCCTTCTCCGAGGCGTCCGCGTCGATGGTGAAGGTCACCTTGATGTCGTTGAAGCCGTTGCGAACGTCGCTGTCGACACCGAGGATCCCGCGGATGTCGTGCTTGCCCTCGAGCTGCGCCTCGACCGAGCGCAGCTGGATGCCGCGGTTCTGCGCGACGGACGCCACGCCCGCTGTCAGGCAGCTCGCCAGGCCGACGAGGAGGTATTCGATCGGCGTGATGCCGTTGTCCTCGGCGGCGAAGACCTCGGGGTGGTCGGCGTCGAACACCGTCTCGGCCTTGTGGCTCTGCTCCGCCCCGAGACCGTGGAAGCCCTGGATCGAGGTCGTGCTGTGGACGCCCTGCTTCCACGTGGAGGATGCCCGCCAGGTGAACTGCGCGGCCTCGGGCGCGCCCTTCAGCACCTCGCGCGCGTCGAGCAGCGCCTGGACGTTGACTCCGTTGTCAGCCGTGGTCATGTTGCGTGGCCCCCTCTAGTCCTATTCCCCAGATTCCCCGTGGGGATTCTCGACAATACACTGGTCAGACGGGTGGAACTAGCTGCGAGGAGGCCGGCCATCGAGCGCACCAGCACCGTCGTCATCGGCGCGGGGCACGCGGGCCTCGCCGCGAGCCACTTCCTGAGCGACCGGTCGGTCGACCACGTCGTGCTCGAACGCGGCGAGGTGGCGAACTCCTGGCGACGCGAACGCTGGGACTCCCTGCGGCTGCTCACTCCCAACTGGCAGACCCACCTGCCGAACCAGCGCTACGAAGGCCCCGATCCCGACGGCTACATGACGATGGGCGAGGTGATCGGGTTCATCGAGCGCTTCGCCGAAGTCTCGCGCGCTCCCGTCCGCACCGGCACGAACGTGTCGTCGGTGCGACACGCAGATGACGGATACGACGTCATAACGAGCCACGGCGAGATTCGCTGCCAGACCGTGGTCATCGCGAGCGGCGCCTGCAACCGACCGACGGTGCCGCCGTTCGCCGAGGCGGTGCCGTCGGCCGTCGAGCAGCTGACGCCGTTCGACTACCGCGGCCCCGACGAGCTGCCCGACGGCGGCGTCCTCGTCGTCGGAGCGTCGGCGACCGGCGTGCAGCTCGCGGCCGAGCTGGCGCGGTCGGGCCGGCCGGTGACCCTGTCGGTGGGCGAGCACGTGCGGCTGCCGCGCCTGTACCGCGGGCGCGACGTGCTGTGGTGGATGGACGCGTCGGGCGTGTGGGACCAGCGGCACGATCAGGTCGACGACCTCACCCGGGCGCGGCGGCTGCCCTCGCCGCAGCTCGTCGGGACGCCCGAGCGCCGGACGCTCGATCTCAACGCGCTCGCCGCGATGGGCGTCGAGCTGGTGGGCCGCTGGGCGGCGGTGCGCGACGGCGAAGCGCTGTTCTCCGGCGGCCTGCGCAACCTGTTCTCGCTCGCGGACCTCAAGCTGGAACGCCTGCTGGACACGTTCGACGAATGGGCCCGGATGGACGGCGCCCGAGTGGACGGGGCCCGGGCGCGCGGCGAGCTCGGCGGTCCCGAGCGGTTCGCGCCGACGAAGGTGCCCGAGACGACGCGGCTGCGACTCGACCTGGGCAGCGGGGAGATCCGGGCGATCGTGTGGGCGACGGGCTTCCGACCCGACTACCAGTGGCTCGACCTGCCGGCCCTGGACGCGAAGGGCCGCCTGCGCCACGAGGGCGGCGTGCTCGGCGTCCCGGGCCTGTACGCGCTGGGCCTGCCGCTGCTGCGGCGGCGGAAGTCCACCTTCATCCACGGCATCGAGGACGACGCGCGCGAGGTGATCGACCACCTCGCCGGGTACCTGGCCGAGCGCCGCTGACCGCACGTCGTCGACGGCCGAGGCTCGCGCGTGGCCGCGCACCCGCCCGGATCCCTGCCACGACGCGCGCCTAGACCAGGCCGTGGTTCGGTGGCAGCACGCCGTTGATGATGTGGTTGCCGTTGTGCACGTACTTCCAGCGCGCCGGGTCATGCAGGGTGTGCGTACGGGCATTGCGCCAGTGACGGTCCAGGTCGTGCGCCGCGTCGGACGCCGAGGCGCCCATCAGCCCGAAGATCTCGCTGGCGACCTCGACGGCGACGTCGCCGCCGAACGCCTTCGCCTCGGCCACCGCCAGTGACGCCGCGCCCGCGGCCTCGGCACTGGGCCGGGGCCCCTGTGCGGCCGCCGCGTCGAGCGTCTCGGCCGCCCGCCGCAGCAGCGCCTCCGCGGCGTGGACCTTGGCGCCGAGCTGGCCGAAGCGCAGGAGCACGTGCGGCTCGTCGGCGGCGCGTTCCTCGGCGGCCTCGAACCACGGCCGGGCCTGCTCGCGCACGAACCGCGCGCCGTCGGCGAGCGCGGCGCCCGCGATGCCGACGTCGATGGCCGCGTGCAGGATCTGGCCGAACGCGCCGGCCACCTGCGGCCGCTCGTACGTGTGCCAGTGCGCCACGACGTTCTCCGGGGCGACGGCCACGTCCGTCAGCCGCGTCGTGCCGCTCATCGTCGCCCGCTGCCCGAAGGCGCTCCAGTCCTGCAGCACCTCCACGCCGTCCGCGTCACGCGGGACGTACGCGACCACCAGCCGGTCCGCCTCGTCGAGCGCGAACACCGGGATCCACGTCGCCGTCAACGCGCCCGTGCAGTAGTACTTGGTGCCGTTCAGGCGCAGCGTCCCGTCGGCCGCCGGCAGCAGCCGGGTCCGCATGTCCATGACGTGCTTCGTGCCGCGCTCCGACAGGGCGTTGCCGAACCGCGCGCCCGTCAGCACGTCGCCCAGCAGCCGCCGCTGCTGCTCCTCGGTGCCGTCGTGGCGCAGGACCGAGACGAACACGTAGTGGTTCTGCGGCACCTGCGCCACCGACGGGTCCGCGACCGCGAGCCGCCGGAACACCTCGGCGAGGGTCACGGCCGACACGTCGGCGCCGCCGAGGCGCGCCGGCACCGTCAGTCCGAGCAGCCCACTGCGGCCCAGCGCCGCGAGCTCCTCCACCGGCACCCGCGCCTGCCGGTCGCGCTCGGCCGCGCCGTCGCGCAGCGTCGCGGCGAACGCGTCGGCGATCTGGAGCGCCTCGGCGTCGGAGCCAACGACGTGCGCACCGACGGCTTCGCCGCCGACGGCCCCGTGGCTCACGGCGCCACCGCCCATCCCCCACCGGCGGATGGCACCAGGCGGCGGACCCGGGGGATGACCTCCTCGGCGAACCGCCGCATCTCCGGTTCGAACGGCTGGAACTGCAGCATGAAGGTCTCGATCCCCTCGGCGTGGAAGTCGCGGATCCGCTCGGCGACCTGGTCGTAGGTGCCGACGAGGCCGGCCGCGGTCCCGCCGTTGGTGCCGATCGCGGGGAACTGGGCGTGGGTCTGGAACATCACCGCCTTGGTGTCGATGTGCTTCAACATCTCCGCCACCTTCGGCTCGTCCCTGGCCGCGATCTCCCAGGCGAACGCGAGTGCCTCGCGCGCCTGCGCCTCGGTCTCGCGCGCGATCACGAACGCCGACAGCCCGAAGCGCAGCGGCGGCTGGCCGGCGCGCCCACGGCTCGCGACGTCGGCGACGATGGCGCGCACCCGCTCGATCGGCTGGCCGTTGATGAAGTACAGGTCCGCGAGGTCGGCGCCCAGCGCGCGCGCCGGCTCGGACTCGCCGCCGAGATAGATACGCGGGCGGTCCCGGAAGCGGTCCTCGGGGCGCAGCAGGTAGCCGTCGACGTCGAAGTGCCGGCCGTGGAACGTCGTGCGCCGGCCTTCGAGGAGCGAGCGCGCGACCGTCAGCCATTCGCGGCCGTAGGCGTAGCGCTCGTCGTGTTCGAGGAACGGCAGCCCGGCCTTCTCGATCTCGGGCTTGTACCAGGCGTTGACCAGGTTGATGGCGAACCGGCCCTGGCTGATCTCCTCGATCTGCAGGGCCTGCTTGGCCAGCACGACCGGGTGGTACAGGAACGGCTTGATCGCCGTGATGATCTCGATGCGCTCCGTCGCCTCGGCCAGCGCGGCCGACGCGGTCCATGCCTCCAGGCCGTCGAGCTCGTCGCTCCAAGGGTTGATCGTGTGCTGGGCGACCAGCGTCGTGTCGTAGCCGAGCGCCTCGGCCTCGACGATCTGCCGCCGGTTGCGCAGGTAGCTGGCGTCGGGCGGGTCGTCGGGGTGGTGCAGCGACGCCCAGGTCCCGTTGATCAGCGCCCAGACGCCGAAGCGCAGCGGGTGCGTCGCACCGCCCGCCGGCGGGTGCCCGCTCATCGCCGCCCCTCCCCCACGAGCGTGCCGTAGCCAAGCGCGGCGTCGCCGCCAGGCAGGCCCTCGGTCTCCTGGAGGGCGGGCAGCACCAGCTCGGCGAACCGGTACGCCTCCTCAAGCAGCGGGACGCCGGAGAGGATGAAGGTGGAGATGCCGACGGCCTGGAAGTCGCGCAGCCGGCGCAGGACGGTCGCGGGCGAGCCGACGATCGCCGTCGCCGCGCCGGGGCGCACCAGGCCGAAGCCCGACCACAGCGCGTCGTCGAACTCGAGCGCTCGCGGGTCGTCCGGGATCTGGCCGCCGTGCAGCGCCAGCTGGTGCTGCTGGACCTGCGAATCGGTGCCCGCGAACGCCCGCTGGATCGAGGCGACGACGGCCGGGTCCATGGTGCGCAGGATGCGGGCGGCCTCGGCCCAGGCCTCCTCGTCGGTGTCGCGGACGACGACGTACAGCCGGATCCCGTAGCGCAGGGTCCGCCCGAGCTCGGCGGCACGCGCCGCGACCCGGCCGATCCGCTCGGCGGTGTTGGCCGGGGTGTCGCCGTAGACGAGGTAGGTGTCGATGTGGCGCGCGGCGACCTCGACCGCGGCAGGCGACGCTCCGCCGAACCACAGCGGTGGCGTGGGCTTCTGCACCGACGGCAGCGCCAGCTTGCCGCCCCGCACCGTGACGAAGTCGCCTTCGACGTCGACGACCTCGCCGGCGACGGCGGCCCGCCACGCCGGGATCCACTCGTCGGTGTAGCGGTAGCGGTCGTCGTGGGCGAGCGTCGAGCCCATCGAGGCGAGCGTGGCGGCGTCACCGTTGACGATGTTCAGCAGGACGCGCCCGCGGGTGAACTGGTCGAGCGTGACGGTCATCTTGGCGGCCAGCATCGGTGACAACAGCGGCGGGTGGACGGCCAGCAGGAAGCGCATCCGCTCGGTGTGCGAGGCGAGGGCGGCGGCCAGGATGTGGACGTCGTGCGGGCCGGTGGCCAGCAGCGCGCCATCGAAACCCAGACCGTCGATGGCACCCGCGAGCTGCTTGAGGTAGGCGAAGTCCACGTCGCGCACGCCACTGGGTGACCATGGCGCGCGGCCGTCCGGGGCGGTGAGGTACCAGAGGACCTCGGGGTCGGGCGAGGATGACGAGCGGGTCCCGGGCGAAGCCACGGGAGAATTCTACAAAACCGCTGGTTAAGGTACCTTTTCGACAGTTTTCACCCCACGTGTCGCCGCACTCGGCCGCAGCGCCGAACCCACCACCGGGAGTCGACGCATGACCACCTCCGTGCAATCCGCTCTCGCCGCGCGCGGGCTGCTGGACCGGGCGTTCCCACCACCGCGTCTGAACGACGAGGAGCGCGGCGTTCTCGGCCGCCTTCAGGCCGTGCTCGACGAGCAGGTCGAGCCGGCCGCCGCCGAGCACGACGCGCGGGGGCGCTACCCGGCCTCGTCGATCACCGCGCTCAAGCCGACGGGCATCACCTTCGCCTCCCTGCCCCGCGAGCTCGGCGGCATCGCCGCGTCACACCGGCTGACGCTGGAGGCGCAGGTGCGCATGGCCGTCGCGGACAGCTCCGTCGCGCAGATCTTCCGCGTCCATGAGGATTGCGTCCGCGAGCTGCACATCACCGCGGGCCCGGAGCTGCGGACCCGGCTGGGCGAGCTGCTCGTCACCCAGCGCCAGGTCATCGGCCTGGCCGCGGCGGAGAACGGCCGGCGCGTCGACAGCCCGATGACGACGCTCGCGCACCGCCGCGACGACGGCTCCTACCTGCTCGACGGCACCAAGATCTACACCACCGGCGCCGCAGGCTCGGACCTGATCGCCGTGGCCGCCTTCGACCCGGTCGCCGGGGCAGCCAACCCGCTGGACGGCGTCAGGACGTTCCTCGTGCCGCCGGACGCGCCGGGCGTACGCATCGCCTACGACTGGGACGCGCTCGGCCAGCGGGCCACCGAGTCGGGAACCATCACCTTCACCGAGGTCGAGGTCTCCCCGCTGCTCGGCGGCCTGCTGGCCACCGGGCTCATGCCGCACTCCGGGCCGCGTTTCCAGGCGGGCTTCGCCGCCGAGCTGGTCGGCCTCGGCATCGCCGCGCTGCGCGCCGCCGCGCCGTTCGTCCGCGACCGCAGCCGACCATGGCCGTCGGCCGACGTCGAGCAGGCCTCCGAGGACCCCACCGTCCGGGCCCTGGCCGGCGAGCTGACCGCCGATCTCGTCGCCGCCTACACCGCCGTCATCGCCACCGGCGACCTGCTCGACGCCTTCGAGGCGGGCCAGGTCGACCGCACGCAGCTGGCCGTGCCCATCTACGCCGCCAAGGCCACGGCCAGCCGCGCCGCCGTCCGCGCGACCTCGGAGATCTTCGCACTGATGGGCACCCGGTCCGCGAGGCGCGAGCTCGGCTTCGACCGCTTCTGGCGCAACGCGCGCACGCTCTCGCTGCACGACCCGGTCGCCTGGAAGCACATCGAGATCGGCCGCCACGTACTCGAAGGCTGGGAGCCCGAGCCGGGCCTGTACCAGTGACGCAGGCGCCCGCTCCCCCGCTCCCTGAAGATCGCCGTGACCGTGTCGCCGTCGTCGCGAATGCGGCAGAATCACGACGCCGGCAACACGCCGGCGGCGATCAGGGCTTCGCTTGTGAGGGTGAAGAACATGGGCGCGACGGTGACCGCGGTCAGCAGCAAAGGCCAGTACTCGTTCACCAAGCCGAACCGGGACAGCATCACGTTGCTGGCCGGGCTCGGGGTAGAAGGGGACGTGCACGCGGGTGTGACGGTCAGGCATCGCTCACGCGTCGCGCGGGATCCCACCCAGCCCAATCTGCGGCAGGTCCACCTCATCCACGAGGAACTCTTCGCCGAGGTAGGTGGCAAGGATTCACGGTAGCGCCCGGTGAACTCGGCGAGAACATCACGACACGTGGCATCGCTCTGCTCGACCTGCCCGTCGGCACATTGCTGCACATCGGCGCCGAGGCGGTCGTGGAGGTCACTGGTCTGCGCAATCCCTGCCGCCAGATCGACAACTTCCAGGAGGGGCTGCTGAAGCAGGTCGTGGGCCGCGATGAGGCGGGGAATATCGTGCGCAAGGCCGGAATCATGAGCATCGTGAGACAGGGCGGTACGGTGCGTCCCAGCGACACCATCATCGTGGAGCTTCCCGGCAAGCCGTACCGGCCACTGGAGCCGGTTTAGCGTTGCCTTAGGCAAGGCTCTGTCTGCCCGCTCGACGAGTCAGACCCAGCAGCGGCCTGGCTGCTCCCCTCGCGCGTCGTGGAGGCACCTGGGGATCCTGCACGTCCTGTCAGACGTCGGGGCCACGAAACGGTACTGGTCGTGGCCCCGACGTCTGACAGGATTCCCCGCAACGTCGGACACGATGAGGGGGCGGCCGCGCGCAGGGTGAACGTGCCGGGCGCGGCGCATCAGGTCACACCGCGGCGAGCTCCCCACGCAGCGCGGCGAGCAGTTCCAGCGTCCTGGTCCACTCCCGCTCGTCGCCGACCGGGCCGACGACCAGCTCGGTGACGCCGGCCGCCGCGAACTCACCGAGGGCCCGCGCCACCGCGTCCTCGTCACCGGCGATGACCGTCTCCTCGACACCCGAGCGTCCCTGGCGCTCCAGCACGGCCCGGTAGCCCGGGAACTGGGAGGCGAACCCGACCTGCTCGGCGACCCACCGCCGGGTGGCGTCGGGATCCGCGGTCACGCTCGCCACCACCGTCGCCACGATCCGGGGAGCCGGCCTCCCGGCACTCGTGGCCGCTTCGGTGAGGGTCGGGGCGATGTAGTCCCCGATCAGCTCGGAACCGGTCCACACGGTCACGGTGCCGTCGGCGAGCTCGCCTGCGATCCGCAGCATCACCGGCCCGAGCGCGGACAGCAGCACCGACGGCGGTGGCGTGTTCGGCGCGTCGACCGCGCCGGTCGCGGTGAGTGTCTCCCCGTGGTAATCAACCTGCTCGCCGCGCAGCAGCGGCAGCAGCGCCGACAGGTACTCGCGGACATGCCGAGCCGGTTTGTCGTACGAGTAGCCGAACATGCCCTCGATGATCGGTGGATGGCTCGGGCCGACCCCGAGCGTGAACGGCTGCCCGCTGACCGCCTGCACGGTCAGCGCCTGTCCCGCAAGCGCGATCGGGTGCCGGGGGTAGGTCTGCACGATGGCCGTGCCCAGCGCGAGGCCCGGTGCCGCCTGAGCGCTGAGGGCGGCGACCGTGAGCGCGTCCCAGGAGAAGATCTGGCTGAAGTAGGCGCTGTCGAGGCCGGCGGCCGCGGCGGCCCGGACCTGGTCGATGAGCGCCTGTGGGCTCGGGCCGACCCCGTTGACGTACAGACCGATCTTCACGATCCCTCCAAGGTGAATCGGACGTTCCGGTTCCGCTACCAGGCGGACCGTAACATGAACCTCCAGTTCCGTTTCGTTGAGGGGTTCGATCGAAGGGGTCGCCGTCGTGCGCACCGACGCCCGCCGTAACCGCGAGCTCATCGTCACCACCGCGAGCAGGCTGCTCACCCAGCACGGGGCGGCGGTGTCGATGGAGGAGATCGCGCGCACGGCCGGCCTCGGCGTCGGAACGCTCTATCGGCACTTCCCGGACCGGCGGACCCTCCTGGAGGACATCGCCGCGGACGCCGTCGGGCAGCTGCTCGCGGCGGGCCACGCCGAACAGGCCCGGAGCCTGACCGGGTGGGAGGTCCTGCTCCAACTGGTGCGGCGCTGCACGGACCTGCCGCTGGCCCTGATCAAGGAGCTGGCCGGCGGCCAGCCACCGCGTTCCCAGGTCCAGGACCTGGTCACGGAGCTCAACGCCCTGCTGGCGCAGATCGCCGCGCGGGCGCAGCGCGAAGGGTCGCTGCGCGCCGACATCCCGCCCGCCGAGGTCGTCGGCCTGCTCAACGTCATGCTCTGCCGCCCGGGCGCCCGCGCCGACGACCACCTCACGACCGTGATGCTCGACGGCCTGCGGGCCGATGGCGGCCCACGCGCCGACAGACCGGCCGACTAACCAGGTAACGGAGACGCATCAGAAGGCCGCTCTCGCTCGGCGACCTCGCGACCTTGATCCAAGTTTGACGGGGCCACCGTGTCGCGAGGAACAGAGACGCCAGGCACCGGGCACCGGTCCATAGAGCCGTGCTTTGCCGGACAGGCTGGACCAGGGCTGGCTAGCGATGGCAGCGAAGCAGCACGGCGCCGAGAGTCGTGGTGCAGCAGAGACAGTCGTCGCGCCATCGAATCCCGGAGACATTCATGCCGACCCTCAAGGCGGTCACCTCGGTGCCGGTGGCCACGTCCCGCAGCCGCACGGTGCCGTCCTCAGGGCCAGTAGAAGCCAGCAGCCCGCCGTCCGGCGAGAACGTCATTGCGGCATATCGGCCAGCGGCCCATGCGGCATGTTCGACCCCGCTGGCGGTATCCCACAGCTGAATTATTCCCTCATCGCTGACGGTCGCCAGCAGTCGGCTGTCCGGTGAGAACACCACATTTTCCACGCCTCCGAGGCGGCAGGTAAGCATGGCGATCTCGACCCCGGTGGCGGTCTCCGACAATCGCGCCGTCCCGTCGTCGTCGCCAAACGTAGCCACCAGCAGGCTGTCCGGCGAGAAGGCCACCTCCTGCACCCAGCCGGCGTGGCCGACCAGCACGGCAAGCTCGGTGCAGCTGGCTGTTTCCCACATGCGCACCGTCCCGTCCTCGTCCCCGGACGCGGCCACCAGCCGACCGTCCGGTGAGAACACCACGGCCTGCCCCGTGTTGTCGGGGCTGCCCAGAACGGCCCGCTCGGCGCCGCTGGTCGTGTCCCACAGCCTCGCCGGCCCCCCGTATTGGCGAGTAGCCAGCAGCGTGCCGTCCGGTGAGAGTGCCAATACCTGCACCGGGCCGCTGGCAAAAGCCAGCACCACGCGTTCCGCGCCGTCGGCGGTTTCCCAGATCCGCACCGTGTTGTCGTCGGCAGCGGTGACCAGCAACGCGCCGTCGGATGAGAACACCGTCGAGATCACCAGTGCGGTGTGGCCGTTCAGAGCGGCGCGTTCGGTGCCGTCGGCGGTTTCCCGGAGGGTCACCGTCCCGTCCTCCGCGCCGATCGCCAGCAGATCACCGCTCGGCGACGACGCCATCACGGCCGCCCAGCCGCCACTGTGGCTGGCGAAGGCGGCGCGCTCGATGCCGCTACGTGCCTCCCAGAGCCGTACCGTCGCGTCGGGGCTGACGATGACCAGCAGCTCGCCATCCGGGCGGAAGACGACATCCCGTACCTCTCCAAGGCCGGCCGGTACTGTGGCGCGTCCGATGTCGCCGGAGACGTCCCACAGGCGTGCCGTCCGGTCGTCGCTGACGGTGGCGAGCAGCTGGCCGTCTGGCGAGAACGCCACATCCGCCACGGCCCCGAGGTGACCGGTCAGCACCGCGAGCTCGGCACCGCGGTCCGTCTCCCACAACCGCGCCGTCCCGTCGTCCCCACCGGTGGCCAGCAGCCGGCCATCCCGCGAGAACACCACTGCCCGCACCGACCGACTGTGACCGGCGAGTCCGGCGAGCTCGGCGTCGCCGGCGGTGTCCCACAACCGGACTGACCCTTCCAACAGGCCACCGGCGGTGGCCAGCACCCTGCCGTCCGGGGAGAACTCCGCCGCCTGAACTCGGGAGTCGTCAGGGACGGCGCGCACGGCGCCGCTGGTGATATCCCACAGCCACACGGTCCCGTGGCTGTCAGCGGCGGCCAGCAGACGGCCATCCTCCGGCGAGAACATCACCCCCCGCGCCTGGCCGCCACGAAAGGTCAGCGCGGCGCGCTCGACGCCGCTGTCCGTCTCCCACACCCGCACCGAGCCGTCCTCGCCCCCGGCGACGAGCAGGCGGCCGTCCGGCGAGAACTCCACCGAGACCACCCAGCCGACGTGGCCGACCAGTACGGCGCGCTCGACGCCGCTGGCCGCCTCCCACACCCGCACGCGGCCGTCCTCGGCGGTGGCGAACAGACCGCCGTCCGGCGAGAACGCGACCGCGGCGACCGAGCTCAGGTGACGGACCAGAACGGCGGATTCGAAAGGGCGGTCGATCTTCCACAGTCGCAGCGTCGCGTCATCGCCGAGGGTGGCTAGCAGCCGGCCGTCTGGTGAGAACCGCACGTCGCGCACCCAGACGGGGTGGCCAGTGAGAACCGCGGACTCGGTGCCGCTGTCCGTGTTCCACAACCGTGCCGTCCCGTCTCGGCTGCCAGTGGCCAGCAGACGACCGTCTGACGCGAAGGCCACGGCGGTCACCGCGTCGGTGTGGCCGGCCAGGACGCGCCGCTGAGCCTGGCTGGTGGCCTCGGTCGACCAGACGACGCCCAGATATGGATGAGCGAAGGACTCGGCGTAGGACTCGGCGATGGCTGCGAGAGCGGGGATCGTGGCGAGTCGAGCCGCCAAGGTCGGGCCGAGGCCACCCGGCAGGGGCGCGCCGGTCAGCAGGTGGGCGCTGCCCGCCAGCACTCGCCCGAACAGAGGCGCCCGTTCACCGCCCGTGCTCGCCAGGTCGGCCTCGACCGCCAGACTGGACCCGGTGCGCTGGATCGAGGCTTCGATCCAGCGCGGGTCGCAGGCGAGCGCGCCGGCCTCGTCGACCAGGCCTGCGGCGCGCAGATGGTGCATGAGTCGGCGTGTCAGGTAGTCGCCGACCGGGCCGTCGGGCAGCAGCCACCACCGGCCCCGCCCGTCCGCGCCGGTCACGAGGACGCGGAAGGCGGCGACCAGCGCGGCGTGCGCCGCTTTCTGCCCGGCCGTGCCGAGCTCGCTGCGCAGGTGAGCCCGCAGCACGTCGTGCAGGCCGAACCTCGGGCCGTCGTCGCTCCACCGGCGGCGCAGCAGGCTCAGGTCGACCAGCCGGTCGCACAGCCTGCGGGCCTCGCGGCCATCAGGATCACCGGCACGGCCCCACAGCAACGCGACGACCTCGATCGGCACGTAGGTGTCCTCGGGGAAGATGCCGAGATCCAGGTAGTGACGTTGGCTGGCTTCGGGTAACTGGGACAGGCTCGCGTTGATGGTGGCTCGCACGCTGAACTGGCGGTCACGCTCATCCGCCACGTCCAAGGTTGCCGGCCCGTCGTTGACCAACTGCCGAAGAAGCCAGGCAGCGGCCTGCTCGAGGCCGGCGCGCTCCCGCACGGCGAGGGCGAGCTGGCTACCGGCCAGGCCGAGCAGCAGCGGCCAGCCTCCTGTCCAGGCGAGCAGGTCCGCCACCAGCGGCTCGGGGAGCCCGTCCACCGGGCCGCACAGCAGTTCCCGAGCCTCGTCGTCGGCCATCTGATCGACCAGCAGCGACCGGGCACCGACCGGCAGAACGCGACGGATGCGGGTGATGACGAGCAGTCCGCAGGCCCGGCCGACGGCCAGGAAGGGGGCGAGCTGGGAGGCCCGCCAGACGTCGTCGACCACAAGCAGCACCGGAGGCCGGGCCTCGAGCAGGGCGGCGACCCGGGCCGCGGCCCTGGCTGGGTCGGAGGACCCAGCCGGGGCACCCACCAGGCTGATGGCCAGGTCATCGAGCAGGGCGGCCAGCGCGGCACCGTGGCGTTCCTCCCCGACCTCGACCCACAGCAGGCCGCCAGGAAACGCCTGACGTACCTCATCGCGGGCACAGACCGCGGCGGCGAGCGTGGTCTTGCCGAAGCCGCCCTCGCCCTCGATGCCGGTCGTCCTCCCAGCCACCGGGCCGGCCGGGCCCAGCAGCGCCGCGAGCAGCTCGACCTCCAGCTCCGGGCGAGCGACGACCAGAGCCGGCGGTGGGGGCAGCTGCCAGGGCGGGTCGGGAGCAGGCCCGACGCCCGGCGGCCCGGGCGCGACGTCGGAGGCCGTCCCGTTCCCGGTGAACGCGGGATTGTGTGGATAGAGCGCACGAGCCGCGGCGAACAGCCGCGCCTGCCCCTCCTTCATGACACCGGCGCGCAGCGCCTGGCACACCGCGTCCCAGAACTGCAACGGCGTCGCGGCGTCGAACGGGATGTGGACGTCAGGAAAGCCCGCGAGCCGCAACACGGGCAGAGCCGCCGCCCGGTCCGGGAATGCGGTGGCAAGCTCGACGGCTGTCAGGCCGTCGTTCACCTGGCACCCCCCGCGTCCGAAACCACCTAGACGGCATCGACCAAGACGGCGGCACGACCCCGTCCCGGTGATGCACATCGTCCCACCAGACCGCCGATTCTGGCTCGCATTCGGTGCTCACCAAACTCCAGCAGGTCAAGGCCAGTAGGTGGTCATCTTGTGTCAGTCGACCGCGAGGACGGTTCGGCGGCGGCGGACGCTCCCGTCGAGATAGCCGGCGGCCAGGTCGTCGACCGCCCGCCAGCTGACGCGCGAGTGCTCGGCCGGGCGCAACCGGCCGGCGGCGACCAGTCCGGTCAGCTCGCGTAGCTCGCCGCCGACCGGCCAGTGGCCCCAGTAGCCCTGCAGCCGCCGGCGCGCCGGGCTCGCCAGGGCGTCCGGCGCGAGGACCGTCGGCTCGCCGGAGATCGCGCCGACCGCGACCGCCACCCCGCCCTCGCCCAGCAGCAACACCGCGGACGCGAGCACGGCGCCGCCGACGATGTCGATCACGATGTCAACCGAGCCAGCGACGTCCGCCAGGTCGGTGACGACGGCTGACGCGCCGACCTCGCGCAGCGCTGCGGCGTCTGCCGGGTCGCGCACGAGGGCGGTGACCCGCGCGCCCGCGAGCGCGGCGAGCTGGACGGCGTACCAGCCGACCCCGCCGGATGCCCCCGTGACCAGTACGTGCTGGTCCGGTCGTGGGGTGACCTCGCGCAGCGACTGCTGAGCCGAGATGCCGGGCAGGGCCAGCGCCGTGGCGGTCGCCGCGTCGACGGAGCCAGGCAGCGACGCGACGTCGGCCGCCTCGCTGACGACCAGCTCGGACCAGGCTCCCGGCGCGGGAAGCAGGGTGACGACGCGGGTCCCGGGGGCCAGCGCGGACACGGAGCCCGGGGCGTCCGGGTCGGGCGCCGCCTCGACCACGGTTCCAGCCGCGTCGAAGCCCCACACCCCGCCGGCGCCGAGCATCCGCGGCGCGTAGACGAGGTCACGGTCGACGAGCGAGACCGCCTCGACCTGAATCAGCACCTGACCGGGGCCGGGGGCCGGCTCCGGTCGCTGCTCGATGCGCAGCCCGGACGACGCGGCCGGGTCGACGACGAGCGATCTCATCGCTTCTCCTCCAGTACACACCGGACCCTTCCGGGCCGGACACAGTTCGCCACCGCTCAAATGTCCCAACCAGTTCGGTGTATTGAACTGACTAGTTCACTTGTGTGGTCCGCACCGTAGCATGGGCGGCGTGGGCAGTGGCGAAGGCGGCGGCGGGGACCCCTACTCGCGCGGGCGCATCGACAAGCGCCAGGCGATCGTGCGAGCCGCTTTCGACGTCTTCGCGCGCGACGGCTACGCGCAGGCGAGCGTCGACGCCATCGCCGCCGCGGCCGGCGTGGCGAAGCCGACCATCTACAACCACTTCGGCGCGAAGGAGAACCTGTTCCGCGTAGTGATGGCGGAGGTCGGCCGCCAGGCGATCGCGGCGACGCTGGGCGCCCTCGAGGCCTTCCCGGCCGAGCCGGAGGACCTGCGCGTCGAGCTGACGCTGCTCGGCCGCAGGCTCACCACCTGCTTCGCCGACCCCGTGTCAACCAGCCTGCGGCGGCTCCTGCACGCCGAGATCGTGCGCTTCCCGGACCTGCTCGACGACGTTCGCGCCGGTGCCGCGACGCCTGTCATCGACGCGCTCGCGGGCCGGCTGGCCCGCCTGGCGACCGCCGGCCACCTGCGGCTGACCGACCCGGTCCGGGCGGCCAACCAGTTCATCGCGCTGATCGGCGACGAGCTGCCAGCGCTGACCGCGCTGGGCACCCGGCCTGCCCCACCGGAACAGCTCGACGCGGTCGTCACCGCCGGCGTCGACACCTTCCTACGCGCCTTCAGCGCCTAGTCCGCCGCGTCAGTCGTGGTAGGCACCTGGGAGATCCGGACGTCCTGTCAGACGTCAGGGCCACGAAACGGCGCTGGTGGTGCCCCTGACGTCTGCCAGGATTCCCCGTGGCGCCGCACAGGATGAGTGCCCGACCGCGCGCGGGCACCTGCTCCCCGGTGCCCGATCAGAAGAGGCCGCCGCCGGCGTGCACGGTCTGGCCCGTCAGCCAGCGGGCGGCGTCCGAGGCGAGGAAGGCGACGATCTCGGCGATGTCGTCCGGCTCACCCAGGCGCCGCAACGGGTTCTGCGCGGCGATCTGTTCGAGCACGGCTGGCGGTTGGGTCGAGGTGAGCGCTTCGGTCCGGGTCGCACCAGGCAGCACGCTGTTCACGGTGATCCCGCGTGGTCCAAGCTCCCGGGCGAGTACGCGGACGAGCTCGTCGCCCGCCGCCTTGCTCGCGGCATAGACGCCAGCGCCGGGGCGATGGGTCACGGCCGCTCCGCTGGACACGACGACGATCCGGCCGCCGTCGCGTACCCGGTTGGCCGCCTCGCGCAGGACCATGAACGTCGCTCGGGTGTTCGTGGCGAACATCTGGTCGTAGTCGGTGTCAGACGTGTCCGCGATCGGCGCGAACCGGGCGAGCCCGACGTTGCTGACCACGATGTCGATGCCGCCGTAGTGCCGCTGCGCCGCGTCGAACAGCCCGCGCAGCTGGTCGGGGACGGCGACGTCGGCCGCCAGGGCGACGGCGCGCCGACCGGCGGCCTCCACCGCGGCGACGACCTCCAGGGCCGCCGGGCGGTCCGACCGGTAGTTGACGACGATGTCCGCGCCGCCGGCGCCGAGCCGCCGCGCGATCGCGCGGCCGATGCCGCGCGAGCCTCCCGTCACGATCGCGACCCTGTCGGACACGCGGCCTCCATAGTCCAGTACACCGATAGTCGATATCATCGACAAATATGGTCGAGGATGTCAACTGTCGACCAGGTAGACTTCGTGGGTGCAACCCAGCAAGGCCGATCGCGACCTGGCCGCCGCGCTGTCCGCGCTGCATCGCCAGGTGGACGTCCTGTACGGGGTGATCGCCCGCCGGTTCGGGCTCACCACCCAGCAGATCGAGCTGCTCTGCCACCTGGACAACCGCGCGCACCTGGACAGCCGCGCCCCGTCGTTCGGCGAGCTCGCGGGCATGCTCGGCTGCGACAAGACCAACGTGACGGGAATGGTCGACCGGCTCGAGCGGCGTGGGCTTGTCCGCAGGACCCCCGACCCGGCCGACCGCCGGGTCAGCCGGGTGACGCTCTCCGAACAGGGCGCGGCTCTGGCGCCCCAGATCCGCACCGCGGTGGCCGAAGCGATCACCGACAGCTGCGGCTCGCTGGACGCGGCGGACCGCGGCCGTCTCACCGACCTCGCGCGGACGGCCGCGCACGCCCTCCGCACCGGACACCCGACACCGGCGACGACATCCGCCCCGGCTCCGCCCGCCTGATCACTGGATCCGTCCCGTCGGACCTGGAAACCGAACCACCGCCTCAGGAGGGGCACCATGCCTGACCGAACAGCGGCCTCAGCCGACGAGCCCAGCGCGACCGACGAGGCCGGCAAGGCCGGCAAGGCGCTGCCCGAGCCGGAGGATGCGACCGGGCCGGAGGAGCCGGCCGGGCCTGAGTTCGACGCCTTCCACCGTCGGCTGTACCAGATCCGCCCGACCGGCCTGTCCGCCCACACCGCCCAGACAGCGGGGATGCGCCGGGTCGAGGCGCTGTCCGGCACGACGGTCGGCACGGAGCGACTGTGGATGGGCCAGACCCACGTCGCTCCCGCCACCCGGTCTGCGAACCATCACCACGGCCTGTCCGAGACCGGGATCTACGTCGTCACCGGCCACCCGGCGTTCGTCTTCCTGCGCGACGACGAGGAGATCCGGCTGGAGACCTCCCCCGGCGACTACATCTACGTACCGCCGTGGGTGCCCCACCGGGAGGAGAACCCCGACCCGGAGGCCGAGGCGGTCGTCGTCATCGCCCGCACCACCCAGGAAGCGATCGTCGTCAACCTCCCCGACCTGCGCTGGCGAGGCCCGGCCAAGACCTCCGACCAAGGCCGCTCCTGGCACACCTACTAGACAAAGGTCTTCCCCTGGGATGTGTTCTGGCGGCAACACGGCTGTAGCGGAGGCATTCGGGGCGAGGGTTGACGGTTGGACGGGGTGACCAGCAGTCCGGCCAGCGTGGCCGGCCTGGCCGCGCATCCCGTTCGGAGACCTCGTGACCATCCCCGCCTTCGACAGCCAGATCCCCGCGACCGCGGCCCGTAAGGTCGAGTTCGTCAGCGCGACCAGCTACAGCGGCGGCTCCGAGCTCCACCCACCGGGGTCCGGCGTCGATCTGGCCGCCTACCGCCAGTACGTCCGGGCGCTCGACGAGGCCGGCTTCGACTACACGCTGAACGGCTACAGCGCGAACTCCGCCGACTCGTTCGTCGTCGCCTCCGCCACCGGTCTGCTGACCGAGCGGATCAAGCCGATCGTCGCCCTGCGGCCCAACACCACCTTCCCGCTCGTCGCCGCGCAGAAGCTCGCCACTCTGGACCAGCTCACCGAAGGCCGCGCCGTCGTCCACCTCATCTCTGGTGGCAGCGACGCCGAGCAGGCGCGGCAGGGCGACTACGTCCCGAAGGACCGTCGTTACGCGCGCACGTCGGAATACATCGATGTGCTGCGTCGTGCCTGGACCGCGAAGGAGCCCTTCAGCCACGAAGGTGAGTTCTACAAGTTCGACGACTTCGGCCCCGGCTTCGCCACCTACTCCGGCGAGCCGATCCCGATCTCGATCGGCGGCCAGTCGAACGAGGCCTTCGAGGTCGGTGGCGTGAAGGCCGACTGGTTCACCTTCTGGGGCGAGCCACTGGCGGAGGTCCGCAAGGAGATCGACCGCGTGCACGCGATCGCCGACCGGGCCGGCCGCCCCCGCCAGCGGATCTGGGTCACCTTCCGCCCGATCATCGAGGCGACCGACGAGCTGGCCTGGGAGAGGGCCTACCAGATCCTCGGCGTGCTCGCGGAGCGCGCGCGGGCGGGCCAGGACCTGGCCCGCCGCTGGATCGGCGGCAACGGCGCACCGCAGAACAAGGGCTCGCAGCGGGCGCTGGGCTTCGCGGGCGCCGCCGAGCGCTACGACCGCGCGCTCTGGACCCCGACGGCGAGCGCCACCGGCGGGGCCGGGGCGTCGACCGCGCTGGTCGGAAGCTACGAGACGGTGGCGGCCGCGATCCTCGACTACGTCGACGCTGGCGCCGACATCGTCTCCATCCGTGGCTACGACGGCATCGTCGACGTCGAGAAGTACGGCACGTACATCCTCCCGCTCGTGCGGCAGGAGCTAGCCCACCGCGAGGCCACCGGCCAGCGCGGCACCCTCCAGGCCGAGCACCTCGGCTACTACGGCAATGACTTCACCAGCGTCGCCGACACCGCGGCGGCCAGGGCCAGGGGATGAATCGTGGATCTTGAACTTGCGGGGCGACGCGCGATCGTGACGGGCGGCAGCCGGGGCATCGGGCTGGCGGTGGCCGGCGCGCTGCTCGCCGAGGGCGCCCGGGTGGTGATCGCGGCGCGCGACGGTGAGCGGCTCAAGGCGGCGGCGGCCCGGCTGGCCGCCGGCGCCGATGGCGGGGTGGTCGTCCCGGTCGTGGCGGACACCGGCAGCGACGAGGCCGTGCGGGAGCTGGTCGCTCGCACCGTCGACGAGCTCGGTGGGGTCGACATCCTGGTCAACAACGCCGCCCGCGTCGGCGGCGCGGGCGGCCCCGGGGGCGTGCGCGCCCTCGCCACCGCGGATGCCGCCGCCGACCTCAACGTGAAGGTGCTCGGCTACCTGCGGACCGCGCAGGAGGTCATTCCCCACTTCACGGCGCAGCGATGGGGCCGCATCATCAACATCGGCGGGGTGGCCGCCCGCCAGGTCGGCCTCGTCTCCGGTTCGATCCGCAACGCCGGCATCGTCGCGCTGACGAAGACCCTCGCCGACGAGCTCGGCGCCCACGGCGTCACCGTCAACGCCGTCCACCCCGGCTTCACCCGGACCGACCGGCACGACGGCACCATCACGGTGACCGAGGAGCAGCTCGCCGCCGCGGCCAGGAGCATCGTCATCGGCCGGGTCGTGACGGCGGACGAGGTCGCGGCCGTCGTCACCTTCCTCGCCTCACCCGTCGCCGCCGCCATCACCGGCGAGTCCCTCGCCGCCGGCGGCGGCACTCCCGGCCCCATCCACTACTGACCAGGCGAGATCGGCGACCTTTTCGTCAACGGCCGCGCTCCGGCCCTCCTCTTCCCGGCGCCCTCGGGTATCGGTACGGCGGAGCAGTCGAGCCAGCCTCAGCGGGCACCAGGCCGGCCGCATCGGGAATTGTGGGCGGATGAACGCCCTCAGGGTCCGGGCAGCTCGGCCGGACGACTACGACACCATCGCGGCGGTGGCGGACGACTGGTGGGGCCGGCCCATCGACGCCGCACTCCCGCGGCTCTTCCTCGACCATTTCCACCAGTCCAGCCGGGTCGTCGAGGACGACCACGGCCTGGCGGCCTTCCTCGTCGCCTTCCTGTCACCATCTCAGCCACGCATCGCCTACATCCACTTCGTCGGCGTGCGGCCCGACCAGCGCCGCGGCGGTTGGGCACGCCGCCTCTACGAGGAGTTCTTCCAACGCGCGCGGGCGGCGGGCTGCCGAGAGGTCCACGCGATCACCGGACCGGGCAACACCGGCTCGATCGCGTTCCACCGCCGCCTCGGATTCGCCGTCGGCGGTCCCGTGCCGGATTACAACGGCCCGGGGCGCCCCATGGTGACCTTCCGCCGGCCGCTGACGGACGAGTCCTAGCCACGACACCCAGGGCAGCGCCCTGCGCGCACTAGCCGACATCGGCTTGGGCGCGGGCGAGACAAGGCCAAGCGCGTCGCCTTGGTCAGCGGCGTGAGGCTGACGGACCCGGAGCCGACCAGACGCCGCGTGGAACGCCGCCGCCCCGACCGGTCGGGCACCGCGACGCCGGACAGTGCGGGATGGGCGAACGCCACAGATCTGGACGGAACATCGGCGGCGATGCCCGGATTGGACGCGATGTGACTGTGTCTTCGAGTGTTGCGACGACTGCGAGTGTCACGGCGGCCGCGTCCCCGCTGAGCAGTGAGCGCCTGTTGGACGGGGTGGACGCGGCGGCGCTGTTCACGCCGTTCGCGCTGTCCGGCGTCGAACTCGCCAACCGGTTCGTGATGGCGCCGATGACCCGCCAGTTCTCCCCGGACGGAGTGCCGGGCGAGGACGTGGCCGGCTACTACGCACGGCGGGCGGAGCACGTCGGCCTCGTCGTGACCGAAGGCACCTATGTCGATCATCCGTCGGCCGGGGCCAGCGACCGGGTGCCGCGGTTCTACGGCGACGAGGCGCTGGCGGGCTGGCGCCAGGTCGCCGACGCCGTGCACGCGGTAGGCGGACGGATCGTCCCGCAGCTGTGGCATCTCGGCGCCGGCCGCACGGCGGGTGCCCCGCCGCACCCGGAGGCGGCGGTGTTCTCCCCTTCCGGCCTGCGGCCCGACGGAACGGTGGTCGGCGACGAGCCGAGCACCGCGGAGATCGACGAAGTGGTCGCCTCCTTCGCCCGCGCCGCGGCCGACGCCCGCAGGGCCGGATTCGACGGCGTCGAGCTGCACGGGGCGCACGGCTACCTGCTGGATCAGTTCTTCTGGCCGCGGACCAACCGCCGCGCCGACGGCTACGGCGGAAGTCTGGCCAACCGGGCTCGGATCGGGGCCGACGTCGTCGCCGCGGTCCGTGGAGAGGTGGGACCTGACTTCCCGGTGATCTACCGGTTCTCCCAGTGGAAGGGCGCCGACTACGACGCCCGGATCGCCGAGACCCCCGACGAGCTCGCGGCGCTGCTCACCCCGCTCGCGGACGCCGGGGCCACCGCGCTGCACGTCTCCACCCGCCGTTACTGGCTGCCGGCGTTCGACGGCTCCCCGCGCACCCTTGCCGGCTGGGCCAAGAACCTCACCGGCCTGCCCACCATCGCGATCGGCTCGATCGGCGTGCCGACGGCCTTCCGCGGCGACCACGAGGGCGCGGTACCGACCATGAGCCTCGCTCCGCTGCTGGAGTTGTTCGACCGTGGCGAGTTCGACCTGGTCGCCCTCGGCCGCGTCCTGCTCTCCGACCCGGCCTGGACCACCAAGCTGCGTGACGGTCGCCTGTCCGAGATCCGGGCCTACGACCAGGCCGACGGGTCCCGCCTGACCTGACGACCCGTGGCCGGGCCGCCGCCGGCCCGCCACCACCCGTGGTGTCGATCAAGCCGCGTTCCCAAGGAGCTGCCCGGCCATGCCTTCGTCCTTTGGCGTCACCGCCACGCCCGATGGACAAAACCCGCAGCTCCAGTCGGTGCGGTTCCGACGCGCCGGTGCGGACGACGCCGAGCAGATCGCGGCTCTCCATGCCGACAGCTGGCGCCGCCACTACCGCGGTGCCTATGCCGACTCGTTCCTCGACGGTGACGTGGCGGCCGACCGCCGTGCGGTGTGGTCGACGCGGCTGGGCGTACCGGCCAACAACGAGACGATCCTCGCCGAGCACGACGCCCGTGTGGTGGGCTTCATCCACGTCGAGTTCGACGACGACCCGCGGTGGGGCAGCCTCGTCGACAACCTGCACGTGACCCACGACCTGCGTCGGACGGGTATCGGCACGCGGCTTCTCCATCGCGCCGCCCGCGCCGTCGCCGGGCACGGGGCCAACAATGCGATGTATCTCTGGGTATTGCAGCAGAACACCGCCGCGCTGCGGTTCTACCAAGCGCTAGGAGCCACCGACGAGGGGACGGCGCCTGTATCACCGCCCGGCGGGGACCCGGCCCGGCTCCAGGGCGCGCCGCGCAAGCTGCGCATGGCCTGGGCCGACGTCGCGAGGCTGTTCTCCGACGGCCACCGGTGACGCGGGCGTAGAGCAAGCTGATCGCCACGGCCGGCAGAGCCTGGCCATGGGCCGGAATGCTGTTGCCGCGCGACGCCGGGTCACGCCGGGGTCGGCGGTGCTGCCGTTCTCGCCGTCACCCTAGCCGTCGGTCCGACGGTCGAACTGGGCCAGGAGGTCCAGGGTGATGTCGCGCAGGCGGCGCGCGTCGTCGAGCGCCCACAGCGCCGGCTTCAGCGGCACCCGCTGGCCTTCGAGCACGGCGGTCAGGCGTTCCCGTCCGGGCGGTTCGAGGAACGGGAGGATCTGGGCCACGGCTGTCGACACCGGCTTGCCGATCACTCGCAGCTGGTCGACCTGCGCGGCGGTGACCGGGTCGTACTCACCGGCGAAGCTCGTGACGACCACCCCCGGGTGGTTGAGGACATACCTGATGCCCGTGTCGGCATAGGTCTCGACGAAGTCGAGGCCGAGCAGGTCGTCGAGCCGGGCGGCGTGCCCCATCGCCCCAACGCCGTGGTAGGCGCGTTCCAGTTGCAGGTCGTCCCACCGGACCGGCTCGGTCTGGCCGGCCCCACCGAAGTTGAGCACGACCGGGTGCTCGGCGCGGCTCAGCGGGCCGACCAGCCCGTGGCTGAGCAGGAACCTGCTGAGATAGAACAGCGCGAAGGTGCTCTCGAACCCGTCGGCGGTGACCACGCGAGCTGGCAGGTGGTAACGCGCGCCGAGCACGAGCACGTCGATCACCGGGTGCCGCCGCGAGATCCACTCGACCAGGCGGCGGTTCTCGGCCACCTCGCTCAGGTCGGCGGCGATGAAATGTGCCCGGTCGCCGGAGTTCTCGAAGGCCCGGCCCTTCTTCTCGCTGCGCCCCACGACGAGCACCTCGAACCCGCGGCGGAGGTACTCCGCTGCGAGCCCCCTGCCGATGCCGTCGGTACCGCCTGTGATCACAGCCGTCGCCATACGCCAGCTCCCCTCCGCCGAGGGCGTGCCCAGGTCACGCCAGATACTTTTATCTATCAAAACATCTCCGCGCCGAACGGATCACCCCGGCCGATTGGAGAACCCGCGACCGATGATCGGGACGGTGCCGACGGTCTCACCCGGCGCCGGCCCGACTCACGATCTAATGGGATCGTCGGAGTCAGAGCGAGGAACCCTAATTACTCAGGTCTCGCATCGGATCCGGTCATGGGTTGTGGGGCGGATCCCGGCTTCCCGCCCGCCACAGCCCATGGATGGATGGGCGGGCAGCGCGCAGCGGCGGCCGGTCGCTTCTAACCCGCGTCGCGGCGGGCGCCAGCAGGATCCCGGGCGTCGGGTCAGACGTCATGGGCGCGAAACGGCGCTGGTTGTGACTCTGACGTCGGACAGGACGAGCACGCGGCCGCACGAGCGCCCGGACGGCGCCCCGACCGAGCCCGGGCCGGGCTCCAAGCGGGGTTGACTCCGCGATCGCCAAGGCAATTCCACGGTGATTGCGTTCCTGCGTACCAGAGCGAGGAAACGAAATTACTCAGGTCCGGGCCAGAAGATCCGCATGACGCCGGTCACCTACGCGTAGGGCACGCCGAAGCGGCATCCGACCCGCGCCGACTCGTGCTCCCACCAGCCGGGACGGCCTGCCTGCCACCAGCCTCTGGCGGACCGTGGCGGATGAATGACCCCATAGGCCCAATCATCTGACACACATCGACAGCAGTACGGCGAAGTGTGTTGGTTCAGGCTGTCTATGGACACGCCAAAATGCCACGATCCCGCTTCGGAACCAGGGCGCGGTCGAGGGCACTCCAGATTGCCCGCGGCGCGACCCAGGCAGTCACACCAGCCGGCCACAACGAGCCGTCAGCGACCACCTCAGCCGTGTTCTCCCAGTCACACCCCGTACACCACGTCCGTCAGACTCCGCCCTCTGGGATCGTCAAGGCGTTCGTAGAGCAATTGGGTTCTTGCGTGCCAGAGCGCCGAAAACCCCACCGGATCACCGGCGGCATCCTAGCGTGGTCAGTCACCAATGGCTTTCAGCGCGCTAACGGGTCAGGGCGGGTCGGCCCCGATTGCTAGCGGGAAGCCGTTCCGCCGGTCGCGCCAGTCCCGAACAGCTCGCGCATGCCGGCGAGCATGTGGTCGTGGACGAGCAACAGTACGTCGGCCGTCAGGTCAAGTCTGTCGTCCGGGACGCCGGCGAACACTTCCCGTAGGAGCGCGTGCCGCGCGGTGCGCACCTTCCGGACAGTCTCACGACCTTTGGACGTTATGGCGATCAGGCTCACGCGCCGGTCTCCCTTGACGGGAGTCGCCTCGACGAGGCGGTTCTCGCGGAGCTGACGCAGCTGGAGCGAAGCCGTGGAGATGTCGATCCGCAGGCACTCGGCGATGTCGGAGATCCGCAGCGGCTCGGCCAGGTCGAAGAACTCCAGCAACCGCAGTTCGCTCGGCGGCAGCTCGCAGCCCGAGCGCTCGGCGATCTCCGCCCGGATATGCCTGCTCTCGCTCCAACGCACCAGCGCCGCGACGCCGGCCTCCAGCCTCTCCAGCGGCGCCTGACCTGATGTACGAGGAGAGGGCGGCAGGGCGGCGCTCACCGCGCCAGGCTACCCGTTCACCTCCCGCCGAGCCGGCACGCCGATCACGGCGGTAGCGCCCAGCTCCTGTGCCAGCCCCAGATCGGCTCGCCGGCGGGATGGTGTCCCGGCCACTACCACCCTCAGCGCGGTCTTCCTGGCCGCGTCCCGGCCCATGACAGTCGGAGAGGCGCGACGACTTGCGCCACAGGCGTGACGAACTGGGCATCGGGCCGCAGCGCCCCGGCGTGTACTCCCCGCTCCGAATCTCAGGGCAGACCCGTTCGCCGAAACGTCCCGCGCGGCTGACAGAACGGCGAAGCAGCCCCTCGAACGAAAGGCGGAAAAATGTCTGTAGGAGAAGTCGTCTTCGGTTTTGGCGCGCACTGCGGCATCGGCGACGGGCCGGAGCTGCTGCGCCTGGCCGAGCAGGCCGACCGCGACGGGCTTGACATTTTCTCGCTGTCAGACCATCCCTACATCGGCGGGCGACTGGACGCGTATGCCTCCCTCGGATTCGTCCTCGGACGGACCCGGCAGCTCGCGGCCTTCGCCAACGTCACCAACCTGCCGACCCGGCCCGCTCCCGTGCTGGCGCGGACGGTGACGTCGTTGTCCGCGCTCTCCGGCGGCCGCATCGTTCTTGGCGTAGGTGTGGGTGGTCTGTGGGACCGGATCTCCGACATGGGCGTGCCTCGTCTGTCACCGGGTGACGCCGTCGACGCCTTCGAGGAGGCGGTCGTCCTGATCAGGAGGTTGTCCGGTGGCGGTCCGCCGGTCACCCATCGGGGCCGCCACTACCGAGTGGACCAGATCGAGCCGGCGCCGGTGGCCGCCGTCCCCGTGTGGACCGGATCGGTCGGCCCGAAGTCGCTGACCGCCACCGGCCGCGTGGCCGACGGCTGGATCCCGGGCCACGCGGCGGACTGGCTCAGCCAGCGATACCGGGAGTCACGGCCGATCATCGACGAAGCGGCGACGGCCGCCGGGCGCGATCCGCATGCGATCCGCACGGTCTACAACCTGCCCGGACGCATCACCGACCGCCCAGCGGCCGCCACGCGTGACCGCGACGGCCGGTGGACCGGCGGTTCCGCCGACCAGTGGGCCGAGGAGCTGACCGCGGCCGTGCTGACGCACGGCGCATCCGGCTTTCTCCTCTTCTCGCCCGGCGGGGGCACGCCGGACGCCGTTTCCGTCGCCCGCTGGGCCCAGGAGATCGCCCCAGCGGTGCGCGAGGCGATCGCCAAGGAGAACGGCTAACGGCCCCTGGCGCGAGCCGGCGACGCGGGGACGAGACGCCTCGGCCCGCGACCGCCGAACGGATAGGACAACCGGCGTTCCAGGGCCTGCCCTGTCCACTGTTCGCATTTCCACGTACGACGGCCTAGCCAGGTACGGCGGGCTGGCGGTCGTGGCCCGGCGCGACGTGCCGGCGCAGGGCGGGCGCGATGACCTCGCCCAGTCGGTGCAGCGACTCGCGCACCGCGTCCTCGGGCAGGCCGCCCCAGTCGATCAGCGCGTGGACCCGGTCGAAGCGCACCGCGTCGTACAGCTCGGCGAGCTTCTCGGAGACCTGCTCGGAGGTGCCGATCATCAGGTGCTGGCCAGGACGTAGGCCCAGGGCGAACTGCTCGCGTTCGACGACGAAGCCGCCGCCGCCGGGGTGCTTCGGGCGCAGAAAGTCGTGGTAGTAGGGGTAGAGCGACATCGCCTCCCCAGCGCTCGACGTGCCGAAGTAGTGCAGGGCGACGCCGAGGCGCAGGTCGTCGGCGTGCCCCGACTGGGCGCCGGCCTCCCGGTACACGTCGGCGAGTTCGCGCAGCCGCGCCGGGGTGCCGCCGATGTAGCCAAGGATCATCGGCAGCCCGAGCCGGCCCGCCCTGGCGGCGCTGGCCGAGGTTCCGCCGACGCCCAGCCAGACCGGCAGCGGCTCCTGGACGGCCCTGGGCATGACGACCGCGTCGCGTAGCGGCGGCCGGAACCGGCCTCGCCAGGTGACCACCGGCTCAGCGCGGATCTTCATCAGAAGATCCAATTTCTCCTGGAACACCGCGTCGTACTGCCCGATGTCGACCCCGAACAGCGCGAACGGCTCGGGGTAGGCGCTGCGACCGACGATGATCTCGGCGCGCCCGCCACTGAGAAGGTCCAGGGTGGCGAAGTCCTGGTAGACCCGGACGGGGTCGAGGGCGCCGAGCGTCGTGACGGAGCTGGTCAGCCGCAGCCGGGAGGTGCGGGCCGCAATGGCGGACAGCACTGCGGCCGGCGACGAGACGACGAAGTCCGCGTTGTGATGCTCACCCAGCCCGAAGTGATCCAGCCCGAGCTCGTCGGCCAGCACCCCGAGCGACACGATCTGCTCGACGCGCTGACGGGGGGTGCGGCGCGTGCCGTCCACGGTCACGGGCTGCAGGTCCGACAGCGAGGTGACGCCGATGTCGAGGTCCCGGCTCACGCGTCGCCAACCTCACGCGGCGCTTCCCACCGGGCCATCGTTCCTGCTCCGGCCCCGGGAGCCCGACCTTCATCCGCGCCGATCTCGCCGACGGTGCACATCCAGCATCCTCTCGCTCATGAACTATTGATAAGATAGCTCGATACGAAAAACATAGTCAAGGCAAGATCGAGAGACACCCCGCGACGGTAGGGTGTCAGCGACATGGCTGCGAACAGCGATCGGGACGGGACGCAGGCCGCCGCCGGCGGCGGCCTGGACTTCCACACGGCCATCGAGCTGATCGGCCGGCGCTGGACCGGAGTGATCCTCGCCGAGCTGCTCGCCGGCCCGATGCGGTTCGGCGAGCTGCGCGAGCACATCCCGAGAATCACCGACGCGATGCTCTCCCAGCGCCTCAAGGAGCTCGAGCAGGCCGAGGTCGTCGAGCGGGTGGTGACCGTGGCCAGGCCGGTGGAGGTCCGTTACGCCCTCACCGCCATCGGCCGCCGCCTCGAGCCCGTGCTGGACGCGGTCCGAGCGTGGAGCGTGGACTGGGCAGCACATCAGGCAGCCAAGTCAACGCGTGACGCACGTTGACCTTGACGTGGGCGTCAGGGCTTAGCGTCGCCGCCGTGTCGACGACTCGAACCTCCCGTCAGGTCCTGCTTGCCCACCGTCCGCAGGGGACGCCCGTCCCCGCGGACTTCCGCCTGGTCGAGGTGGACGTCCCGCCGTTGACTGAGGGGCAGGTGCTGGTGCGCAACACGTACCTGGCGCTGAGCGCGGCCATGCGGACGTTGATGTCGGACGAGGACGTTCCCCTGCCGATGTACCGGGTCGGGGAGGTGCTGCACGGGCCGGCGCTCGGCGAGGTGGTCGCGTCCACCGACCCGGGGTTCGCGCCCGGGGACCTGGTGCGGCACCGGTCGGGGTGGCGGGAGCACGCGTGGGGCCCCGCCTCCGGATTCCTGCGGCTGGACCCGGACCTGTACCCGGACCCGGTAGCTCACCTGTCTTCGGGGCTGACCGCCTACGCCGGCCTCATCGCCGCGGGACGGCTGGCGGCTGGCGAGACGGTACTGGTCACCAGCGCCGCCGGGTCGGTCGGCAGCGTGGCCGGCCAGCTCGCCCGGCTGCTGGGCGCGGGCCGGGTGATCGGTACCGTCGGCTCGGCCGCCAAGGCCGACTATGCCACCGGCGTCCTGGGCTATGACCAGGCCCTCGACTACCGCCGCGGTCCCATCGGCGATGCTCTGGGCGCCGCGGCCCCAGACGGCGTCGACGTGGTCTTCGACAACGTCGGCGGTGCGCAGCTGCGCGCGGCGGTCCACGCGGCCCGGCCCCGGGCTCGGATCGTGATCTGCGGCGCGCTGGCCCACCAGGCCGCGCACGAGCCCGCGTCCCTGACAGTGGACACGATGGCCGTCGCGGGCAAGCGCCTCACCGTCACCGGATTCACCGCCGCCGACCATCCCGGCCTCGCGGCCGAGTGGCCGGCCCGCTTCGCGGCCTGGCTGCGTGACGGCTCCATGCACCTGGCCCACACGCGGCTGGATGGGCTGGACTCCGCCGTGCCCGGGCTGCTCGATCTGCTCGCCGGTCGGCACACCGGCCTGGTCGTGGTGGACTTGAGGAATGCGTATCACTGATGCGGCCCGTGCGGTCGGGGCGACGCCGCGGGCGCTGCGCTGGTACGAACAGCACGGCCTCATCCGCGCAGCGCGCACCCCGGCCGGTTACCGCGACTACAGCGACTCGGACCTGGCACGCATCCGGAACATCCGCACCCTGCTGAGCCTCGGGTTCACCCTGGAGGACATCGCCACCTTCGATGCGTTCCTCGACGGACGACTCCCCGAACGGTTCGCGGCCAGTCCTGGCGGCCCCTGCGAGGCCGCCCTGGCCCGGAGCCGGGAACGGCTCGCCACCCTGGATCGGCGAATAGCCGAGCTCACCGGGCTGCGCGACCGCCTCGCCGCGTCGATCTCGACAGGCGACGACGCCCCGGCCTCGTCCCGCGGCTGAACGTGCGGTGCCGCGGGCGCGAGAGACGTGGTGCCTCGGCCGCGGGAGAGCGGTGCCTCGAGCGGTCCGCCGCCGCGACACCGTCGAGCCGGCGGACTCGCTCAGCCCGCCTGGCCGGCGAGAAAGCGGCTGATCGCGGCGGCGAGCGCGGCCGGCTGCTGTTCCTGGACGTTGTGGCCCGTCTCGAACTCGACGACCTCGGCCCGCGGCACGCGGGCGCGGAACTCGTCGACGACCTCCGGCGAGAGGAACCCGTACCGCCCGCGGACCAGCAGCACCGGGATCGTCGTCGCGTCCAGCCCGGGCCACAGGTCACCGAAGTCGACGCTGAACCGGGCGCCGGGCGGCGGGCTGGCGAAGTGGTGCTTGAACACGACCGTGCCGTCGTCGCGAACCCGGGTGTTGAGCACCACGCCCCGGGTGAGCGCCGGCCGTGACGAGCCGATGCCGGCGGCGAGGGCCTTCTCGACGATCTCTTCGCGGGAGCCGAACTCCTGCGGACCGGCGAGGAAGTCGATCACCTGGGCGGCGTCCTCGGGGCGCTGGTTGGGGCTGGCGTCCACGAGGACCAGGCCGCCGACCAGATCCGGACGCGTCTGCGCCAGGGCGATCGCGGTATGGGCTCCCAGCGACTGGCCCACGACGGTCTGCCGGACGCCCGGCTCGACGGCGTCGAGGACGGCGGCCACGGCTGTGGCGTTCCGCTGCGGGGAGTAGTCGAAGTCGTCGCGCCACGCCGAGTCGCCGTGGCCCGGCAGGTCGAGGGCGAGAGCCGGCCGGCCGAGCGCGAGCAGCGTCCCGTCCCAGGTGTGGGCGTTCAGGCCGCCGCCGTGCAGCAGGGTGATCTCCGGCGAGGCACCCCACAGCAGCGCGCTGAGGGCGCCCTCCGAGGTCGTCACGTCGAGGCGGCGCACCGTCGGAAGCTCGGGCGGGGCGCCCACCTCGGCCGCCTCCTCCGCGAGAAAGTCGAACTCGGCGGGGTCGTGACCCATCGTCGTCCTCCTGTCGCCGCCCGGTGCACCGACCGATGTCTCGGCTGTCGGCGACCGGCTGCTGAAAACCCTCGTCACGATAACGAACGCGAGATTCTCGGCACCCTTCTTCCGGCCCGTCCGGCCCCAACTGATAAGCGATCGATACAAACCGTTCACGGAGACAGGTTCGCTGGCAGGCGCGCCGCCGTCGATGCGCGACGAGGACGGACCCGGCAGTGGTCGAGACCGACCTCGCGACGCCGGCGAGGTCCCACCGCCGGTCACGGGTCGCCCCGGGACGCGCCCGGCCGCGGGACCTGTCCGGCCTACTCCTGGACGATGACCCGCTCCCCCTCGCCCACGGGTTCCTGAAAATTGGCGAAGTAACGTTCCAGGAGTTCGTCGGAGACGGTAACGCTGTTCGCGTCGCTGTGCTGGTTGCGGACGGCCAGCCGACGCCGCAGCGTTTCCAGGTCGACCTTCAGCCGGATAAGCTCCCACCGGCATCCGTGGCTCTCGATAGCGGCCTTGTACCGATCCCGGGTCGCCCGGTTCCAGAAGCTGTAGTCGATGACCACGGGCAGCCTCGCCGTCATCAGACGGATAAGATCTTCCCATAGTTTCCGCTCGGCGGTGGACTTGAGATGCTCGTATTCCGCCGGGTCGAGGTCAGCCGCATCGTGGCCGATCCATTCCCACACCAGCTCGTCGATCGAAAGCCGGGTGTAGCCGCGGCGCTCGAGGGCCCGCGCATATGTGCTCTTGCCAGAGCCGGACAGGCCGCACATCATCACGACGAGGCCGCGTTCCCTCCCGGTGAGGTCCGGCAGAAGATCCGCATCGTCCACGAACGCGAGGCTAGCGCGACGTCCACCCGCAGGTGATCGCCGCCGGCGTGTCGTGGCGATCACCTGGCGCGAGCAGGTCCGCTCGCGGTTTCGAGCGCTCTGGGCGGCGGCGTGCGCCAGTCGTCGATCGGTTTGTTCGGGAGCTCCCGGCGGATGACCGGCGCGATCTCGGTGGCGAAGATCTCCAGGGTGGCCCGGTAGTCCTCCGGGGTGAGTGCCTCCGCGTCGACGTGGATGTGCACGAGGTCGTGCTGGAACGTCTCGTACTGGGCCAGCAGGATGTCGATCACCTGTTGCGGGCTGCCGACGAGTGCCGAGGTCTTGGTGATGAAGTCCTCGACCGTGGCGATCCCGAGCCGGTCGATGGCCGCGTGTTCGTAGCGGCGGTTGTAGGCCAGGCGCCGCTCGAAGACGGGTGTGAACTTCCGGACCGCCTCCTGGCTCGTCGAAGCGGCAAGGAATCCGCCGGTGCCGACGCCCACCAGAGCACCGTCCGGGTCGTGGCCGTAGAAGGCGAACCGCTCCCGGTAGTACCGCACGCTCTCGAGATACCGGCCGACGGCGGCGGTCCCGATCGAGGTGAACAACGGGTCGCCGTGCCGGGCGGCGAAGTCGGCGCTTTCCAGGTTCGTGTTGGCGCCGTGCCAGATCCGCAGGCCGCGCCGACCCGGCCGGGGTAGCGCGGTCACGTCGACCAGCGGTGGTCGGAAGCGACCCGTCCAGTTCACCTTGGTCTCGTTCCACAGTGCGCGAAAGGCCTCGTAGTTCTCGCGCAGCCGGTCCCACTGGTCGTCCGGGGTCACCCCGAAGATGCGATGGGTCTCCGCGTAACCCCCCTTGCCGATGACGAGGTCGAGGCGCCCGTCGGCGAGGTGGTCCAGCGTCGAGTAGTCCTCGACGGCCCGCAGCGGGTCGTGCAGCCCGAGCGTCGAGACCGTCGTGACCAGCTGGATCGTGCCGGTGCGCGCGGCGGCGTTGGCGAGGATCACCACCGGCGACGAGGAGACCGCCAGGCCGTCGTGCCGCTCACCGATCCCGTAGGCGTCGAACCCGAGCCGCTCGGCGAGAACGGCCTGGTCGACCAGGTCCGTGATCTGCTGCCGCACTGACTTCCGCTCGTGCGAGACGTACGGCAGGAGGAGGAACTTCATCTGTGGTCTCCCGGGGGCGGGCTGGTGTCACCGGCGACGCCGAGGGGGTGTCGCTGCTGGCGTAGCTGGTTCGTCGGCCCGGCAGGACGAACCCGCCCGACGTGCCGGGCTCGGCGAGGACGGGAGTCAGCCTGCCGGGCGGCCGGAGTACGCGGAAGACTGCACTTCGACGTGCGTTATGCACTTTAAAGTGCGTATCAGCAAAGGGAGGCTGGCCCGTGAGCGAAGTGGACGTCGCATCGGACGAGACAGCGGTCGTCGGTGGAGGAGTCTGCGCGACGGAACGGGACGCCCAGTCGGTCCGTGAGCTGTTCCGCCGCGTCGGTGACAAGTGGTCGCTCAATGTCGTCGCGGAGCTCTCCCCCGGTCCGGTGCGGTTCATGGTCCTGCTACAGCGGATCGACGGGATCTCGCATCGTTTGCTGGCCAAGACACTAAAAAGTCTCGAACGCGACGGGCTTGTTACAAGGGTGGCCTATCCCGAGGTGCCGCCACGGGTGGAATACGCCCTCTCACCGCTCGGTGAGTCGCTTCTCGAGCCGGTCGTCGCACTCGCGGACTGGGCGGAACGCCACCGAGCAGAGGTCGATGTGCACCGCGCCAGCTACGACGCACGCCAGCCGCCACCCGCGCTCTCGGACGGATCGCCGACACCGACACCGACGATGACGGCGACGGCGATCGGCCCGGGGTCCCCTGCCGGCACCGGCCCGGATCTGCCGGCGGGTCCGCGGGCCCGCGGAAGGTGGTGATCGGTCACGGGCGGACCTCGGTCGTTCTGGGCGTCCGGTCAGGTCAGGAGCACGATCCTGCCGAACACTTCGCCGGCGTCCATCTTCTGGTGGGCCAGCACGGCCTGCTCCAGGGGCAGCAGTTCGTGCACCACCGCGTCCAGCTCGCCGCGGCCCGCGGCGGTGAACAGCTCGGCGGTCACGGCGTGCCGGGCGGCCTCGGTCATGGTGTTCGTGCTGAAGGTGGCGAACGACATCGACTTCTGGAACGCCGCGAACAGGTGCGCGGCGAAGTCCGCCGGTGGGTCGCCCGCGACCGCGCCGACGGCGACCATGCGGCCGTTCGGGTTGAGCCTGGCGAAGAAAGACGGCAGGTCCGGGCCGGCCACGACGTCGATGATGACGTCGTAGCCGGCGGGAGCGTCCTGGGGTTCCTCGCCTCGTCCCTCGCCGGCGCGGTCCAGCACGTGGGTCGCGCCGAGCTTGCGCAGCCGGTCGCCCCGCTCGGGCGACGACGTCGTGACCGCGACCGTGCCCGCGCCCTGGCGGGCCGCGAGCTGGACGGCCATGATCCCGATGCCGCCGGACGCGCCGCGGACCAGCACCGACTCGCCCGGCCTGAAGTGGGCGTGGCGAAGGCCGAAGTGGGCCACTCGCCCGGAGCTGCCGAGCGTCACCGCGTCGGCGGCGGAGAGGTCGGCCGGGAGGGGGACGAGCGTCTCGGCCGGCGCGATCGCCCGCTCGGCATAGCCGCCGCCCAGGCCGGTGAACCCCCACACCCGCTGACCGACCCAGGCCGTGTCGACGCCGTCCCCGACCGCCGCCACGGTGCCCGCTACCTCGCCACCGAGGATGTGGCCCTCCTGGAACCCGTAGGCGGCGACGGCGCCGCTTCGGATCATGACGTCGACGCCGCCGACACCGATCGCCTCGGTGGCGATCAGTACCTGCCCGGCGGCGGGAACCGGGTCGGGGAGCTCGACGACGGCGAGGCCCTCGGGTCCTCCGAACCTCTTGATCGCAACTGCCTTCACGGTCGCCTCCGGTTCTGGGATGTGTCTGGGCTGGTCGGCCGACCGTAACGGAGCACCCCGTCCGTTTCGCTAAAGTGAGAGCGGTGACGGCCGAAGTGATATCGACACCGCGGTGATGACGACGCTGCGCTCGGACGCCCGTGACAACCGCGCGCGCATCCTCGCCGTCGCGCGCGCGGCGTTCGCCGCGGAGGGCCTCGACGTGCCGATCCGGGAGATCGCCCGGCGGGCGCAGGTCGGCGTCGCCACCGTCTACCGGCACTTCCAGACCAAGGAAGCCCTGCTGTCCGAGGCCTTCGGCGAGCAGATGGCCCTGTGCTCGGAGGTCGTGGGCGAGGGGCTGGCGGCGGCCGACCCGTGGACCGGGTTCTGCCTGGTGATCGAGAAGCTCATGGAAATGCACGCCCTCGACCGGGGCTTCGCGCGCGCGTTCACTTCTCAGCTTCCCCCGGCGGTCGGCCTCGCCGAGGACCGCGATCACACGCTGCGTCTGCTGCTCGAGCTCGTGCGGCGCGCGAAGGAAGCGGGTTCGCTGCGCGGGGATTTCGTCCTGGAGGACATCGTCCTGGCGCTGATGGCGAACGAGGGTATCCGCGCGGAGTCACCCGGAGTGAGGGTCGTGGCATCACGCCGCTTCGCCGCGCTCATGATTCAGTCTTTCCAGGCGAGCCCCGTGCCGACGCCGCTCCCGCCGGCGGTCCGCCTGCCTCTCACCAGAGGCTGAGACTTTCCCGGGAATCTCTTGGAAACGGCTTCCTTCTCACCTGGCCGTCGGATCGCTGGGCGTGACGGCCCGGGCGGCGGCGATCAGGTCCAGGAGATGGGGGCTGTGGTTGTCGGCCCGGTGGACCAGGGCGGTTTCTATCTTGATGGGAGGGCTGGCCAGGCGGCGGAAGGCAATCCCCGGTAGGGCCTGCCTGGCGAGAAGGTAGGCCTGGTCGGGGTAGAAGACCGTCCAGCTGGCGCCGCCGGCGGCGATCATCGCCAGCATGTCCTGGTCGTTGCTGGCGGGCGCGTGGCTGGGTTCGAATCCCGCCTCGCGGCAAGCGCCGAGCACGGCGTCGACGAGCAGCGGGTTGGCGTCGCGCGGTGGGAGGCGCACCGGCAGCGAGGCGAGCTCCGCCAGGCGGACGGTGCGGCGCCGGGCCGTGGTCACGCCGGTGGGCAGCGCGGCAACGAGCAGATCGGCCCGGACGTGCGCATAGCGAAGGTGGCGGGCCATCTCGCTGTCAGGGCGGCGGCGGACGAAAGCGACGTCGAGGTCTCCGCCGGACAGGTGCGCGATCCGCTCGCGTTCGGTGAGCCTGACCAGGTCGACGGTGATGTTCGGCTGGCGCCGCGAGAAGTCGCGTAGCACGTGGGTCAGATAGTCACCGAGGCCGGCGCTGGTGCCCAGGCGCAGCGTGCGGACGGTGGGGGCGCCGAGTTCGCGGGCCGCGGCCTGGGCCCGGTCGGCGGCGGCGATCGCCTCCCGGGCGTGGCCGAGGAAGACGCGACCGGCATCGGTGAGCGCCACGCGCCTGGTGGAGCGGTCGAGCAGCGTCACGCTCAGCTCGCGTTCCAGGCGGCGGATCTGCTGGCTGACGGCCGGCTGCACGATGTGCAGCTGCTCGGCGGCCCGTCCGAAGTGCCGGCTGTCCGCCACGGCGACGAAATAGCGCAGCTGCCGAAGCTCCATGTCCGCGCCCTCGATTCATCACGAGTCGTGATGAGACTAGAGGGTGGTTGCTGGTTGAAGGCGAACGGCCAGGCTGGTCGACTGGCCCGGTGGCGCGAGTCCGGATCAACGACGCCGAGACAGGCGCCCGCGCGGAACCCTCCCCGGAAAGGGCCCTTCCTGTGACCACCGAGACCACACGCGCCACCGTCGCCGACTATGTCGCCGCGCTGCGGCGAGGAGATGTCGACGCATTGCGAGCCAGCTTCGCGCCGAAGGCGACGTGGACCATCCGGGGCGACCTGCCGGTCGCCGGTACCTGGACCGGCGCCGGCGAGATCCTGGATGGGTTCCTCGCCCAGGTCGTCGCCACGCTGGACCCCGCGGTGCCCGTGACACAGACCCTGCACCGCATCATCGCCGATGGCGAGCATGCCGTCGCCGAATGGACGAGCCACGCCCAGGCCCGCGACGGGACGCCCTACGACAACGACTACGCGGTGGTGTTCCAGGTACGCGACGGGCTGATCACCTCGGTCACGGAGTACTGCGACACCTCGTATATGAAACGCGTGTTGTTCGAACAGTGAGCGCCGTCATCGGGCCACCGCCGTCCGCTGCCCGGCCTCGTCGATGACGGCCGCGGCGTCGGCGGCCTGATTGCCGGCGAAGGCGGGCCGGCCGCCGTAGGGATCCTGGTCGGTCCACAGCGTGGTCGGCGCCGCCCGCCGGACGACGGGAATCACCTCGGTGGCAAGGCGTTCGAGCATCTCCAGCTGCTGCTCGTGCGGAATCATGGTGGGCAGGCTGAACGCCTGCAGGTCATGGCCGAACCCGGCATGGAAGTACATGATCTTGTCGATGATCTGCTGCGGGCTGCCGACCAGCACCGGGCCCTCGGCGATGGCGTGGTCGATGCCATGGAAGATCATCTCGTTGCCCGGGGTGTGGTTGCCGGGTCGGTTGAAGAACTCGACCATCTTCTCGTAGGTCGGGCCGAAGTGCTCCCGCGCCTGGGCGGTGGTGTCGGCCAGGAAGAGGAAGCCGGCGCCGGCCGCGACATAGCCGTAGCGCGGGTCGTGCCCGTGCCGCGCGTACTCCTCGCGGTAGTGCTCGATGAGCACCGTGTAGTTGTCGCGGGGCTGGATGGCGTTGGCGCTGAACAGCGGGTCGCCATACCGGCCGGCGAGCGCGGCGGAGGTCCGGGTGGTGGCCGAGCCGTGCCAGACGCGGGGCGCGCCGGCGTAGGGCCGCGGCAGGGTGGTGGCCTCGTGCAGCGGCGGTCGGAACCGGCCGGACCACGTGACGTTCTCCTCGCGCCACAGCCGGCGCAGCAGCTCGTACTTCTCGGCGAGCGCATCCCACTGCGTCCCCTGTTCGATGCCGAACAGGGGCAGCTGCCGCAGCTCGTTGCCCTTCCCGATGACCAGCTCCAACCGGCCGCGGGAGAGCTGGTCGATGGTGGCGTAGTCCTCGGCCACGCGCACCGGATCGAGGATGGACAGCACGCTCACCCCGGTCTGGAGGCGCACGCGCGTCGTGGTCGCCGCGATGGCGCCGAGCAGGACCGTGACACCGGAGGACAGCACCGGCCCGGCGTGCCGCTCGCCGATCGCGACCGCGTCCAGGCCCAGCTCCTCGGCGCGCCGGGCGGAGGCCAGCGCCTGCGCGTACCGCTCGGCCGTGCTGACGAGCCGTCCGGTCACCGGGTTCTGGATGTTCGGCAGGATGTCGAGCACCTGGAATCTCATATGTGCCTCACGAGACGTCGTGGGAGGGGGTCACAGGAGACAGTGCCGAGGCGGCGGGCCAGCGACTGGGTGGTCGCGACAGGCCGAGGTTCTCACGCAGCGTGCGGCCGGTGTACTCGGCACGGAACAGGCCACGGCGGCGCAGCTCCGGGATCACCAGGGTGGCGAAGTCGTCGAGCGTGTCCGGAAGGTAGGAGAAGACGACGTTGAAGCCGTCCGCGCCGCGGCCCTCGAACCATTCCTGGATGTGGTCGGCGATCGTCGCCGGGGTGCCGGCGATGGTCCTGGCGTCGCGGGCGAGCTGTTGGGCGAGCTGGCGGATGGTCAGGCCACCGGCCCTGGCCCGTTCGACGATCTGGCGCTGGGCGCTCTGGCTCTGGTTGGACGGCGGCAGGTCCGGCAGCGGCCCGTCCAGGGGGTAGGCGGCGAGGTCGACGCCACCGAGCCAGTAGGCGAGGTCGGCCAGCGCGATGCGCGGGTCCAGCAGCGAGGTCAGCCGTTCGAGCTTGTCCTCGGCCTCGCCGACCGTGCGCCCCACGACCGTCGAGAGGCCGGGCAGCACGACCACCTCATCCGGGTTCCGGCCAGCCGCCTGGGCGCGCGCCTTCAGGTCGGCGTAGAACGCCTGCGCGCCGGCCAGGTCCGGATGGTGGGTGAACACGACGTCGGCCACCGAGGCGGCGAGCGCGCGGCCGGTCTCCGACGAGCCGGCCTGCACGATCACCGGTCGCCCCTGCGGGGGACGCGGGATGTTGAGTGGCCCGGCCACCGCGAAGTGCTTCCCACGATGGTCGAGACGGTGCAGCCTGGCCTCGTCGAAGTACATGCCGGTCTTCTGGTCGTGCAGAAACGCGTCGTCGTCGAAGCTGTCCCACAGGCCGGTCACGACGTCGAAGAACTCGGCCGCACGCTCATAGCGCAGCTCGTGCTCGGGATGCTCGTCGAGCCCGAAGTTCTGTGCCTCTGCGTTGTTCAGCGACGTGACGACGTTCCAGCCGGCCCGTCCGCCGCTGATGTGGTCGATGGAGGCGAAGGTGCGGGCCAGGTGGTAGGGCTCGTTGTAGGTCGTGGAGGCGGTCGCGATCAGCCCGATGTGGCTGGTCGCCGTCGCGAGGGCCGAGATGAGCGTCGTCGGCTCGAAGGAGTCGTTGACGACCGAGACTCGGCTCAGCACCTCCTGGCTGGTGAACGGCACTCCGACGAGGTCGGCGAAGAAGATGGCGTCGAACTTCGCCCGCTCGGCGGTTCGCGCCAGCTCGATCACGTGCCGGATGTTCACGCCCGCGTCGGCCACCGTGTTCGGGTGTCGCCAGGCGGCGAGGAACTCCCCCGGCGGCTTGAGGAACGCGTTCAGGTGCAGCTGACGGGGACGCGGCTGTTCCGGCGACGTGGCGGTCATCGCGCCACCGCCGCCGCTGCCCCGGCGCCGGCGTCGTCTTCGGCCCGCTCGACCGGCCGGCCCGCGGGGCGCGGGAGGCCCAGGTGCCCGCGCAGGGTCGCCTCCTCGTACTCGGTACGGAACAGGCCGCGGCGGCGCAGCTCCGGCACGACCTGGTCGACGAAGTCCTCGGCCGAGCCGGGCAGGTAGGGGAAACTCACGTTGAAGCCGTCGGCGGCCCGGCCGCGGAACCAGCGCTCGATGTGGTCGGCGACCGTCTCGGGAGTACCGATGACCGACGAGACCGCGGCGAACCGCAGTGCCAGCTGGCGGATCGTCAGGTTCTCCCGGCGGGCGAGGCCCAGCAGCAGCTCCTGCCGGCTCAGGCTGCGGTTGGTGACGCCGATGTCCGGCACCGGCCCGTCCAGTGGGTAGGAGGACAGGTCCAGGTCGCCGATGTTGTCCTGCACCACCCGGCGCGCGACGTCGTCGTGCACCAGCTCCTGCAGCTCGTCGAGCCGGGCGCGCGCCTCGGCCTCGGTGCTCGCGACGTAGGGAGCGAGCACCGGCCACACCAGCACGTCGTCGGGATCGCGGCCGTACGCCGCCGCCCGCCGCTTGACGTCGGCGTAGAAGTCCCGCGCGCCCGCCAGCGACGTCTGGGCCGTGAAGATGACCTCGCCGTGGCGGGCGGCGAAGTTCTTGCCGGTCTCCGACGAACCCGCCTGGAAGATCACCGGGTGGCCCTGGGGCGGCCGGGAGATGTTCAGCGGCCCGCGGACCGTGAAGTGCTCCCCCGCGTGGTGCGGCGGGCGCAGCCCGGCGGGGTCGTAGTAGATGCCGCTGGCGCGGTCGCGGAGCACCGAGCCGTCGGCGAAGCTGTCCCAGAGCCCGCGGACGACCTCGACGAACTCCTCGGCCCGCCGGTAGCGCAGGGTGTGGTCGAGGTGGGTGTCGCGGCCGAAGTTGCCCGCCTCCAGCGGGACGACCGACGTCACCACGTTCCAGCCCGCGCGCCCGCCCGACAGATGGTCGAGCGAGGCGAACTTGCGGGCGACGTGGAAGGGCTCGTTGTAGGTGGTGGTCGCGGTCGCGACCAGGCCGATCCGTTCCGTCACCGTCGACAGCGCGGCGAGCAGGGTGAGCGGCTCGAAGTGGTCGGCGCGGGCGGTGCGCCGCAGCGAGTCCAGGTCGTGGCCCCAGACCGCCACCACGTCCGCGAGGAACAGCGCGTCGAAGGTGCCGCGTTCCAGCGTCCTGGCGAGCCGGATGTGCAGGGGCAGGTCCAGCTGCCCGTCCGGTGGCGACAGCGGATGACGCCAGGCGGCGATGTGCCCACCGGAACCATGCACCAGCGCCCCGAGCGTCAGCCGTCGGCGCCTGGCGCCATCCGTACGGCCGCGGCCGCCCGTCGGGGACTGCGCCTGGCCGGTCGCCTGCGCCTGGCCGGTCACAGCGCGGCCCCGACCACGCCGACAGGGTTCGCCACGACGCCGGGGTCCTTCACCGCGCCGGGGTCCTTCACAGCACCGGCCACCGGCCGGCTCGCCGGGTACCAGCCCAGCTCGGGAGCGATCTGGGTCGCGATGACCTCCAGGCGGCGCAGGGTCGCGTCGAAGTCGGCGCCGCCGCCGGCCTCACCCTGGACGGCGGCGATGAAGGTCGAGACGGCGCCGGGACCGACCGGGTTGCGCGCGAGGCTCTCGATGACGGTCTCGACCGGGCCGTGGTGGACGTTCATCGCGTCGAGCGTCGTCAGGTCGTCCGCGTCCGCGCTCAGCCCGAAGCGGGTGAGGTATCCCCGGTAGCGAGCGATGTCGGCCGCGAGGTCGCGGGCCGCCGCCCGCCGGTCCGGGCCGGGGAACACACCGTGCGCCGACGCGATCCGTGCCGGTGGCGCGGCGGCCGGCGGCGCGCTGCGCGGCGGCGCCGTTCGCGGCCGCCAGTCGGACCGTTCGGCGAGATGCTCGGCCTGCTCGACAGCAAGCTGCTCGGCCTCGTGCGCGGCGAGGTAGGCGTCGGCCAGCGGGCGCTGCGCCGTCGCGGCCGGGCCGACCCCGAGGATCAGGCCGTCACCCGCGCGCGCCGCGCGCCGGGCGCCGTCCGCGCTCGACGTCGAGTCCCACAACCGCCCAGTGAGCGTCGGGGCCGGTGGCTGCACCCGCAGGGCATCGGTCCCCGCGAGCGGGTCGCCGCCGAGCAGGCCGCGCAGCCGCGCCAGTGCCTCGGCGAACAGCTCGCGGCGTGCCTCGGCGTCCCGCCCGAAGGCGCCGAACACCGGCGAGCTCGGCCCGCCGGTGCCGAGCCCGAGTTGCAGCCGCCCGCCGCTGAGGGCGTCGAGCACCGCCGCGTCCTCGGCGAGACGGATCGGGTCCTCCAACGGCAGCACGACCACGGCCGTGCCGAGCTCGATCCGCCGCGTCGCCTGCGCCGCCGCCGCCAGCAGCACGAGCGGCGACGGCAGCCGACCGAACTCGGTCTGGAAGTGGTGCTGCGCGACCCAGCCGCTGTCGTAGCCGAGCTCGTCGGCGGCGACGAACAGCTCGACGAGCCGGGGCAGCAGCTCGCGCGGCTCCTCCCGGCCGAACACGTGGGTCAGGAACCCCAGCCGGAACGGCCGCTCGGCGCCGTCCCCCACGGTCGCGACCATGATCGATATCTCCTTGGAAGTCGGCGGATGGACGAGCGGTCCGAAACGATCGCCAGCCGTCAGGCCGGTCTCCCGGCGGGCGCACCGGCGCCGGCGGGAACGGATGGGACAGCAACAGGCGGCGACGCGGCCAGCGACGGAGTGGCCGGCGACGGCGGATCGGGTGACGCCAGCAGGCCCCGGGCGCGCAGCAGCGCCGCCGCGCCCTCAGCCAGCTGGTAGGCCTCCTCCAGGTGCGGCTGGCCGGAGAGGATGAAATGGTCGAGGCCGAGCGCGTGGTACTCCTCGATCCGCTCGGCCACCTGCTCGTGGCTCCCGACGATCGCCGTGCCCGCGCCGCCGCGCACCAGGCCGTAGCCGGCCCAGACGTTCGGGTACACCTCCAGGCGGGTGCGGTCGCCGCCGTGCAGGGCCGCCATCCGCCGCTGCCCGACCGACTCGCTCGCGGCGAAGACGGCCTGGTGGGCGGCGATCCGGGCGTCGTCGAGGCCGGCGAGCAGTCGGTCCGCCTCGGCCCATGCCTCGGCGGCGGTGTCCCGGCTGATGACGTGGAACCGGATGCCGAAGCGCGGGTCACGCTCCCGGCCAGCCGCCGCGGCCAGCGCCCGCACCCGGTCGAGCCGCTCGGCGATCTGCGCCGGCGTCTCGCCCCAGGCCAGGTAGACGTCGGCGTGCCGGGCGGCGACCCGCTCGGCGGCGGGGCTCGCGCCGCCGAAGAAGACCGGCGGTGGCCCCCAGGGACTGGCGTCGACGCTCGCGTCCCGGACGTCGTAGTGCGCGCCGGTGAAGTCGAGCGGCGGGCTTGCGCCGGCGACGCCGCGCAGCACCGTCAGGAACTCGTCGGTACGGGCGTAGCGCTGGTCATGGTCGAGGTGGTCGCCGAACCGGCGCTGCTCGGCCGAGTCGCCGCCGGTGACGATGTTGAGCAGCAGCCGGCCGTCGGAGACCCGCTGGAAGGTGGCGGCCTGGTGCGCGGCGAGCGTCGGCGAGATCAGCCCCGGCCGGAAGGCGACCAGGAACCGCAGCCGGGTGGTGACCTGGCTCAGCGCGGCGGTGACGATCCAGGCGTCCTCGCACCACAGCCCGGTCGGGGTGAGCACCGCCTCGTAGCCAAGCTGCTCGGCGGCCCGGGCGATCTGCCCGAGGTAGCCGACGGTCGGTGCCCGGAACCGCGAGAACCGCGGCGCGCCGTCGGCGCCGTGCCGCGGCTCGCCATCCCCCGAGCCGACGATGCCCCTGTCGTCGCCGTTGGTCGGCAGGTACCAGTGCAGGTGCAGCGGCACGACGTGTGGTTCTCCTTCGTGACGGCGGTCGCCCGCGGGGCTGACCTCTGCGCGGGCGCCGGGTGTGGCGGCTGTGGCGGGCGAGCGATGAAGGCAGCCCGGCAATAGCCGTAGGTACGGCACGGGGCTCGTGGGCGCTGCTGCTGCGGGGGTCGGGGCACGCGCCGGCGGCCGTTTCCCGGCGCGCAGGGAAAGCGGAGTGCCGGCGGGCCCTACCGCGCAAACGCGACAGCCGAGCCCAGCACCGGAACGCGCCGAGCGTCGCATCGCGACGCAGGCCCCGTCAACCGCCAGGACGGTTCACTGCGCGATTGCTGCCGAATTGTTTCTCGCCTTTGACCGCGCCGCCGCGGCGCCGCCAACCGGCACGGAACGGGGCCTGCGACACGGGTCACAGCCTGCCCCGATCGCAACAGCAATGTTGCATATCCACCATCCTGGTCGAGATTGTGGGATACGCTGCCGGTCATGCAGCCGCCATCCGTCTCCCGGCGCGGCCCCCGGCCGCTCTGTCGGGGATCGGCGCAGGTAGCGGTACCACTCACCAGCCGACGCGCGGTCGACCTGATGCGGGTTGCCAGCCGACTCTGTAGCTGAGCCCGCGACCAACCGGCCGTGTGCCCGCCGCACCCTGGCTGCCGGGCCGCCCGTAATGGCGCCGCACAGGCGTTCAGGGATGCCCTCTTCTCCGGCACGACGAGCCCCATGCGTGCTTTCCAGACGCTGACGCCAAATCTCCGCCGCCCGGCACGACGAGGTTCCACATGTCCCTCTTCGGCGAGTCCCGGCGACGCACCCATATCTCTGCCGCCTTCTTTCGCTCGCCTTCTCTTCGCCCTTTCGACGATGCCCAAGGAGCACACAGGCCATGAAGGTCAGACCCCCCAGGCCGAGGCTGGGTTTCCACCGCCCGCGCCGTTCGCTGGCGCTGACCGCCGTCGCGGCGGTCGCCGGGCTGGTCCTCGCGGCCTGCGGCGGCGGAACGACCAGCGACGACGGTGGGACGAGCGGGAGCGGCGGCAAGGGGGCCGACCCGAACGCGACGGTCACCATCGGCCAGGTCCTCGAGCCCGGCACGCTCGACATCACCACGGGCTCCGGCGTCGCCATCGCGCAGGTGCTGCTCGACAACGTCTACCAGGGGCTGCTGGGGCGTGACGAAAAGGGCAACGTGTCTCCGGAGCTGGCGGAGGACTACAAGGTCTCCGGCGACGGGCTCACCTACACCTTCACCCTCCGCGACGGGGTGACCTTCCACGACGGCACCCCGCTCAAGGCGTCGGACGTGGTCTCGTCGCTGAGCAACGTCATCGCGCCCGGGTCGAAGAACCCGAACGCCGGCGACCTCGTCTCGCTCGCCTCGGCCTCGGCGCCTGACGACGCGACGGTCGTGCTGAAGCTGAAGAACCGCGACTCGAACTTCCCCTTCTGGCTCAGCGGCGCCGCCGGCGCGGTGCTCAAGGAAGGGGCGGCGAACCTCGCCAGCACGGCCGTCGGCACGGGGCCGTTCAGGTTCGACTCCTGGAAGCACGGCGACAGCATCACGCTGGTCCGCAACGACGCCTACTGGGGCGCGAAGGCGAGCGTCGCCAAGGTCGTCTTCCGTTACATCACCGACGTGAACGCGCAGAACAACGCGGTGAAGACCGGCCAGGTCGACGTCGGCTCGATCCTCGACTCCGACCTGTTGAACAGCTACGAGGGCAACCAGGACTTCGTGATCGCCAAGGGCGCGTCGACCGACAAGTTCACCCTGGGGTTCAACACCGCCAAGGCCCCGCTGTCCGACGAGCGGGTCCGACACGCGATCCGCCAGGGCATCGACAAGGACGGCCTCATCAAGACCTTCGGCCGGGGCATCCGGATCGGCGGCGACGTCCCGCCGCTCGACCCCTGGTACGAGGACCTCACCGGCATCGACAAGTACGACCCGGCGAACGCGAAGAAACTGCTCGCCGACGCCGGCCACGCGGGCGGCCTCAGCCTGACGCTGACCATCCCGAACATCTACCCGACCACCATCTCCGAGTACATCGCCTCACAGCTCAAGGAGATCGGGGTCAACCTGACGATCCGCTCGGTCGAGTTCCCGACCTGGCTGACCGACGTCTTCACCAACCACGACTACGACCTGAGCGTCGTCGACCACGCCGAGCCGCGCGACCTCGGCAACTACGCCAAGACGAGCTACTACTGGGGTTACAACAACCCGCAGGCCCAGCAGCTGTACCAGGCCGGGGTGACCGCGACCACCGACGCCGACCGGGACACCAACTTCAAGGCGCTGGCCAAGCTGATCTCCCAGCAGGCCGTCAGCGACTGGCTGCTCCTCGGCGAGTCCCTCCAGGTCGCCAGGACCGGCGTCACCGGTTATCCGACGAACAACATCTCGTCGCGCTACGACGCGTCGAAGATCGTCGTCACTCGCTCGTGACGAACCCGTTCGACCACCGGCGGGCGCCGGCCGAGCCATCGTGCCCGGCCGGTGCCCGCCGGGCGTGGGTCGCCCACCGCGAGGCAGCGCCATGGCACTGATCATCCTGCGCCGGCTCGGCCTGTTCGTGCTCTCGCTGCTGGTGGCGAGCGTGCTGGTGTTCCTGCTGCTGCGGCTGCTGCCCGGCAACGTCGCCCAGGTGATCGCCGGGACCAGGGCGACGCCGGAGCAGGTCGCCCGCATCAGCCACGACCTCGGCACCGACCGGCCGCTGGTCCAGCAGTACCTGAGCTGGATCGGCGGCGTGCTGACCGGGGACTTCGGCACGTCCGCCCTCAACGGCGTCTCCGTGTCGGACGAGATCGGCGAGAAGCTGGCCGTGACCGCCCCGCTGGTCGCCGGGGCGACCCTGCTCGCCGCCCTGGTGGGGGTGCCGCTCGGGATCGTCGCCGCGGCCCGCCACCGCGGCCCGGCCGGGCACGCGCTCTCGGTCGTGAGCCAGCTCGGGATCGCCGTGCCGAGCTTCTGGGTCGGCCTGATGGCGACGACCGTGTTCGCCGTCCACTGGCGCCTGCTGCCCGCCGGCGGGTTCCCGCGCGACGGCTGGGCGCAGCCGGACACGGCCGTGCGCTCGCTGGTGCTGCCGGTGCTCACCCTGGCGCTGCTGGAGGGCGCGGTGCTGCTGCGGTTCACGCGCTCGGCGACGCTGGAGGTGCTGCACGCCGACTACATCCGCACCGCGAGGGCGAAGGGCCTGACCAGGGGCAGGGCGCTGGTGCGCCACGGGGTCCGCAACGCCGCGCTGCCGGTGCTCAGCGTGCTCGGCCTGGAGTTCGCCAGCCTGCTGCTGGGCGCGGTCGTGATCGAGAACGTCTTCGCGCTACCGGGCATCGGCCAGATGCTCATCGTCGACGTCGGCAACCGCGACCTGCTGAAGGTGCAGGGCACGGTCCTGCTGGTCGCCGTCGCCGTGCTCGTCGTCAGCTTCCTCGTCGACCTGGGCCACCGCCTGCTCGACCCGCGGCTACGGGAGGCCCGGTGAGTGGGCCCGGCAGGGCCGCCGGTGGGGCGCGGTTCGCCCTGGGGGCGGTGGCGACGGCGCGGGCGGTGCTGCGCACCCGGTCCGGGCGGCTGGGTGCCGCCCTGTCCAGCCTGATCGTGATCGCGGCGGTGGTGTCACTGCTGTGGACCCCGTACGACCCGACCCAGGTCAAACCGGCCGACTCGTGGGCGCCTATGTCCGGCCGTCACTGGCTGGGCGCGGACCGGCTCGGCCGCGACCTGTTCAGCCAGCTGCTCGTCGGCTCCCAGATCACGCTGGTCGTCGCCGTAGGAGCCACCGCGCTGGCGGCGATCGTCGGCCTCACGCTGGCGCTGCTCGCGACCGTGACCCCACGGGTCGTCGGCGAGGGGTTCGTGTACCTCATCGACATCCTGCTTGCCTTCCCGATGCTGCTGCTCGCGCTGGTCCTGGCGGCCGTCTTCCCGGGCCACGCCTGGACGACGGTGGTCGCGCTCGGCATCGGGATCGGCATCCAGGTCGGCCGGGTCACCCGCGGCGAGATCAACCGGGTGCTGGCCACCGACTTCGTGCTGGCCGCCCGGGCCGCCGGCGCCGGGACCTGGCGGATCATTTCCCGCCACCTGCTGCCGAACGCCATGCCGACGCTCTACGTCCAGCTCTCCCTGTCGGCGGGGATCGCGGTGCTCGCCGAGGCCGCGCTGTCCTACCTCGGCCTGGGCACCCCGCCGCCGACGCCGTCCTGGGGCCGCAGCCTGCACGAGCTGCAGGCCTACCTGACGTTGCGTCCGCTGGTGCTGCTCTGGCCCGGTCTCGCCGTCGTGCTGACCGTCCTCGGCTTCAACCTGCTCGGCGACGGCCTGCGTGAGGCCGCCGACCCGCGCCTGCGGTTCCCGACCCGCGCCGTGCCTGACGCGGCCGTGCCTGACCTGGCCTCGTCCGCCGCGCCGCCCAGTCCTGCCGCGCCCGGTTCCACCACGCCCAGTTCCGCCGCAGCCGGTCTTGCCGCGCCCGGTCCTGCCGCGCTTGGGTCGCGAGCGCTCGGTCCGCTGGACGGTGCGCGGTGAGCGCGCCGAACGAGCCGCTCTTGCGGGTCAGCGACCTGCGGGTTCGCATCGGCGGCGTGCCCGTCGTCGACGGAGTCGACTTCCAGGTGGACGCCGGCGAACGGGTCGGGCTGATCGGCGAGTCCGGATCAGGCAAGTCGCTGACGGCGCTCGCGGTCCTCGGCCTGCTGCCCGAGGCGGCGACGGTCAGCGGCAGCGTCCGCCTCGCCGGCGCGGAGCTGATCGGCCGCTCCGACCGGGAGCTGTCCCGAATCCGGGGCAACGAGATCGCGATGGTCTTCCAGGAGCCGCTGACCGCGCTCAACCCGCTGATGCGGATCGGCCGGCAGATCGGCGAGCCGCTGCGCATCCACCGTGGGCTGTCCCGCCGCGCCGCCGACGCGGCGGCCGTGGAGCTCGCCGACCGGGTCGGCCTTCCCGACCCGGATCGGCTGGTGCGCGCCTACCCGCACCAGCTGTCCGGCGGGCAGCGCCAGCGCGTCGGCCTCGCGGTCGCGCTCGCCTGCCGCCCGGCGCTGATCCTGGCCGACGAGCCGACGACCGCGCTGGACGTCACCGTCCAGGCGGAGGTGCTGAGCCTGCTGACCGACCTGGTGGACGAGATGGGGGCCGCGTTGCTGTTCATCACCCACGACCTGGCCGTCGTCGCCGCCGTGACCCGCCGCCTCGAGGTCATGCGGGCGGGCCGGCTGGTCGAGTCCGGCCAGACGGGCGACGTCCTGCGCCATCCCGACCACCCCTACACCCGCGCCCTGCTCGCGGCCGCCCACGCCACCACGTGGCCACCGACCACGGGCGGCGCCACCATCGGCGCCGGCTCCAGCACCAGCTCCGGTGCCGCCGCGAGCCGCCCGACCCAGGCGCGGAAGGCGGTCCGACCGTGACCGACACCCGCGTGGGCGATCCGGCCGCGGATGGGGCCACGGCTACGGGCCCAGCCGTGCTCTTCGAGGCCAGGGGGCTGTCCAGGTCGTTCCGGCTGCCGCGCGCCGAGCGGCGCACGGCCGGCTGGAAGGCCGGCCAGGCTGACGGCGACTCCCACATCCGGCGCGCCGTCCGGGACGTCACCCTGACGCTGCTCGAGGGGGCGAGCCTCGGGATCGTCGGCGAGTCCGGCTCCGGCAAGTCGACGCTCGTCCGGCTGCTGCTCGGCCTCGACCGCCCCGACGCCGGGACGGTGAGCTACCGCGGTCGGCCGGTCCGCGACGGCCGACCCCGCGACCTGCGCTGGCTGCGCCGCGACGTCCAGGTGGTTCTGCAGGACCCGGTCGCCTCGCTGGACCCGCGGATGACCGTCGAGGCGATCGTCGCCGAGCCGCTGGAGTGCCTGCGGATCGCGGAGAACCATGACGCCCGGGTCGACGAGGTGCTGCGTGCCGTCGGCCTGGCGCCGGACGTGCGGCGCCGTTACCCGCACGAGTTCTCCGGCGGGCAGCGCCAGCGGATCGCGATCGCGCGGGCGCTCGCCCCCCGCCCGCGGGTCCTCGTCGGCGACGAGCCGGTCAGCGCGCTGGACGTCTCCGTGCGGGCGCAGATCCTCGACCTGCTCGCGGAGCTGACCGTCGCCAACCTCCTCAGCCTCGTCCTCGTCTCGCATGACCTGGGCGTCGTCGCCCGGCTGTGCGACCAGGTCGCGGTGATGCGCGCCGGCGAGATCGTCGAGCAGGGGGGCACGTCCCAGGTCCTGGAGAACCCGGCCCACCCGTACACGACGGCTCTGCTCGCCGCCGTCCCCCGCCTGCCGTCCCCGTCCGACCCCGACCCCAGCCTCAGCGCCGACCCCAGCGCCGACCCGCCGCGCCGCGATCCCGGCCAGGCAGGACCCGATGACGACGAACCCGGCTGACAGGCGGGAAGCCGACGGGCGGCCGCCCGACCGGCGGACAACCGACCCGGACCCCAGGCACGCGAGCCGCCCATGATCTGGTGTGATCTTCGGGCCCCCGACTCCCAGGATCACACCAGATCATGAAGCGCGGCTCCGGCGGCGCGCCGCCTAGGCCGATTCGGTGGGCAGGCCGGCGGCCACCCAGTCCTCGATGCCCTCGCGGTACTTGCGGACGTTGGAGTAGCCGAGCGCGGCGAGCCGGTCGGCGACCTGCCCGCTGTTCGGGCAGGACGGGTTGGTGCAGTAGGTGACGATGGCGGCGTCGCGGTCCGGCAGCACGGCGGGCGCCTTCGCGTCGACCTCGGCCAGGACCAGGGGCAGCGCGCCGGGCAGGTGCTGCTGCGCGTAGTACCCGCCGCCCAGCGCGTCGACGACGGTCACGTTCCCCGCGCCGATCGCCGCCTTCAGCTCGTCACGGGTGATGAGTGCGGTCATGCCACTACCTCCAGAGAATCGGACTATAGTCCGGTTGTGCAGGAGAACCTTAGCGGACCGCAGTCCGGTTATGCAACACCGGTGGAGCTGCTTCGCTCGCCGCCACCCAAGGAACGGGCCGACGCCGCTCGCAACCGGGTCGCGGTGCTGGACGCGGCCGCCCGGCTGTTCGCCGAGTACGGGGTGGCGGCGGTCTCCATGGACCAGATCGCGGCGGCGGCCGGCGTCGGCAAGGGCACCCTCTTCCGCCGCTTCGGCGACAAGGCCGGCCTAGCGGTCGCGCTCCTCGACACACGGGAGCAGGTGCTGCAGGAGGCGATCCTGCACGGGCCGCCGCCACTCGGCCCCGGAGCGCCGCCGGCCGACCGGCTTACCGCGTTCGTCGACGCGTACCTCGACTACCTGCTCGAACACCTGGACCTGGTACGGATGTCGGAGACCGCGACACCCGGCGCCCGCTACCGGATCGGGGCCTACCGGTTCTGGCACCGGCACACGGCGATCCTGCTGGACGGCGTGCCCGACCCGGACCACGCCGCGCACGCCCTGCTCGCCGCGCTCGCCGCCGAGCATGTCGCCGCGCTGCTGCCGGAGCTCGGCGAGCCGCGCATCAGAACCGGCCTGCGCCGCCTCGCCGAGAACCACTCCGCGTCGCCCCGCCGTTCCCCGGCACCCTGACGAGCATCTCGACGCCGCGGCCACGGCGCGGCCGTGCGCCCGCGACCGTGTGCCCCGGGCCGTGTGCCGGGGCCGTGCCGCGATGCTGTCGCGCGGCTGTTACGCCCCTATGCCGCTATGTTCATAAACCCGATAGGGATTGCGGAATTGGTGGGAGCGGAGTTAACGTCGGGCTGTCCCACGGGGGCGGGGCCCGATCGGCCCGCTGATCCTCGGGGCGCACGTTTCGACGACGGACGGGAAAGGGCCGCGTCGTCGACCGCGACCAGGGAGGCGTTCGGCGCTTTCCGATCCAGGCTGCGACGGCCACGCAGCGCGGTCTTTCCGGCTGACCGCGCTCGATTGGCAGACGCTCCAATCCATTTCGAGGGGGACACGGTGACCGCTGTCCGTACCGCGCCTTATGAAGTCCGCCAGGCCAGCCCGGTCCTCGGGGCCGAGATCGTCGGCGTCGATCTGGCGGGTGGTATCGACGACGCCACCGCCGAGGCACTGCGCGAGGACTTCTGGAAGTACAAGGTCCTGGTGTTCCGCGGGCAGGACCTCTCGCCGGACGCGCACGTGCGGGCCGTGCAGATCTTCGACGAGCCGTTCGACCACCCCCGGTGGCTCCACCGCCACGAGGACAACCGGCTGGTGTACACCTTCAACCTCGAGAAGGGCGGCGCCGCCTCGGCATGGCACATCGGCGGCACCTGGCGCACCCCGCCGTTCAACATCGAGTCCCTGACCTACCAGGTAGTGCCGGAGATCGGTGGTCACACCCTGTGGGCCGACCTGCAGGCGGCCTACGACGGCCTCTCGGAACCGTTCAAGCAGCTGCTGGCATCGGTCAGCGCCGTGTACAGCGCCTACCCCGGCGACGGAACCTATGACCGGCCGCCGGTGACCGAGACCGTCGAGCACCCGGTCGTGCGCACCCACCGGCACACCGGCCGCAAGGGGCTGTTCCTCAGCTCGACCGCGCTGCGCCTGACCGGCATCGCCCCGGCCGAGGGCGAGGCCCTCCTGCCGTTCCTCCTGGCGCATGCCTCCTCCCCCAACTACACCGTGAGCTTCGGCTGGAAGCCGGGCGACTTCGTGCTCTGGGACAACCTGGCCGCCTGGCACTACGCGGTGAACGACTACGACGGCCCCCGCGTCTACCGCAAGGTCATCGGCGGCTGACCGGGCTCCGACGCATCGGCCCGACCGGAATACCGGAGATGGCCGCGGCGGTGGCAGCGCCGCGACCTGACCAGGAGGATGACCGTGTCCCAGACGGCGAGTGCCACCTGTGCCAGCCCCACCGGCTCTGCCGGCCCAAGTGGCTATGCCAGCCCTACCGACGTCGCCACCCATGGCGCGTACACGATCAGGCGAGACCCGGCGGACCCGCGCCCGCTGTACCGGTTCACCGGGCGGATCACCGCGGACGGGTCGAGCGGCTACCGGGCCGAGCCAGGGCGGTACCACATCTACTCCGGCTGGTTCTGCCCGTGGGCGCAGCGGATCACCTTGCAGATCGCTCTCAACGAGCTGGAAGACGTGATCGGCGTGTCCTACGTCGACAACAGCCGTGACGCCCGCGGGTGGGCGTTCCGCGAGACCAACGGCCCGGACCCGGTGAACGGGTTCACGCTGCTGCGCGACGCCTACGAGACGACCGAGCCCGGGTTCGACGGCCACGTCTCCGTGCCGACGCTGTGGGACCGCGAGACCGGCCGGGTCGTGAGCAACGACTACGTCACCCTCGGGATCGACCTCGCCACCCAGTTCGGCGAGTGGTCCAACGGCGCCGACACCTATCCCGAGCGCCTGCGCGCCGAGATCGCCGGGCTCGAATCCTGGATCGGCCCAGCGGTGAACCGCGGCGTCCACCGGGCCGCCAACGACGAGGCGGCCCGCGCGACGCTGCTCGACGCGTTCACCCGGCTCGACGGCCGACTCGCCGACGCCCACTACCTGGCAGGCGGCCAGCTCAGCGAGGCCGACATCCGGCTGTGGGTCTCCCTGGTCCGCTACCGTGGCCGCGCCCACGGCCTGGACCGGCTCCCACCGCTGTCCGACTACCCGAACCTGTGGGCCTACGCCCGTCGCCTCTACCGGCTTCCCGCCTTCCAGGCGACGACCGACTTCACCACCTTCACCGACCCCGCCGTCGCCCTCCCCGACTGGAACACTTCGCCGGCCGCGTGACCGCCGAGGTCGCTGCGGTCGCGGCACCGGGCTTGCCTCACGGTCGACCAGTCTCCCTGGTTACGAATGGGGATAATGGGTGGGTGATCGACGGGGGCAGCAAGAAGGTGGCCGGCGATGGGCGCGAGGGGTGGGACTTCTTCGTCTCGTACACCGCGGCGGACCAGGCATGGGCGGAGTGGATCTCGTGGCAGCTTGAGGCGGGCGGATACCGTGTCCTCGTCCAGGCGTGGGACTTCGTCGCCGGGACGAACTGGCAGATTCGCATGCAGCAGGGAATCCTACGGGCTCAGCGCACCGTCGCCGTATTGTCCGCTGCCTATCTGTCGTCGGTGTACGGCCAGAACGAGTGGTTGGCCGCCCAGGCAGCGGACCCACACGGCTTCGCCCGCAAGCTCCTGCCAGTCCGGATCGAGGACTGCCCACGGCCGGGCCTGATGAGCGCCATCGTCTCCATCGACCTGTTCGACCTCGATCCCGCCCAGGCGAACCGCCATCTACTCGACCGTGTCCGTCATGCGGTCAGTGGTCGGGCGAAACCCGCCACAGCGCCGGACTTCCCGGTCCACCGGCTAAACGCGCCAACCAGCGAACCGGTCTTTCCCGCGGGCACACCGGAACGTGCCGGCACGTCGGCTGACTACAATCAGTCACGAGGGCTGAATGATGAACTCGTCCGGCAGCGCGGTGAGCTCGGCGCCGACCACCTCGAGACCCTGGCGACCGCGGACAAGCTGTCCTTGGAGCTGATCCGGCTCGGCGATCGGCAGGAGGCACAGGCGCTCGCAGAAGACACGCTGCGACGACGCCGCAGCGTCCTCGGCGCCGACCATCTGGATAGCCTGACCACGGCGAGCATTCTCGTCCTCGCGCTGAGTGGGCTCGGTGACCACGAGACCGCGCGGACAGTCGCCGAAGACACCTTTCAAAGGCTGCGCCGCCTCCTCGGCGCTGACCGCGCCGAGACCCTGACCGCCGCGAATGACCTGGTCGACGCGCTGATCGGTCTTGGCGACCACAAAGCGGCACGGACGCTCGCCGAGGACACGCTGCAACGACAGCGCCGCGTTCGTGGCGCCGACCACGCCGAGACCTTGGCCACCGCGCACCACCTCGTCGGCGTGCTCAACCGCCTCGCCGACTTCAAGGCGGCACGGACGCTCGCCGAGGACACCCTGCGACGGGAGCGCCGCAAGCTCGGCAACGACGACGCCGAGACGCTGAACAGCGCAGACGATCTCGCGTTCGCGCTCAGCGGACTTGGTGACTACCAGGCGGCACGGACACTCGCCGAGGACACGCTCCGACGACGACGGACCGTCGGCGCCGACCGGGCCGAGACCTTGACCACCGCGCACAATCTGGCGATCGACCTGATCCGGCTCGGTGACCACAAAGCGGCACGAACACTCGCCGAGGACACCCTGCGGCGGCGACGCCGCACCCTCGGCGCCGACCATGCCGACACACACGCCACCGAAAGGGTCCTTGCCATCGCGCGCGAGGAGGCCCGGCGCGCCACGGGCTAAGACCTGACATCGACGCCGGGCTGATGTGCAGGCGTCGTGCGCGACGAGGCTACGACGGCCGCGCACGAACTCGAAGTTCCGCGCTGGTGGCTGACGAGCCCGCCGAGGACCGTTCTCGTGAGTACGCACGAACTGGCCTGGAGTCGACGAGGGAGACGACCGCCTGGCGCAGGTCGGCTCCGCGCGGTCCTGGATCAGGAGAAAGTCGCCGAGAGGCTCGACCGCCATTACCTGAACGAGTTCCTCTGTGCCAAGAACGTGTGCCTGCCGGTGTAGCACTGGAGGCGCGGGTTCTCCACTGGTCTCGGAGCATCCTGACGAAGGTAAACCCGACCTCTACGGTCGCGACGAAGAGGAGGCCACCCAGCAGAATGCGGCTAACCCCGGGTGTCGAAGCCGGGCCTGGTCACGCCGGTCACGCCACGGGTCCTCCACGGGCCGTCGCCCCAGTCCATCTCTTAGCGTGATGCCATGGAGGCCAGGTGTTCGGCCGCGGCGCGCCATGACGCCGGATCGCCTGAGCAGATCTTGTCGAAGAATGTCGAGATGTCGCTGACGTCCCGCCGCTCGCCGCAGTACCGAAGCAGTGTGTTGGAGGCGTGGTAACGGACCAGGTACTCGTGGTCGGTGACCGCACGCGCGAGCGCGTCGACGAGGTGCTCGGTCGGCGGGAATCCGCTCAGCGCGATGGCCGCGTCGAGGCGGTTGCCCCAGAAGGTCTCGACGCCGCGTGCCGTCACGGTCGTGAGCACCCGAACGATCGGTCTGGCCCACGCCTCGTCGCCGGTCAGCGCATACAGCGCCTCGGCGAGCCGCACCAGGAAGGTCCCCTGGCCATCCGGAACCGCTGCCCGCAGCAACGTCTCGGCTCCGTCGGGTACCAGTCCCGCCTCGGCCAGCGCGATGAACGACTGGGCCGCCACCTCGTCGTGCTGCGCGACGCCGACGGCCAGACTGATGCCGACATCCGCCCGGTTGGCTCGCGCCAGCTCCAGCAGCCGGCTGAAATCCGGACCCTCGTGCCAGACCATGAACGGGTCACCGAACACGGCCCGCCGCCAGTCGTCCCACGACGTACTCGGTGACCGTGCGCCAGCCCCATCAACCATCACCGCCTCCACATCCACACCACGTCAGGCACCATGCCCGCCTCGCCACCGATCCTCGTCGCGGACCGGCGGGCGGCCTCCGCCGACCACGCTCCAGCCCCCCGGCCACGTCAGAACATCTATTCCGGGGTCGTCGACAGGAGATAGTTCGCCCACCGCCTGATGCGCAGGCGCCTCGCCCAGTACAGGTCGCGTGCTCCCGGGGGCGCCACGACGCCGCCCGCGCGCGGGTCGCCCGCGAACCACACCGTCGTGAACTCTTCGAACTCGCTCGGGTGCCGGCCCCACCGCCACATGCTCACCGAGAGGCGCAGGATGGTTGGCCGCCCGTTGGGGCCCCGCTCGGCCAGGCCGTGCGCCGGGCCGTCGCCGGTGGGGATGGCCCGCGACTGAGCCTTCGCGCCCGGATCGAGGATCAGCACGGGCGCGGGGATGCGTCTGTTCACGGTGACCTCGCGAAGCCTGCCCCGCCGGGACACCCACGGGTTCCTGGCTAACACCCATCGCATGCGCAGACAGTTCAGGAAACCCGGCAGGCCGTAAAGCAGCGCAAAGCCGCCGCTGGTCAGAGGAAACGTGAGAGCCTCGCGCTCGTTGACGGACCGACCGGCGGCGTACCGGTACAGGACGAGGGAAGCCACGACAGCCGCGCCCCCGACGGCCAGCAGGGCTAGGGCATGCCGCTGGTACCTCGCCAGCGCGGCAGCCGTCGCCCGATGATCCAGGGCCATTCCCGACGGCGGGGCGAGCGCCCTGCGTTTCTTCCCGCTCCTACTGATTTTTCAACCAAGGCATTTCGGGTTGATGATCGTCGACGTGCGCGGCGCTTTCCCGGCTGAAGAGCACGGCGTCGACGGTGATGAGCCGTCGGCGGCGGTGGCCGTCAGTGATCTGGTGGGATTTTCGGAGCTGGGACTCCGAGGATCCCACCAGATCATGAGCAGGCCGATGATCTGGTGGGATCCTGGGTGCGGCTCGGCGCGATGGTCGTGGGACTGAGCGGGAGTCATGACCGCCAAGACTTCCGCGCCTCCCACTCAGTCCCACGACCATCGCGGGAATCCCTCGTCGTCCACGCCGACGTACCCGACGGCATCGCCGATTTCGACGGGATCGACGTCCACATCCTCGACAGGTGGGCTGGCGTAGAGCATGCGGGCGAGAGTGTCCTGCGCCGTCTCATGGTCCCAGGCGCGGACGTCGACGAAGAGGTGGAACCGGAAGCCCCTGGTCGGCCATTCGCAACGACAGCCGCGGCACCGCCACTGTTCCGGTCCACCGAAACATGATCCACTCGCCCATGTTCCGTCCTGCTGCAGGCCCACGCTCCGGTCGGAGCGAAGGCCATGGGTGACCGGGTAGGCATCCGTCCGTCCGCAGACGGGACAGGCTGGGGAAACCGCGCCTTCGTCGCCGCTCATTCGGCACACGGTACCCAGGGCATTCCGGCGGATGGGACGGTGGACCGTAGGTACACGGCGGCGCCGGGCCTCCTTCGTCCCTGAGACCGCCGTTGGCCACGGTCACGGCCAGTTCGGTGCAGGGGCCAGGACAGAATGCCGTGGGGATGGCGACGCTGTCGGCTCGCCCCTACCGGCACGCTGTCCTGGCCGGTCTGGTGCGCCCGCGCGGCTGCGTCGGCGTGCGGGCGCGGGCCTATGCGACCGCGGCTGGCACCGGAGCGGGTTCCGGCACCGGGATGCGCAGGTTGTCGCGCAGGGTGCTGCCGGCGTAGTCGGCGCGCAGCGAGCCGCGTTCCTGCAGCAGCGGGACGACCTTGTCGACGAACTCGTCGAGGCCGGTCGGGGTCAGGTGCGAGCCGAGGATGAAGCCGTCCGAGCCGTCGTTCTGGACGAACGCGTCCAGCTGGTCGGCGATCTGGGTCGGGGTGCCGACGAACTCGGTCCGGCTGAACAGGTGGATGGCGAGCTCACGCAGCGAGAACCTGTTCGCCTCCGCGATCGCACGCCACTCCCGGACCGTCGCGAACGGATCCTGGTGCAGCCGCGCCCGGCCCTGGATGACCCACGGCTCGTCCGGGTCCGGGTCGACGTCCGGCAGCGGGCCGTCCGGGTCGTAGCCGGACAGGTCCCGGTTCCACACCGCTTCGAAGAGGACCTGCGCGGTCCTGCCGGTGACCTGGGTCCGGGCGATCTCGCGTGCCTTCTCGGCCGCGTCGGTCGCGGTGTCGCCGAGCACGAACGCGCCGCCGGGAAGGATGCGCACCGAGCCCGCTGGGCGACCCGCGCGGGCGACGCGGTTCTGGATGTCGCGGTAGAACTCCTGTGCCTCGGCCAGCCGGTGGAACGGAGAGAAGATGGCGTCGGCGGTGGCCGCGGCGAAGTCCCGGCCCTGCGGGGACACCCCGGCCTGCAGGATCACCGGCCGTCCCTGCGGGCTGCGCGGCACGTTGAACCGGCCCGAGACGTCGAACTGCCAGCCACGGAAACGGAACGCACCCGCGTCGCCGTCGCGCAGGAACCGGCCGTCGTCGGCGTCCGCGACCACGGCGTCGGGCGCCCAGGTGTTCCACAGCCGGCGAGCCACGGTCACGAACTCCTCGGCCCGGATGTACCGGTCGTCCCGGTGCAGGAAACCACCACGCCTGAAGTTCTGGCCGGTGAAGGCGTCGAAGGACGTGACGACGTTCCAGCCAGCGCGGCCGCCGGACAGGTGGTCGAGAGAGGCGACTTGTCGGGCGAGCTCGTAGGGCTCGTTGAACGTCGCATTGAGGGTGCCGACCAGCCCGAGGTGCTCCGTGACCGCGGCCAGCGCGGCGAGGACCGGCAGAGTGTCAGGACGGCCGACGATGTCCTGATCGAAGATCTTCCCAAGTCGTTCGCGCAGGATGAGGCCCTCGGCGAGAAAGAAGAAGTCGAACTTCCCCCGCTCCGCCGTCTGCGCCACGTGCTTGAAGGTGGAGAAATCGATCTGGCTGCCGGCGGCCGGGTCCGACCACACCGTCTGGTGGTTGACGCCTCCGACATAGGCGCCGAGGATGATCTGCTTGCGCGCACCGCTCATGCCGAGTACCTCGAATCGCGGGTCGACGGGGTCAACGGGGCCACTGCCAGCGGAGTCGTCGCCAGCGGGGTCGTCGTCAGCGGAGTGGTCATGGTCAGCGGGGTCGTCGTCGCCATCGGGCTCAGTGGGCGGCGATCGCGTAGCGGTTCGCGGGCCGGCCAAGGCCGAGGAGCCCGCGCAGCGTGTCCGCCTCGTACGCGGTGCGGAAGGCGCCGCGGCGCTGGAGCTCGGGAACCAGGGCGCGGGTGATGGCCTCGAGGTCGTGCGGGACGGCGCCGGGCCGCAGCCGGTAGCCGGACAGTCCGGCGCGCTGCCAGCCGAGCAGCAGATCGGCGAGCTCCGCCGCGGTGCCAGTGAAGACCAGGGCGTCGCTGGCGTACTCCTCCCCCGCCGTCTCGTCGAGGCGGTCCTTGCGGGCGGCGGCCGCCGCGGCGGTCTCGTCGAGGAAGACGACGAGGTCGCCGAAGACGTGGATGGTCTCGCCAGCCCGGCCGGCCGCCTCCTGCTCCGCGCGGATCTCGGCCACGATCGCCGCCGCACCGGGCTCGTCGCGCGGGGTCACGTACACGATGTCGGCGGCGCGGGCGCCGAGCCGGTACGGGATGGTCGCGTGCGCGAGCGCCGAGACGACCGGCTGGCCCTGCGGCGGACGCGGCACGATCGACGGACCGCGGACCTTGAACCAGCGGCCCTCGAAGTCGATGTAGTGCAGCTTGTCCCGGTCGACGAACCGGCCGGAGGCGACGTCGCGGATCTCCGCGTCGTCCTCCCAGCTGTCCCACAGCCGGCGCACGACCTCCACGAAGTCCGCGGCCTCGTCGAAGGACTCGGCGACCACGGCCTGCACCTCGGGGCTCTGGTAGTCGGCCAGCCGGAACGGGCGAACCGTGCGCCGGCCGAAGTGCGAGTTCTCCGCCGGGCGCGACGTCTGGGCCCGCCAGCCGGCCCGGCCCTGGCTGGTGAAGTCGAGGGTGGCGATGGCCTTCGAGATGTGGAACGGCTCGGTGTGGCTGACGGTCGCCGTCGGCACCAGGCCGATGTGGCTGGTCAGCGGGGAGACCCGGGCCGCGATGAGCACCGCGTCGAGCCGGCCGCGCACCTGGTCGGTCCGGTCGTCCGGGCCGTCGAAGCCGGACGACTGCAGGCCGAGCGAGTCCTCGATGGTGACGAGGTCGAGAAGGCCGCGTTCGGCCTCGAGCACCTGGTCGAGCCAGTAGCCCGGGGTGAACAGCTCCGCCGGCCGCGCGTCGGGCTCACGCCAGGCGGCGGGATGCCAGCCGGCGCCGTCGAGCGCGACGGCGAGGTGCAGCGGAGCCGTGGTCGCCGGATCTGCCATGGGAGTCGTCTCCTTCTCGTCTTTCTCGTCGGCTTCGCGTGCTGTCAGCTCCGGGCCGCGTCTGGCCAGCCCGCGGGACGCGTCGGTGCGGTGTCGGGTGCGGACCGGCCGTCCGGCGGACCGGTCAGCGGCGGCTCCATTCGTCGGCCAGCAACTCGTAGGAGCGCACGCGGTCGGCGTGCTGGTGGGTGATGGTGGTGATGGCCAGCTCGTCGGCGCCGGTCGCGGCCCGCAGCTGCTCCAGCCGGTCGGCGACGGTGCGCGGCGAGCCGACCAGCTGCGTGCGCACCCGGTCGGCGACCAGCTCCCGCTCCTCGTCCGTCCAGGTGTGCGCGAGGGCGTCCTCGGGAGCGGGGAACGGGATCGCGCCCGAGCCCGCGCGGATGCTCAGCACCCATGGCCCGTAACCGGCGGCCAGGCGCGCGGCGGTGTCGTCGTCCTCGGCGACGACGACGTCGGCGGACACGGCCACCAGCGGCCGCTCGAGCCGCGCCGAGGGGCGGAACGCGGCCCGGTAGGCATTGATCCCGTCGAGCACGGTGCTCGGGCTGTGGTGGTAGGAGGCCGCGAACGGCAGCCCGCGCTGGCCGGCGACCTGCGCGCTCACGCCGCCCGACGCGCCGAGGATCCAGATCTCGAGGTCGGCGCCCTCGCCCGGAGAGGCGTGCGCCGGCAGGCCGCCGGGGGAACGGTAGGTCCCCGCGAGCAGCGCCAGCACGTCGTCGATCTGCTCGCCGTAGTCCGGGGCGTAGGCGCCGGGCTGCTGCAACAGCGCCAACGTCAGTCCGAGCCGGTCGGAGGCGAGCAGCCTGCTGATGTCGAACTTCTTCGGCAGCAGGAGGCCGCCCGCGGTGTACTCGTCGGCGGTGTGGTTGGCACCGCCGAGGGACGCGACGTAGTTCGCCGCCGCGCCCGCGGCGTCCGCGGCACCGGCGGCGCTCGTCGCGGCTCCGGGTCCGGCTCCGGCTCCGGACGAGACGAGCGCGGCGCCCGCGGTCACCGGTGTTCCCGCCGGGGCGGGCGGGCCGGCGGATGGCGACGGCTGCGCCGCTTCGACGGGTGCCGGCCCGTCGCCGCCCTTCGGCGCGGGCCGGCTCAGGGACCGGCCGATGCCCAGGTCGAGCCGGCCGGGGAAGGCAGCGTTCAGCAGCCCGAACTCCTCGACCACGGACAGCGGGGTGCGGTGCCCGATCTGGACGCCGGCCGAGCCCAGCCGGATCGTTCTCGTCGCGGCGCCGACCAGGGCGATGGTGACCGCGGCGGAGGCGCCGATCACGCCGCTGGCGAGGTGATGCTCCGCGAGCCAGTAACGCCGGTAGCCGAAGGCCTCCGTCCGCCGAGCCAGGTCGACCGCGTTGCGCAGCGCCTCGGAGTGCGTCGCGCCGGCGCTGACCGGGACGAGGTCGAGGACGGAAAGCGGAACATCGGACATGGCATGCCTCCTGTGGTTGCGCCCTGCTCAGGCCCTCGCGGTGCGCGGATGGACGTCTGTCGGATCCCCGTGGATGCCCGGAGTGCCGGCAGTCGGCACGTGGCGGGTGCGGGCGGCACCGGGGATGGCGTCGAGCAGGGCGCGGGTGTACTCGTGTTCGGGACGGGCGAACAGTTCCGCCGTGCTGCCGGTCTCGACGATCCGGCCGGAGCGCATCACCGCGACCCGGTGGGCGATCTGGCGGACGACGGCCAGGTCGTGCGAGATGAACAGGTAGGCCACGCCGGTGTCGGCCTGCAGCCGCGCCAGCAGCTCGAGCACCTGGGCCTGTACCGAGACGTCCAGCGCGGAGACCGGCTCGTCGCAGACGACCAGCTCGGGGGCGAGCGCCAGCGCCCGGGCGATCGCGACCCGCTGACGCTGCCCGCCGGAGAGCTCCGCCGGGCGGCGGTCGACCATCGACGCGGGCAGCGCGACCCGGTCGAGCAGGTCCCGGACCCTGGCCAGGCGGGAGGCCCGGTCGCCGATGTGGAACACCCGCAACGGCTCGTTTATCACCTCTCCGATGGTGAACCTCGGGTCGAGGGATGCGTAGGGGTTCTGGTAGATGAGCTGGGCCCGCCGGCGCAGCGCCCGCAGCCGCCCGCCGCCGGCGCGGGTCACGTCGTCGCCGTCGAAGGTGATCCGCCCGCCGGTCGGGTCCACCAGCCGCAGCACGAGCCGGGCCGTCGTCGACTTTCCCGAGCCCGACTCGCCGACCAGCGCGAGCGTCTCGCCGCGGCTCACGGTGAAGCTGACGTCGTCGACGGCGCGCAGCAGCCGCGCCCCGCCGTCGGTCCTGGGCAGCGGGAAGTCCTTGACCAGGTGGTCCACCACGACCAGCGGCCGCGCACCACCCACGCCCACCGCGGCCTGGGTGGCCGTCTTCGTGAGAGCGGCCGGCGGGCGGGCGGCCAGGGGCGGCAGCGAGCCGCGGGCCGCGGCCAGGCCGGGGGCGGCACGCAGCAGGCGGCGCGTGTACGGGTCGCGCGGGGCGTCGAGGATCCGCCCGGTCGGGCCGGTCTCGACGATCTTGCCGCGCGACATCACCGCGATGCGCTGGGCGCGGTCGGCGGCGACGCCGAGGTCGTGGGTGACGAGCAGGACGGCGGTGCCGAGCTCGGTCGTCAGCCGTTCGAGGTGATCGAGGATGAGCCGCTGCACGGTCACGTCCAGCGCGCTGGTCGGCTCGTCGGCGATGATCAGGCTGGGCCCGGCGGCGATCGCGATGGCGATCAGCGCCCGCTGCCGCATCCCGCCGGACAGCTCGTGCGGGTACTGCCGGGCCCTGGTCGCCGGGTCCGGCAGGCCCGCCCGCTCCAGCAGCTCGACGGCGGCCCTGCCCGCCTCCCGGCGGCCGGCGAGCTGGTGGATCCGCAGCACCTCGGCGACCTGGTCGCCGATCCGCGCCACCGGGTTCAGCGAGACGGTCGGGTCCTGCGGGATGAGCCCGATGCCCGCGCCGCGGATGGCACGCAGCTCCCCCGCCGGGAGCCCGACCAGGTCGTGGGCGCCGAACCGGACGCTGCCGGCGTCGATCCGGCCACCGGGTGGCAGCAGGCCGATCACGGCGTGCGCCGTCGTGCTCTTCCCGGACCCGGACTCGCCGACCAGCGCGACGATCTCCCCCGGGCGGATGTCGAGGTCGATCCCACGGACGGCCGGGACCGGCCCGGTCCGGGTCTGGTACGAGACGGACAGCCCGCGGATCACGAGCAGGCTGTCGTTCTCCTGGTCGCTCCGCTCAGCAGCCGGTTCGGCCGGTTCGGCCGGTTCGGCCGCGGCGGGTCGGGCCGGGCCGCCGGTCATCGCTGGGTCGCCCATTCGCCGTCCAGCGCCCGGGCGATCCGGTTCGTCGACAGCACGGTCGCGGCCACCGTCAGGCCGGGCAGGGTCGAGAGCCACCAGGCGTTCGCCAGGTAGTTGCGTCCGCTCGAGATCAACGTTCCCCATTCCGGCGCGGGCGGGGCGGCGCCGTAGCCCAGGAAGCTCAGCGACGACACCGCCAGGACCGACACGCCGAAGTCGAGGGTCGCGAGCACGAGCACCGGCCCCATCGCGTTCGGCAGCACGTGCCGGCCGAGCACGCTGTACCAGCGGGCGCCGATCGACCGGGCCGCCTCGACGTACGTCGCCTGGCGCACCTTGAGCACCTCGGCGCGCATCACCCGGGCGAAGCTGGCGACGCTCGCGATCCCGACCGCGATGGCCACCTTGACCGTGCCGTAGCCGAGCGCGGTGACCAGGGCTAGTGACATGAACAGCCCCGGGATGGACAGCAGCACGTCGACGACGCGCATGATGACGTCCTCGGCCCAGCGGCCGACGAAGCCGGCGACGAGGCCGAGACCGCCGCCGACGACGAACGCGACGGCGACCGCGATGATCGTCGCCTTCAGTGACAGCGCGGCACCGTGCACGACACGGGCGAACACATCCCGGCCCAGCTCGTCGGTACCGAACCAGTGCTGGCCGCTGGGCCCCTGGAAGCGGCTGGTCGGTACGCCCAGCAGCGGGTCGCGGGAGGTGTAGAGCGCCGGCCAGAACGCGGCCAGCACCACCACGATCACCACGATCGCCGCCAGCACCAGGCCGGGCCGGTGCAGGAAGAACCGTCCGAGCCGGGGCAGGTCCACCCGGCGCCACGCCGAGGACGGTTCCCGCCACGACTGCGCGAGCTTCCCGAGCTCGGCGTTCGGTTCGAGGTCCGCGCCGGCGTCTTCGGGGGCATCCGGCGCCGAGGGCGCCGGCTCGGTCGCGGCGGGGCGGGTCACCGGGCGCTCCCCGCCACCGGCTCGATGGCCGACGTCGTCAGGACGCCGCCGCCCAGGGTCGGGTCCATCGGGGTGCTCTTTCTTCTGGAGGGACCGCGGCGGCCGGAGCCGACGGTGATCCTCGGGTCGAGGAGCGGGTACACGAGGTCGACGACCAGGTTGACCGTGATGAAGACGAACGCGCCGAAGACGACGACGCCCTGCACGACCGGGATGTCCTGCACGGTCACGGCGGCCGAGGTGATCCGACCGAGGCCGTTGCGGGAGAACACCGTCTCGACGACGACGGCGTTCGCCATCAACTGGCCGGTCAGCACGCCGGTGATCGTCAGCGCGGGCAGCAGGGCGTTGCGCAGCGCGTGCCGCAGGTGCACCCGCGCCCGGCCCGCCCCCTTGGCCAGGGCGGTCTGGGCGTACGGCTCGGCGAGCGCGGTGAGCAGGCTCTTGGCGAGGATCTGCGCGACCATCGCGCCGGGCAGCACCGCCAGGGTGACGGCCGGCAGTATCAGGCCGCGCAGCCCGTCGTTGCCGAAGGCGGGAAACAGCCTGATCCGGAACGAGAACAGCTGGACGAGCATCAACCCGACCCAGAAGCCGGGGACCGACACCCCGAGCGCCGGCAGCGAGAGCAGAGCCTGGCGAAGCCATCGCTGGTTGGTGTAGGTCGCGACGAGCGCGATCGTGCCGCCGGCGAGGACCCCGATGGCGAGGGCCAGCCCGGTGAGTGCCAGCGTCGGCGGCAGCGCTTCGCTCATCACCGAGCTGACTGGGCGATTGGTCGACACCGAGACGCCAAAGTCACCGCGCAGCGCCCTCGTCAGATAGTGGAGGTACTGCACCAGCACCGGCTCGTCGAAGCCGTACTGATATCTCAACCTCTCGATCTGCGCGGGGTCGATCCCCTGCGAGTCCATACCAGCACCGGCCATGGCCGTGACCGGGTCGCCCGGCAGGTAGTCGAGCACCAGGAACGTCACCGTGTAGGCCGCCCACAGCACGCCGACCGCCTGGGCGAGACGGCGAAGCACGTAGCGCCACATCTTCTCCGCCGTCTCCTGTCGTCGTGTTCCTCGAAGCGGTCGCGCCCCCGCGGCCGGCTGGTCTCGCCGCCGGCCCCGCCCGCGCGGCCACACCGCGGCCCCGCCGGCGGCCAGGTGACCGCGGGCGGGGCCGCGTGCTCAGTCGGTCAGCTCTTCCAGGTGTCGTGCAGCTGGATGCGGCTGGACGCCTCGAACTTCAGGTCGTGGACGTTCTTGCCGACGCCGAGTTCGGTCTCGAGCTCGACGACCGGGACGACGTAGGCGTTGTCGACGACCAGCCGCTGAGCCCGCTCGACGAGCGCCGCGCGCTTCGTCGCGTCGGGCTCCGCGGCCTGCTGGGCGAGCACCGTGTCCAGCTCGGTCACCGGGATCTTGTACGCGTTGAGGCCCTTGGTGGAGTACTGGCTGCGCAGGATGTCCGGGTCGGCCCGGGTCAGGTTGCCCCACAGCACGTCGAAGTCGGCGCCCGTCAGGATCTGGGTGATCTGCGCGATCTGGAGCTGCTTCAGCTCGACCTGGACGCCGACGGCCTTGAGCTGCTGCTGGACCAGCTCCATCGCCGGCTGGTTGGTGGCGGCGTTGGCGAACCAGGTGATCGTCAGGGAGAGCGGGGCGCCGTCCTTCTGCCGGATCCCGTCGGCGCCAAGCTTCCAGCCCGCCGCGTCGAGCAGCGAGCCGGCCTTCGCCTTGTCGAAGGTGAGGCTGGAGCTGAGGTCGACGTAGCTAGGCGTGGTGTGCGAGAGGATGCTCGTCGCCGGCTTGGTCCCGGTCGGGAACACGGTGTCGACGATCTGCTGCCGGTCGATCGCCAGACCAATCGCCTTCCGCACGTTCGGGTCGGTGTAGGGCGCCTTGGAGTTGTTGAAGCTCAGGCCGAAGGGCACACCCGGGTTGGCCCGGGCCTGCAGCTGGGCGCCGCTGCCCTCCAGTGCCGCCTCGTCCGCCTGGGCCACGGCGCCGATCGCGTCGACCTGGCCGGACTGCAGGCTGGAGGTCCGCACACCGGCCTCCGGCACCACCTTGAACTCGAGCGCGTCCAGGTAGGCGTCACCGGACTTGGTGAACAGCGACGAGCCCCAGGTGTAGCCGGTGCGCTTCGTCAGCGAGATCGACTGGCTGGGCACGTACTTCGACAGCACGAACGGCCCGGAGCCGATCACCCCGTCGCTGCAGCGCGCCTGCGGGGTCTTCTTGACGCTCGCCTCGGACACGATGCCGAGCGAGAACGTCGAGGTGGCCTGCAGGAACTGGGCGTTCGACTGCTGGAAGTCGATCTCGATGGTCTGGTCGTCGATCACCTTGCTGCCGGCGTAGCCACCCAGATAGCCGGCGCCCAGCTGGGCGAGGGCGCCCAGCTTGGGGATCGCCTCGAAGTTGTCCTTGACCACCTGCGCGGTCAGCGGCGTGCCGTCGCTGAACGTGACACCGGGCTTGAGGTGGAAGGTGAAGGACTTCGCGTCGGCACTGATCTCCCAGCTCCGCGCGAGCCAGGGAACGATCTTGCCCGTGTCGGGGTCCTGGTCGGTCAGCGAGTCGACGAGCTGGCGCGTCGAGTAGACCGTGTCGTTGCTGCCGACCTGCTGCGGGTCGACGCAGCCGATGTCCGAGCCGACCGCGAAGGTCAACGTGCCGCCGGGCTTCGGCGCGGCACTCGCGGGCGCGCCGCCGTCGGAGGAACCACCGGAACCACAGGCGCTCAGCAACGTCGTGCCGACGGCGAGCGCGGCCACAGCCACGGCCCACCGGGTGGGTGCGGACTGTCTTGATTGATTCACGACGGTCTCTTCTCCTCCTCGTTGGACGACCGTCGGGGAACGCTAGCCAGCCAGGCACTTTGTCGTCAATTCCGATGAACAAAGTGAAAAAGTAGAGACATGACCGTGTCACAGGCGCGACCGGTCAGCGCACCCGACCCGTCGTCCGTCGACCCGGCGGCCTCAGCTCAGGTGGTCTGCACCGACGGGGGATGCCCGTTCCAGGTGACGAAGCAGGACGAGGTGGCGGCGCCGTCCCGGCTGAAGTCCACGCGCAGCCAGCCGTCGGCCTCCCAGGCCTGAACCCGCCAGTCCGGCTCCGGGGTCGCGGACACCAGCCGAGCCGAGGTCTCGGTCATCTCCAGCACGACCCGGCCGCCGGTCAGCTGGTAGCTCCGGACGGCGGCGCCGTTCGAGGTGGCCGGGGCCGCCGCGGGCGGCCGCGAGACCTGCCCGCCGGCGGACCCCGCCGGGCCACCGCCGGCGGTCACCCCGGCCGTTCCGGCCCCAGCTCCGGGCCCCGGCTCCCCCGCCGCCGGCCCGGACGTCGCGGGCGTCTCGACGGCGGGGCCGGGCGCGGTCGTCGCGGACACGCCGGCCGTGGGCGCGGTGGCGCTCGCAGCGACGGACGGGGAGATCAGCGGCCCGACCGGGACGGCCTTGGGCAGCCCCGCGGCCGTCTCCAGCGGGAGCGCTCGCTGGACGCCGAACCAGGAGACCAGGACGGCGAGCCCGGTGCCGATGGTCCACAGGGCGAGGCGGCGCAGCGACCTGGCCACGTCGGCATGGTACAGGGCGGACATATCGGTCGACGGGCTCTACGGTACGGCGGTATGGCGACAGTGCTCGTGGTCGAGGATGATCCGTCGGTGCGGGCGGCGCTGGTCCGTCACCTCACCGCCGCCGGGCACGCGGTGCGCAGCGCCGGCGCCGCCCTGGACGCGATGCGCGAGGTCACGCAGGTCGGCTGCGACCTGGTCGTACTCGACCTGGGACTGCCCGACCTCGACGGCGCCGCCGCGCTGCGCATGCTGCGCGGCGTGACCGACGTTCCGGTGGTGGTCGCCACCGCGCGCGACGACGACGCCAGCATCGTGCGGCTGCTCAACAGCGGCGCGGACGACTACCTCGTCAAGCCGTTCACGCCGGCGCACCTCAACGCCCGGGTCGCCGCCGTGCTGCGCCGGGCGAGCCCGGCCGGGCGGGACGCCGCGGGCCAGGCGACCGTCGCGAGCCCGCCGTTACGGGTCGCGGAGCTGGTCGTCGACGGCCGCCGCCGGACGGCGACGCTGGCCGGCACGCCGCTCGACCTGACCCGCCGCGAGTTCGACCTGCTGGCCTACCTCGCCGCCCGCCCCGGGGTGGTGGTGACGCGCGACGAGCTGCTCGCGGCGGTGTGGCACCAGGCCTACGGCGGCGGCCAGACCATCGACGTGCACCTGTCGTGGCTGCGGCGCAAGCTCGGCGAGACGGCGGCCCGACCGCGCTACCTGCACACGGTGCGCGGGGTGGGCGTCAAGCTCGAGGCGCCGGCGGCATGAGGCGGGAGCTGATCCGGGTCTCGATCGCGGTCACGTCGATGGTGGCGCTGGCCTTCCTCATCCCACTCGCGCTGATCGTCGCCCAGACCGCGCGTGACCGCGCCTTCGTCCGGGCCGAGCGGACGGCCGCCGAGCTCGGGCCGGCCCTGGCGATCACCACCGACCCGTTCGCCCTCGACCGGGCACTCGCCACCACCCGCGGCGGGGCCGACGGCCTGGCCGCCGTCCACCTGCCCGCCACGGCCGGCGCGGGCGGCACGGGCGGCGCGCTGACCACGATCGGCCCGTCGCGGGTGACGCGTGAACAGTTGGCCGCCGTCGCGACTACCGGGCAGGCGGCGGTCCTCGACGCGCCGGGAGGCTCGGTCCTGCTACGCCCGGTGGCCGTGAGCGACGCGCGGATCGCCGTGGTCGAGGTGTTCGTGCCCGCCTCGTCGATGAATCAGGGAGTGCACACGGCCTGGCTGGTGCTCGGCGGGCTCGCGGTGGGCCTGGTCGCGATCTCGGTGCTGGTCGCCGACCGGCTGGCAAGCCGCACCGTGCGCGCGACCCGAGGGCTCGCCGCCACCGCCCGCCGGCTCGGCGCGGGCGACCTCGACGCCCGGGTGCCCACCTCGGGCACCGGGGTGCCGCCGGAGGTGCGCGACGCGGCCATCGCGTTCAACACGATGGCCGACCGGGTCCGCCAGCTGCTCGCCGCCGAACGCGAGCTGGCGGCCGACCTGTCGCACCGCCTGCGGACCCCGCTGACCGTGCTGCGGCTCAACACCGCCGCGCTGGCCGACGCCGGCTCGGCCGACCAGGTCCAGCTGGCCGTCGAGCGGCTGGAGCGCGAGGTGGACCACATCATCCGGGCGGCGCGCGACCGCGGCGCCGGCGGGCCGGCCGCGGCGAGCTGCGACGCGGCCGAGGTGGTCCGCGACCGGGTCGACTTCTGGTCGGTGCTCGCCGAGGACCAGGGACGCCCCTGGCGGCTGACCGGGGCCGCGGCCGACGCCGGCGACGCGCCGGTGCCCGTCGCCAGGGCCGAGCTGGTCGCCGCGCTCGACGCGCTGCTGGGCAACGTCTTCCAGCACACCGACGAGGGCGTCGGGTTCGCGGTCACCCTGCGGGCCGCGCCCGCCTCCGCCTCCGGTTCCGGTCCCGCCCTCGGTTCCGGTCCCGCCCTCGGCGCCGTCACCATCACGGTCGCGGACGCGGGCCCCGGCATCACCGACCCGGCCGAGGCGCTGCGGCGCGGCGCCGGGGCCGGCGGCGCCGGCTCCACCGGGCTGGGCCTGGACATCGCCCGCCGGGTGGCCGCGTCGACCGGCGGCGAGCTGACGGTCGGGCGGTCCGCGCTGGGCGGCGCCGAGATCCGGCTGCGCCTGCGCGCCACCGCCACCGCCGGCCACGGCGCGGGGCGGGCACGGCGGCGGAGACGGCGAAGCCGGCGCTGGCGCGCGCTTTCCTAAGCCAGTCCTAAGAGACCTTCTCGGCTGCCTCAGGCGGGGCTGCGCCGGCCGGCGCGCTGGCTAGCGTCCGCCTGCGGGGGCTCCCAAGGAGGTCACACCACGATGTCGTCGAAGCAGGGCCGGCACCGCCGACGCCGCCGGCAGATCATCTCCGGTACGGCGGTCGCGCTGGCGGCCGTGACCGGGCTCGTCCTGGCGCTCACCATTCCCGGCACCGCCTCCGCGTCGGTCTTCGGGGCGGCGTACGCGCGGACGGGGGCCTGGGAGACCGGCTACTCCGCCCAGTACCGGGTGACGAACACGACCGGGTCACCCCGCGGGTTCACCCTCGAGTTCGACCTGCCGGCCGGGGCGCGGCTCACCTCGCTGTGGAACGCCGAGCACCGGGTGGACGGCCAGCACGTCACCGTCACCCCGCCGAAGTGGCAGCCCGAGCTCGCCCCCGACGCGGCCGTCGACGTCGGTTTCGTGGTGAGCACGCCGGGCGGCGTCGCCGACCCGACCGGATGCCGGATCGACGGCGGCCCGTGCGTGCCGTCCGGCGACCCGGGGCAGCCGACCTCGGCGCCACCGGTCGCCACCTCCGCCCCGCCGTCCGCGCCCTCGTCGCCGACCTCGCCGCCGGCGACCGCTCCGGCGACGCCCACGTCGGCGCCGCCGGCGACCACCGCGCCGCCGGCCACCACCCCGCCGGGCGGCGGGTCCGGTAGCGGATCCGGCCATTTCGCTCCCTACATCGACACCTCGCTGTACCCGCCGTACGACCTGGTCGCGGCCGCGCAGGCCACCGGTGTGCGGACCTACACGCTGGCGTTCGTGCTCGCGGGCGGTGGCGGCTGCTCCCCCAGGTGGGGCGGGGTGTCCGAGCTGAACCAGGACGGTGTGCCCGGCCAGATCGGCCGGCTGCGCGAGCTGGGCGGTGACGTGCGGGTCTCGTTCGGCGGCGCGAACGGCACCGAGCTCGCGGGTGCCTGCGGCAGCCCGGCCGCGCTGGCCGCCGCCTACGGCCAGGTGGTCAGCACCTACGGCCTGAGCCAGGTGGACTTCGACATCGAGGGCTCGTCGCTGTCCGACACGGCGGCGAACGACCGGCGCGCCCAGGCGATCGCCCAGCTCCAGCGGGACGCGTCGGCGCAGGGCCGGCGCCTCGACGTGTCGTTCACGCTGCCGGTGCTCCCCTCCGGGCTCACCCAGACCGGCGTGGCGCTGCTCGAGAACGCGCGGGAGCGCGGCGTCAGGGTCGACGCGGTCAACGTCATGGCGATGGACTTCGGCGACGGCGTCGCGCCGAACCCCGACGGCCGGATGGGCGGTTACGCCATCGACTCGGTCACCGCCACGCAGGCCCAGGTGAGGGGCGTGTTCGGGCTCTCGGACGCAGAGGCCTGGTCGCGGCTCGCGGTCACCCCGATGATCGGCGTCAACGACGTGCGCACCGAGGTTTTCCGGCAGTCCGACGCCCGCCAGGTCGCCACGTTCGCCGCGCAGCACGGCCTGGCCTGGTGGTCCATGTGGTCGCTGACCCGCGACCAGCCGTGCCCCGGTGGGCCGGCCGACTACGCCCAGGCGACCTGCAGCAGCCTCACCCAGCAGCCGCTGGAGTTCACGCGGATCTTCGCCGCCGCCACCAGCGGCTAGCGAGCCCCGGTCGCGGCCACGCTGCCGCCGCGGCCGGCGTCGACGGCGGCCTCCTCCGTCCCCCTCCCGGGGCGCCGTCGACACCGCCGGCGGCGTCGACACCAGCCGTGTCGACGCCGTCGGTGCCATCGGTGCGGCCGGTGCCGCCCGAGGTTCTCGCCTTCAAGTCACCCCCGAGGAGACCGTGATGCTGAACCGACGCTCCCTGCTGGTCGGCGGCGCCGCCGCGCTGGCCACCGCCGGCGTGAGCGGCGCCGTCGCCGCCACCCGCTCCGGCGGCTCCGGCCAGGCCGCGCTGCTGGCCGCCAGCCAGGCGGCGGTCGACATCCCGGCCCACATCCCTGGCACGCCGCTGCCGCTGGTCATCGTCAACCACACCTACCGGTACGCGAACCGCGAGATCTGGTTCTACGTCGTCGGCACCGACCTGAGCACCGGCCGGCAGGTCTACGCCCGCGCGGACGGAAGCGTCGCCGAGGTCGCGCTGGGAGCGGACGGCGGCGACATCGCGATCCCGCTGGTGGCGGACGGCGACACCGTTGCCGCCGTCCCCACCGGGATGTCCGGGCGGATCTACGTCTCGATCGGCGCGAGGCTCGACTTCCGGATCGTCGCCGACGGGGCCGGCAGGCCGGCGTTGCAGTACCCGGCCGGCTGGGTGCGCGACGCGCCCGGGTACGCGGTGCTGCACGACTTCGTCGAGTTCACGCACAACGCGGCCGGCATGTTCTGCAACACGACCATGGTCGACATGTTCAGCGTCCCGCTCCTGCTGCGGCTGCACGGAGACGGTGACCAGACCACCGGCCAGGTCGTGCCCGGCGGCCGTGACGCGATCTTCGCCGCGCTCCGCGCGAACCCGGCGTTCGCTCCGCTGGTGGTCGGCGACGTCCGGGTCATCGCCCCGGGGCATGGCATCGAGGCAGGGCTCTTCCCGGCCACGTACTACGACTCGTACATCGACGCGGTGTGGAACCGCTACGCCTCGGGAGGGCTCACCGTCGACGCGGCCGGGCGGCGCGTCACCGGCCGGGTGACCGGCGGCGCGCTGGCCTTCGACGGCGGGGTGGCCGCGTTCGGCCGGCCGAGCACCCGCGACGTCCTCTTCTGCGACGGCGCTCTCGCGGCTCCCAACGACGGGGTCACCGGGCCGGTCGCGGCCGTCCTCGCCGCCGGGTTCAACCGCTCGACGCTGCTGACCGGTGCCGAGCAGCCCACAGGTGACCCGGGCGCCTACTACCAGGACGCCGTCACCAACCACTACGCGCGGGTCCTGCACGAGCACACCGACAACCACCGCGCCTACGGCTTCGCCTTCGACGACGTCGCCGGGCAGGCCTCCTACGTCGAGGACCACGCCCCGTCCCAGCTCACCCTGGTCCTGACCCCGTTCTGACCGGGGGCCGCCGCCGCTCCGGCCCCCGGCGGCGCCGGCGTGGGCCGAACAACCCTCTCCTCGCCCGCACCGTCGTCCCGAAATGGCCCCGAAACGGCCCCGAAACGATCAGACTGAGCCTGGACACGGGCTTGTGGCGCGCGATCCCCTCCATTAGGTTAGGCAAACCTAATATTAAGGGAGCCATAGTGGAGGACGCGGTGGAGCAGACGACAGGTGTCACCGGCAGCGGTGCCGCCCCGCGTCACCCCGAGCTGGTGGCGGTCGCCCGCGCTCTGACGGCGTCGGCGGACTACGGCAGCCTCGCCCTCTGGAGCGGCCGGGTCGCCCACGGCCTGCGCTTCACCACCCGCCGCCTCGACGGCACGCCGAACCCGGCCGCGGCCCAGAAGCCGACGAGCCTCGGATCCGTGGACCTGAGGAAGAAACCCGCGGCCAACCTGGACGCGGCCTGGCCGGTGGCCGCCGTCGACCGTCTCGTCCTGCTCGCGCCGCTGGCGATCGGCCGCCTGCTCATCGACGGCGACCAGGCCTGCCGTTTCCAGTTCTGCGGACCGGTGGCCGGGCAGACCCGCTGGGTGTCGGTCGCCTTCGGCGGCTGGGTGGCCGCCGTACCGGCGGCGGACACGGCCAGGCTCACCGAGCACTTCGCCGACCGGCATCCCACCGGCGACCTGTTCGACCTCGGCGAGCGGTGGGCGATGCTCGAAATCGACGTGGTGGAGGCGTTCGTGCGCACCGAGCACAGCGGCACGCGCCTCGACACGGGCGACGCGCGCTCGCTGCTCGCCTCCTGAGATGCCCGTCGCGTGGATTCGGCCGGACCGCCGCGTCGATGCGTCCGGGGCGGGCGCATGACCGCGGCGCGTTCCTCGGTCTGGCTGCGCTGCCGCCAGCGGCGCCCCAACGCCCGGTACCGCGTCGTCGTCTTCCCGCACGCCGGCGGTACCGCCAACGCGTACTGGACCTGGGCCGCGGAGTTTCCCGCGGACGTCGAGGTGTGGATGACGCAGTACCCCGGCCGGGAGAACCGGAGCGCCGAGCCGCTGGTGGACGCCATGGATCCGCTGGTGGACGGCATCGCCGCCGCCATCGCCGACCAGGCGCAGGCCTGGGAGTCGCCCGCTCACGCGGCCCGGCCCAGCGCCGCGGGGACCGCCGACTCCGCTGGAACCGCCGAATCTGTTGAGACCCCCGAATCGGTTGAGACCACCGACTCTGCTGAGACCACCGACTCCGCTGAGACCGGAGTGCCGCTGGTGCTGTTCGGCCACAGCATGGGCGCGTCCGTCGCGTACGAGACGGCCCGCCGCCTGCGGGAACGCCGGCCGGGACTCGTCCGCCTGCTGGTGGTCTCCGCGCGCGCCGCGCCGACGGTCGTTCGCCCGGGCCAGGACCACACGCTGTCTCGCGCGCGGTTCGTCGAGGTGCTGCGCGCCCAGGGCGGCACCGACGAGTCGATCTTCGAGCACGAGGACCTGCTGGACTACCTGCTGCCCATCATCCGCAACGACTACCGGCTGATCGAGACCTACCGACCGCCGTCGGACGTCCGGCTGCCGGTGGACATCGTGGCGTTCGCCGGCGCGGACGACCTGACGGTGCGGGTGGCGGACGTCCTCGCCTGGGCCGACGCGACCACGGCGTCCTTCGACGGCATGATCTTCCCGGGCGGGCATTTCTACCTGCGCGAGGACCCGGCCCCGGTCGTTACCGAGCTGGTGCGGCGTCTACGGCTCGCCGGTCAGCGGGAACCATCGCGGGACGGACGGCCAGATCCCGGGTGAGTGGGCGCGGCCGGCTCATGACGGGGCTCGCGACCGCAATCGCGGCGCAAATTAAGCGGTCGTAGGTTAAAAAGCCCACAGGCTGTGTACGAGCGCGCCGCGGGTTCGACCGTCAGCCGTGTCGCCAGTACAGCCGGATGCACTCAGTACATCAAGTTCAATGAATAACCGAATGTTTACCCGGCGTTTGCCGGAGGCGGTTTCTTTTGTCGGGTGGGTGGTCGATAACATCACAGCCGGCATTGGCGCCAGGGGGAGATCCAAAGCCCCGGCGGACCGCACCGCGCCAGTCAACTGTGACGCGAGCAACATTCGGAGCGGTCTTCCGAGGCAGCAGACGCGAGGTTCGCAAAGCCGGACGGCCGCCGCCGTTGTTGCGCAGAGGAGCTTGCCCGCAATGTCGCTACCAGTTCGTCGGCGAGCGTTCAGGACCGTCGCGCTCGCGGTCGGCGCCGGCAGCCTGGCCGCCAGCCTGGCCGCCTGCGGCCCCACAGGCGGCGGCGCGGCCGGCGGTACAGGCTGCGGATCCATCGCGCCGGGTATCACGCCGACGGCGGTCAAGGCTGGCATGACCTGGAGCGACACCGGCCCGTCCGCCAGCAGCATGCGTGCCTTCCGGGCTGGCGTGGACGCCCGGCTCCAGGTCGCCAACGACGAGGAGGGCGGCGTCTTCGGCCGCAAGGTCACCTATGCCTGGCGGGACGACCAGGCGGACCCGAGGCTCAACGTGACCAAGGTCCAGGAGCTCCTCGACCAGGAGCAGGTCTTCGGGTTCATCTACGGGTCCAGCGCGGGCAAGGATTCGGCCGCCCTGCTGCAGGAGCGCGGTATCCCGGTCACGGGCCCCGCCAGCGACCCCAGCTGGCTCGGCAAGAACAACATGTTCTCGTGGTTCTACGACGGCGACGGCTCCAGCACCGCCTGGGGCAAGTACGTCTTCGAGCAGGGCGGCACCCGCGCGGCCGTCTTCGCGATCGACGGGAGCGCCACCAGCGGCGACTTCACGCAGCAGTTCGTGGCGAGCCTGCGGGCCCGCGGCGTCAAGGTCGTCAAGACGTTCCAGACCAGCAGCGCGGTGATCGACTACCAGAGTGTCGCTCGACAGATCAGGGCGGCGAACGTCGACGCGATCGGTGGCGTTCTGCTTCCGGAGACGGCGGCCAACCTGCTGCCGGAGCTGCGCAGACTCGGCCTGACTCTCGGCGGCAAGCTCAAGGTCGTGCTGATGCCCCAGGGTTACGACGGCAGCAACCTGGCGAGGTTCGGCCAGTCGCTGGCCGGTGTGTCGATCTTCACCAATATCAAGCCCTTCGAGATCAATACTCCCGGGCAGCAGACATTCGTGCGGGCGATGAACGCCTATTCCCCGGAGATCCAGCCGGCGACGCAGGACAGCGCGGTCGACGGCTGGCTCTCGGCCGACCTGTTCATCCGCGGTCTCAAGGAGGCCGGACGGTGCCCGACCAGGGAGTCGTTCATCTCCGGCCTGCGCGGCGTGAAGGACTACGACAGCGCGGGGATGACACCGCAGGACGCCATCAGCCTCTCGACGAACTATCAGAACGTCTCGGTCTGCTACGACGTCATCCGGGTCAGCCAGGGCGGTGACGGGTTCGAGCCGGACGACCAGCCCGAATGCGGCGTCGTGATCACCCGGGAACGGATGAACGCCCTGAACCAGCAGCCCTGACGACCCTCAGGCCAGTCTGGTGGCTGGTGCCGCGATCGAGGTCCGGGACCGGGCCGGTGACGAGACCGGCGGCGACGTCGGAACCGGAGCGGGGTCGCGCAGCCAGTCCAGGGTCAGCCGGTAGCCGGCGGCGATCAGGGCCCGGGTGCCGCGGAAGTCGAACGGGTTCACGGTCTTCGTGCCCGGGGTGGGCAGCAGATAGACCGTGCCACGGACGGCGGACATGTCGGCCCGGGCGGCGTTCCCGAGGATCTGGTTCATCGCGCGCAGTGCCAGCGCGAACGCCCCGTGCGGGACGAGCTCGGCGGTAGCGGCGACGGGGGTGGGGCCGACCGAGGGCAGCACGTAGGTCGTCGTCGCGCCCAGACTCTCGGCCTGCCTGACTGGCGTGTCGGCGCTCACTCCCCCGTCGATGAGCCTCCGCCCCTCGATGGTGACCGGCGAGTAGACACCTGGGTAGGCCGAGGTCGCCAGCAGGGCCTCGACGGCGTCGCCGCGGGAGAGCACGACCGGGCGCCCGGTCTCCAGGTCGGTGGTGACGACATGGGCCGGGATGACCGTCTGCTCCAACCGGGGAACCACCAGCCCACTTTCGATCAGGTGGCGCAACCCGGCGCTGGAGGCCAGCCCGTCCTGCCGGCCGATCAGCCCACCCACCAGCGCGCGTGCGGACAGCGGCGCCACGTCCTTGCGACGTATCGATGCCCACACCGCGGCGGTGCGGTCGATGCCCGCCAAGGTGGGATCACTGGCATACGCGACGGCGTTGAGCGCGCCGGCCGAGGCGCCCACCACGAGGTCCGGGACGATGCCCGCCTCGGTCAACGCCCGCAGCATGCCGACATGGGCCGCGGCGAGGCTGCCTCCGCCCTGGAAGACGAACGCGACCCTGCCTCCGCCTGAGCTCTCCCCGGCGTCAGGTGAGCCTTCGGGATCGCCGCCCGCGCCGCGAGCTCGCGGGCCGGCCGCGAGGCCGAGGGCGCCGTCCGGCGACGGGACGGCGGGAAACGACGGCTGAGAGGGGAGCAGCGGCACGGTCATCAGACCTCCCGGGCATGTCCAGTCGCCTGCCGGGCTGGCTGCCCCGCCTGGAGGACACCGCCGCCCGAAGCCAATGTCAGGCTATGACATTCACTCCAACACCGACACCACCGCGCCCTATGCCACATGACGGACAGAGAGGATCCAAGCACTCACAGGTATGGCGCGCATCCGTCAGAGGTGCGGCCGCCGTGTTCGCCGCCGCCCTCGCCTGCGCCTGCGGGCGAAGGCAACCGCGGTTCAGCGACTCTGGTCGAGGTGGATGATCTATCCTGCGCTGGTAGCTGGCGGCGGATCGCGGCCGGCCTCTTGGACGCGCCCACGTGCGCCTGCCACCGCCCTCGCAAGAAGATCATTGCCGGAGGTCATGGCCGCATGTTCGGTATCCAGAACGAGTCTGGTCGGCCAGTGTCGCCGTGACGAAGAAAGATCCTGTACGGCGCGGGCCTCGACATCGGTTTTCGTTCGGCAAGCTGGTCGATTGGGAAACGCTGGTCGGCTTCGCGTGCGCCGCCGGGCTTGCTTTTCTCGCGCACTTCCTGGTCGACCATCGTGATGACGGCGTCCACGTGACCGGTACGTCGGTTCACGTTGAGGAACGCATCATCACCGACCTCAGCCAGCCAGCTCCTCCTGACCTGACCACCGTCCGATATCGGGACCTGGCAGGGAAGGAACACGTCGAGCGAGTCGACGGGAACTACGCGGTAGGCACCGCGGTCGACCTCCTGTACGACCCCGACAACCCGGGGAAGGTCGAGGCCGAGCGTTTCACCCATGGTGCATACGACCTGTGGGCGGCAATCACCGCGCTGGCCGCGCTGGTGACCTTCGTCGGCACCGCGTCCAGGTTGGCCTCGCCGGTGTGACGCCGTCCTGAGGACGGCCGCGGCCGGGAGGCGCCGGCCGGAATGCCACGAACTGGCCGCGGAATCAGCGGCTCCGCTCGACGGCCGACCATTTCGCGGCATGACGGCGCCGGCGGCTCCCCCGTTTGCCGCCGGCGCCGGGAATTGCCCCGGAGAACGACACGCCGCCCGCCCGTCTGACAGGCGACAACGGCGGCCCATCCAATCTCCGGGCCGGGCCCGGCCTGGCGGTCCTCCCCCGAGTCGGACCGCCGGGCCAGGCCCTCGAGCAAAGTATTGGGCAGGTGTGCCGGTACCGGAATCCCAATCAGTTGGGAACTTGGCGTCGGCACAGGTCCAGTTCGACCGCCCAGGCCCTCGCGGCGTCCCGCGGTCTCATCCGGGGGCTGACCTCCGGGTGCAGCTCCTGGTACTTGTCCCGCACCCGTTCCAGCCTGCTGGTCACGGTCCAGGGCGAGATCGACAGCTCGGCGGCGGCGCCCTCGTTGCTGAGCCCGTCACAGGCCACCAAGGTGACGGTCCGTAGCTCGAGCGGGGTCAGCCGCAGCCGCCTGCGACGTTCCCGCGCGAGGTCCAGCGCGGCCCGGACGAGGTCGAGAAGGTGGGCTCGGCTCATCCCGAGGCTCAGCGCGACCTCGGTGAGGTCCTCGCCCTTGGCAAGCTCACGCAGGACGGTGAGCTGGTGGGCGGACAGGTCACCCGACGGCAACGGCCTTCGCCGGTGGTCGCCCAGCAGGAATCCGGCCAGCTGCGCGGAGACATGACAGCCGTCGGTGACCGCCGCCTCGACGGCGACAGTGAACCGGCTGGCAGGCGAGGTCTTCTCCACGAAGCCGATCGCCCCGGCCTCGATGGCATCGAGGACGACCTCCTGGTTGGCCACCCCCGACAGCGCGAGCACCGGCACACCGCGGTGGGTGAGATCGGCGACGGCCGCCGCTCCGGAAAGGCCTCGCGGAAGATGCAGGTCGCAGATGACCAGATCCAGGTCGAGCGTTGGCAGCTCGGCGATCGCGGGTACCTGGGCGACGACGTCGAAGCCGTAGTCCGCCAGGGAGGTACTCAGCGCGGGCCACAGCAGTACGTGGTCGTCGACGATCGCCACGCGAGGTTTCAGCCGGGCCATCGGATCACGACCTTGGTGCCGTCGCCTGACGTGATCGAGACCGTCCCCCCGACCAGCTCCACCGCCGGGAAGGTGCGGCCAAGGCCCCCGCCCGCGCTGACAGCCGCCGTGTCGAAACCCTTGCCCCGGTCTCTCACGACGATCTCGACCGACCCGGCGGTGGCCTGCACGTAAAGATGGGCCGCGACGTCTCGACCCGCATGCTTGCGGACGTTCGTGAGCGCTTCCCTGGTTGCGGCGACAACCGCGTCGGCGACCTCCAGTGGTGGGTCGGACTCGATGTCGATCACGGTGGTGATCTCTGGGAACATCGACTGGACGTCCCCGATCTGCCTGGTGAACGGCGTGTTCGTTCGTATGTCGGCCAGAAACCAGCGAGCCCGGGCGACGCCCTGCCTCGCCGCTTCGTGAACAGGCTCATCGGTGGCACCGCTCGCCACTCGCTCCACTACCGGTAGCAGGTAGTCGTGGATGGTTCGGTGCGCGTCCCTCCTGGCGTGCTCGACAACCGTTTCTCGTTCCCGCCTGGACAGCTCCCGTTCAATGCGTGCGTTTTCCTGTTGCGATTGCAGCGTCTGCTGAGCAAGACTGCGCAGTTCGCGGGCAATCAGCGTCGCGACGACGAACCAAAGGGCGAACCCCAGCAAATCCGAAGCAATCTTGACGGTGTAGTTAGGGTACAGCGCCCCCGACCATCCGAGTCCCAGCACGGAGACGATCGCCGCGCCGACCACCGGCCTTCGGACCCCGAACCCGAGGAGGGCGGGGCACACCAGCGCGAAGGGCAGCAGGACCGTCATCACCGTCGTACGGCTGTCCGCACTGGCCGCACGCGACCCGATCACCATCAGCAGCAGAGAGAACCCCACATCCAACGCGATGGCCTGGCCGTCCCGCGTGCTCCTGACCTTCCGCAGGCGATGGTGCAGGCACGCGGCCTCGACCACGCCCATGAGTGCTACCGCGACCGCGAGCCACGGGTGACGCAGGCGATCCCACGCAAAGACCGGCGGGATGAAAAGAAAGCACGACGTCGCCGACCGCGTATAGGCGATCATCCGTGCCAGCCGTTCCTCGGTGCGCTCTACGACTCCCACCGACGCCCCATCCCTTGTCCGCGCGCCCCCGACCCATCGACACGCACGCCGTCGGTGTTGGCTATCCAGTCGGTGTTGGCTAAGAGCAGGAGATCCGAGGACACCGCAAGGATGGTCGATGTCACAACGCCAGATATGGTCGCCCCACCGGGCCCCAACCAAGACCCACACTACTGTCACACACACAGCGCCGAAGACGTTCCCGTACTAACAGTACCGACCCTGCGGGAATATTCCTCGATGACCCGCGACATGGCCACCAGTCTGACGGTCCTGAGCGCAACACCGTCCACTCCCCCGGCCGCTCACGGTCTCGCGTGGACGATTCAGTCCTGCGGGCCGAGTCGGTCGTCGAGGTGGCACGCGAGGAGGCGTCGCGCGTCGTCCGTTGATCGCCGGCCGGCGAGAACCGCATTGCCGAGCCCGACGGTCAACGCGAGGACGATGGACGCCTCGGCGACGGGATCCCGTTCAGGGGCCAGCCGCCCGTCGGCCTGGCAGGCACGCAGCTGCTCGACAAGCCATGTCTCGAGGGCATCGGGGTCGCTCCCGTAGGGCTGGGCGGCCAGCGCGGGATTGGTGAGCGCGAGCGCGAAGTACTGGTTGTAGAGGACGTAGAGCGATCGACTTTCGGCGTCCAGCGGCAGCGTCGCCGTCAGGACGAACTCGATCCGTGCCCGGCCGGCGGGAGGCAGCACGCCGGAGGCAAGGCGCGGCTGCACCCGCTCGGTGAACTGCTCACCGACCCGGCGCAGGCCGAACAGCAGCAGCTGCTCCTTGGTCTCGAAGTAGTACTGGACCAGCCGCACCGACACCCCGGCCTCGGCCGCCACCTCCCGGAACCCGGCCGCGTGCAACCCCTGTGCGGCCGCGACGCGCAGCAGCGCGTCGGCGATGTGGCGGCGGCGCTGGTCGTGGTCGACCCGTTTCGGCATCGCATCCTTTCGTGGTACAACCGTACCATGAAAGCTCGGGAAGACCGAACGGTCGGCCGGTTCCGTGGTGACAAGCAGCGTGCCAGGTTCCTCGCCGCCTACGACGCGGCGTTCGCCGCGCTGTGGCCGACACCGTGGACGGAAGCCGACCTCGAGACCGATTTCGGTACCACCCATGTGCACCGCTACGGGCCTGACACCGGCGTGCCGGTCGTGTTGCTGCACGGCGCGAGCTCGAACGCGGTCCAGTGGTACCCGTTCCTGAACGCCCTTGGTGCCCGGCACCCGGTGATCGCTCTGGACACCATCGGCGACCCCGGCCGCAGCGTCGCCCGCCGCCCGCTCCATGACCCGCCCGACAGCGCCGCCTGGCTCGACCAGACCCTTGCGGGCCTCGGCGTCTCCCAGGCACATCTGATCGGGCACTCCTACGGCGGCTGGCTGGCCCTCAACCAGGCGCTGCACGCACCGGATCGGCTCATGAGCGTGACCGCGCTCGATCCGGGCGGGCTGGAGAAGGTGAGCGCCCGGTTCATCTGGCTGATGTACCTGAACGGGATGGCCGGTCTCGCTCCGCCGCCGCTGCGCCGACGGCTGGCGGTCTGGCTGGACAACCCGGTCCTGGTCGTCCCCGAGCTCAGGAAGGTCCTGCTGACGGGTGCGCGGGCGTTCCGTACCCGGCGGCCCGCCCCCGAGCCGCTGTCCGATGACGATCTCCGGGCCATCGAGACACCGGCCCTTGTCCTGATCGGGCAGCGCAGCCCGCTGCTGCACCCCGCGCGCGCTCAGGCTCGGGTGGCGCTCATGCCGCACGGCCAGGCCGAGATCCTGCCCGGAGTCGGCCACGGGCCGGGCTTCCAGCGCGGCGACGACGTCGACGTCAACGCCCGGCTTCTCGCCTTCCTCGACGCCACGCAGGACCGCTCCCTACGGGGGTAGGGCAAGGCGGCGGGATCCCCGTCAGGCCATCTCGTAGCGGATGGGGACACGTTTCGGGCCGCCGACGAAGAGGGTTTCGACGTATTCGACGGGGCCGGCCAGCTCGATGGACCGGATCCGGGGCACCAGCTCGGCGTAGAGGGCACGGCCCTCCAGGCGGGCCAGGTGGGTGCCCAGGCAGTAGTGGGCGCCGAAGCCGAAGCCGACGTGCCTGTTCGGCGTGCGGCCGACATCGAAGACGTCCGGGCGCTCGAAGATGGTCTCGTCCCGGTTCGCCGACGGGTAGGAGAGCAGCACCGCGTCGCCGGCGGGGATGGGTACCCCGCGCACGGCGGTGTCCTTCACGGCCGTACGCATGAAGTGCTTGACCGGCGATACCCAGCGGATCATCTCGTCGACCGCGGTCGGCACGAGCGAGGGGTCGGCGGACAGCCGCCGCCACTGCTCCGGGTTCTCCAGCAGGGCGTGCATCCCGCCGGAGATGGCGGCGCTCGTCGTGTCGTGGCCGGCGGTCGCGATCAGCACGTAGTAGCCGACCGCCTCCAGCTCCCCGATCAGATCCCCCTCGATCGTGGCGTTGGCGATCACGGAGGCGAGGTCGTCGGTCGGGTTCTCCCGGCGGTTCGCGATCAGCCCCTGGAAGTACTGGAAGAAGTCCAGCAGCGCCAGCCCGGCCGCCTCGTCGCTCCCGTCTCTGGCCATCTCCGCGTCGTCGGCGCCGAACAGCTCCTGGGTGAGCTTCAGCATCCGCGGGAAGTCCTCCTCGGGCATCCCGAGCAGCGACAGGATCACGTAGAGCGGGTAGTGCGCGGCGACGTCCCGGAAGAAGTCACACTCACCGCCGAGCTCGGCCAGGTGGTCGACGTAGCGTCTGGCGAGCTGGGCTATCCGGTCGGACAGCTTGCGGATGCCGGCCGGCTTGAACCAGTCCGCGCTGATGTGCCGGTAGACCAGATGGTCTGGCGCGTCCATCTGCACGAGCGTGCGCACCGGCGGCGCCGGGGCGTCGGGGTGCTGGTTCACGGTCGTGCGCGGCGCGTTGTGCCACAGCTCCGACTCGCGCGCGATCTCCATGACGTCGTCGTACCGGGTGATGGCCCAGAACGGCGCGTACTTCGCCGACTCCACCCGATGGACGGGCGACTCGCGGCGCAGCAGCGCGGTGGCGGCGTGGAACCGCTTCTCGTCCGCGTACGCGCGCGGGTCGGTGAAGACGCCGGACGCTTCTTCCAGATCCATACCCGGTCCTTTGCCGCCAGCGGATGCGACTGGACGGCGCCCCTACCGGTGCCCGGCCAGGCGGCCGTCCCGACCGCGGTCGGGATCTGGCCCGGCGGGGTACCCGCCGACAGGCCGGCGGCGGACCCGCCTCCAGGACTCGCAATATATCTAGATGTAAGGGCCAGCCGCAACGGTCGGGGCGGCGGGGCGGACACCGCCGCCGCCCCCGCGTCGCGACACGACGCGGGGGCGACCGCTACCACGAGACGCCCGACGCGTTCCCGCGCCGGAGCGGGCTCAGAGGGCTGGTTCGCCCTTGAGCATGCCGCCGGCGTCGATACGCAGGTTGAGGCCGGTGATGTACTTCGCGTCGTCGGAGGCGAGGAACAGCACCAGCGAGCTGACGTCGTTCGGCTCGATGTACGGGATCGGCATCGACTGCAGCACCGGGAACGCCAGCTCCGCGTCCTCGCGGGTCGGGTTCTCCAGGTCGGGACGGAACGTCCGGTAGATCCGGTCGTTCTGCAGCAGGTTGGTGTTGACGTTCGTCGGGTGGATCGCGTTGAGCCGCACGCTGTGCGGAGCCAGCTGCAACGCCAGCACCTCGGTGTACCGGGCCACCGTCTGCTTGGCCCACGAGTAGCCGACCCCGCCGGTGTTCCCCATCACCTCGGTGGTGCCCTTCATCATCCCGGCCGTCGAACCGGTCAGGACGATCGACGCGCCGGCCTTCAGGTGCGGCAGGCTGACCGCGACCGTGTTCATGACGCCGATCAGGTCGACGTCGGTGCCGTCGACGAACCCACCGGCCAGCGACAGGTCGTCCCACGGGCAGACACCCGCGTTCCCAAGGACGATGTCGAGCCGGCCGAACCGGGCCAGCCCCTCGTCCAGCGCCGCGCGCAGCTGGGACCGCTCCCGCACGTCGGCCTTGACCGCCACGATGCCCCGACCGAGCGCCTCGACCTCCTTCACGGTCTGCGCGAGGTCCTCCGGCGTCCCCAGCGGGTATGGCACGCTCGCGATCTGCTCGCACAGGTCGACCGCGATGATGTCCGCGCCCTCCCCGGCAAGCCGCACCGCGTGGCTACGGCCCTGGCCGCGCGCGGCCCCGGTGATGAACGCGACCCGGCCATCGAGCTTGCCCATGCTGAGTCCTCCAGGTTGTTCGAGCGGTCGGTGCGGCCAGGCAACCGGCGGCCGGCCGGGGTCGGTGAACGGCACCAGACCCCGGGAGCGCTTGGAACCGGTGTAGCCGTCGGCGACGATTCCCCATCGGTCTCGCGATCGGTCTCGCGGCACACCCTCTAGATATTGGATATTTCCGCTCGACGACGGGAGCGTCAAGCGACCGCCTCGGAGTCACCGATGGGATCCGGGCGACTCCGAGGCGGTCGTGGGGCCGCCCGCTCAGGCGACGGACCCCGAGGAGCCGACCAGGTTCAGGCCGATCACACCGGCGATGATCAGCCCGAGCGAGACGCCCTTGGCCCAGCTCATCGCCTCGCCGAGGAAGAACACGCCGACCACCGCCACCGCCGCGGTGCCGAGGCCCGCCCAGATCGCGTAGGTCACCGACACCGACAGGGTCCGGACCACGAGGGCGAGCAGCCAGATGGACAGGCCATAGCCAAACAGCACGATCGCGGACCACAGCGGGTCCTTGAAGCCGTCGGCGCGCGGGAGCAGCGCGGAGGCCGCGACCTCGCTGCCGATCGCGGTGGCGAGCATGGCAAGGGCTGCGTACATGACGTCCCTCCGAACGTAGCGAACGCTACAAGCGTAGCACTCGCTACGTCTGGATGTAGCAATCGCTACGCCCCTACTATGTGGGCCTCATGGGACGCCGAGAGGACCTGCTCGACCAGGTCACCGATCACGTGCTGGAGCACGGTCTCATCGGTCTGACGCTCCGCCCGGTCGCCGCGGCGATCGGCACCAGCGACCGGATGATCATCTACCACTTCGGCAGTCGCGATGAGCTGGTCGCGGCCGTCGTCACGCGCGCGGAGGACCGGGCGGTCGCCGCCGTCGACGCACTCGCCGGCGTCGCCGGAGTACGCCAGGGCGTCAACGCCCTGTGGGCGGCCCTCCAGACCGACCCGCTCCACCGCTGCACGGACGTCTACGTGCAGGCCGCGGCAACCGGGCTGATCGGCCAGGAGCGCTTCGCCACCATCGTCAGGGAGGCGAACGAGCGATGGGTGCGGGCGCTACAGGCCTACCTCGTCCGCTGCGGCGCTCCCCCGGAAAGGGTCGGCCGCATCGTCCGGCTCGTCGACTCCAGCCTGTACGGGTTCCACCTCGACCTGAGTACCGACCGGCCCGACGAGCTGGCCCTGGGCGTCGACGACCTCGCGACCGCCGCCCAGGCCATCGCCGACGGCTCGGACCTGGCGACCCGGGCCGACGAGTGCGGCTAGGATCCTAGAGAGTAAGCGCTCGCAAACAACTGCTTCGCAAACAACTGCGCCGTAGCCGACCGGCGAGAACCAGGAGCACACGATGCCGAGGCCGAACTGGCAGCTGCTTCCGGACCCCGAGCCGCAGGAACGCAGCTACTCGATCGTCTCGGTGGACGATCACCTGACCGAGCCCGCCGACATCTTCGTCAAGCGCTTCCCGGCGAACCTCCGCGACCAGGCACCTCAGGTGATCACGACGCCGGACGGGTCGGAGGCCTGGCTCTACCGGGACCGCCTCTACCGCGACAACGGGATGAGCGTCGTCGCCGGGCGCCCGAAGTCCGAATGGACCCTCGACCCACTGAACTTCAGCGAGATGCGCCAGGCCGCGTGGGACGTGCACGCCCGGGTGAAGGACATGGACCTCGACGGCATCTGGGCGTCGCTGTGCTTCCCGTCCGGCGCGTGGGGCTTCACCGGCCGCGTGCTGTCGATGAACAACGACGAGGAGGTCGGCCTCGCCGCGGTCCGCGCGTGGAACAGCTGGATGATCGAGGAATGGCACGGCGCCTACCCGGAGCGCTTCATCCCGATGCAGCTGCCCTGGTTCAAGGACCCGAAGGTCGCCGCCGACGAGGTCCGCCGCAACGCCGAGCTCGGCTTCACGTCGGTGTCGTTCCTCGAGTCGCCGCACCTGCTCAAGCTCCCGCCGATCACCAACCACAAGCACTGGGAGCCGTTCTTCAAGGCGTGCGAGGAGACCGACACGGTCATCTCGCTGCACTGCGGCGCCAGCGGCTTCGTCCTGCAGGGCTCACCCGGCGGCGGCCTGAACGTGCAGACGTCGCTGTTCCCGGCCGGCGCCTTCTGCGCGGCCGTCGACTGGGTGTGGGCGGGCATCCCGGCGCTCTACCCGAATCTGAAGATCGCGCTGAGCGAGGGCGGCATCGGCTGGGTGCCGATGGCGATCAACCGCCTCGACTACGTGCTCGCACACTCCGGCAGCGGCGGCACGCCGTGGACCTACGACGTGACGCCCAGCGAGGCGCTGCGCCGCAACTTCTACTTCTGCATGCTCGACGACCCAGGCACGCTCGACCAGCGCCACATGATCGGCGTCGACCACATCCTGTTCGAGACCGACTTCCCGCACGCCGACTCGACCTGGCCGGGCTCGCAGGACCTGCTGCGCAAGCGCTTCGCCGACATCCCCCAGCATGAGGCCGTGATGATCGCCGGTGGCAACGCCGCGAGGCTGTTCCGCCAGCCGCTCCCCCAGAGCAGTGACTGGCCGACGATCGCCGCGTAGGCCTGCTACGCCGGGCAGGCCTGCTGCCGAGGCTCATCGGGCAGGCTCGCCGAGCAGCGCACTGGCTGCGGTCGCCGGGCCGGGTGGCCCTCCTCGCGGGGGTGGCCGACACCGCGAGGAGGGTGCCCGGCGGGTCAGGCGGTCAGTGCGGCTGGGCCGACGGCGGAGCTGGTGTCCAGGAACGCGTCGGGCACCGGGTAGTCCCCGGCGATGAAGGTCAGCACGGCCGCGTGCATGGCCTCGACCGGCGCGATCGTCGCCGCGGTCGCGATGCCGCCGCTGTCGGTCACGTTCGTCATCGCGTACAGGTAGGTGTGCGCGGCCGCGTTCTCCAGGCCGAGCGCGAAGGTGGCGAGCTCGGGGACCGACTTCGTCGCCTTCAGCTTCGCGACCTCCGACGCGGCGATCGTCAGCGGCGTTCCGGTGATCATCGGCAGTTTGGCTCCGGACAGCACCCCGTTCCACGCCTTCGCGTGATCGACATGCTGCGCGCGGGCGACCGTCGCGAACTCGCCGACGGCGGCCGGCACCGTGCCGTAGTCGCCGGCGGTCGCCTTCGCCAGCGCCATCGTGTAGGCGGCGACGGCGAGGTTCTCCAACGCGGCCGCCAGCGCGACCACCCTCAGGTCGCCGGTGTACGGGCTGGCCGCCCGGGTGGGGGTCGCCCCCATGGCCGGCCGGTTCCCGCCCCCGTCCGAGCCGCCGCACGCCGCGAGCAGACCCGCTCCGGCCGCGGCCAGGCCACCGAGCAGCACGCCACGCCGGCTGGTCGCTCTGCCGGCCACCCTCCCGATCATGGCCCGCGTGGTGCTGGTCGAGTCGCGCAGCTGCTCCAACGCGGTCGGGAAGGTGTCCCGATGCAGCCCGTCGAGATCCTTCGTCAGCGCGCGCAGTTCCGCGTCTCCGATGCCCATCTCGCCGCGCCGACGCCCGTCCGGCCCGATCTGGTCGTGTCGGGTCTGGTCGTTCCGGGTCATGCAACCGCTCCTTCAGTCGCCGGGGAGGCCATCGAGGTCGGGTAGAAGGCGTCGGGGAAGCCGACGCCACCGGCGGCCTTCGGGAGCTTCGCCGCGTCGGGCGGCAACGCGATCAGGTCGGCCGCGCCGCCACCGAGCAGCGCCGAGACCGCGAGCAGGATGGCCCGGTGCTGCGCCTCGACGGCGGCGACGCTGCCGAACAGCTGGCGCAGCATCGAGCTGCCCACCTGGCTGACGTTCTTGGTGTAGGTCTGCGCGGCGACGTCCTCCAGGGTGATCGCGAGCGACACGACGTCGCCGGGACCCTTGATCGTCGGTATCGCCTCCTCGACGACCTTCGCGTACTTCGGGTCCGGAGCGCTCTGGGCCTGACCACCGAGCCTGACCACCGCGGCGTTGAACGCCCCGGCGTGATCCACGTGCTGCTTCATCGTCGTCATCGCGAACGCCTTCACGACGGCGTTCGCCTCGGCACCGCCGATGAACGGCAGCGTCAGCGCCGTCGTGTAGGTGCTGACCGCCAGGTTCTCGATCGACGCGGCGGTCTGCAGGATCGCCACGTCCATCGTCGCCGCCGAGCCACGGGTCGCCGTCGCGAGCACCCCCGCGCCGGCCAGGCCGACGGCCAGGGCCGCGCCGCGCCGTACCGATCTGGTGGCGGGCTCGGTCGACTCGACCAGGTCGGCGACGGCCACGCGGCTGCCCCGCATGGCATCACTGTGCAGGTCCTCGGACGCCTCGCTCAGTTCCCGCAGGCGTCGGTCGTCAACGGTGTCAGACACCGCATCCCTCCTGATTGCCGATGAGGCTCGACGGTCACCATGGGTGCTCACCTATGAGCACATAGGTCACCGATGCCGCCAGTGGTGGCCGTGCCAACGGTGTGCGTACCGCCACGATCACATACTGTTGATCACACGACGGGTTGACGATGACGCGGCCAGCACCGGCTGCTTACAAGAGGTATTCGGAGCCATCGGCTGGGCGGATGGGTGCGAGTTCGCAGGAATACGCGGCCGACGCCGCGGGCGGCGTGGCCCGTACGGGGTCGTGCCGCCGGGCCCGGAGAACGGGCCCGGCGGCACGACGTGTTCTGCCTGGTCAGGGCGGTGTCTAGCCGGCGAACCTGGCCACGACCTGGCGGGTCACCTGCGCGGGCGCCTCGGCGTGACGGTCGAAGCGCATCGAGTAGGTGGCCCTGCCCTGGGTGCGGGAACGCAGGTCACCGACATAGCCGAACATCTCCGCCAGTGGAACGACGGCGGTGACCACCCGGGCGCCGCGACGGTCGTCCAGCGTGCGGACGGTGCCGCGGCGGGCGGTGAGGTCGCCGATGACGTCACCGAGGTACTCCGGTGGCGTCACGACCTCGACGGCCATCACGGGCTCGAGCAGGACCGGACCGGCCTGGCGGGCCGCCGCCCTGAACGCCATGGCTGCGGCGGTACGGAACGCCACGTCGGAGGAGTCCTTCTCGTGGTGCTGCCCGTCGACGAGCTCCACCCGGACCCCGACGACCGGCTGGCCGGCCAGCACCCCGGCCTGCATGGCGTCGCCGATGCCGGCCTCGACGGCCGGGACGTACTCCTTCGGCACCGCGCCCCCGGTGACGACGTTGTGGAACTCGTACGTCGGATCGTCCGGGCTGGTGCGTGGCAACGGCGCCACGTTGACGACGACCTTCGCATACTGCCCGCGCCCTCCGTCCTGTTTCCTGTGCAGGTACGTCACCTGTTCGACCGCCCGGCCGATGGTCTCCCGGTACGACACCCGCGGGGCGCCGATGGTGACGGCGACGCCGAAGTCGGCGCGCATCCGTTCGACCAATATCTGCAGGTGCAGCTCGCCCATGCCGGCGAGAATGGTCTGCCCGGTCTCCGGGTCCTGGTGGGCCCGGAACGTCGGGTCCTCCGCGGCGAGACTCGCGATCGCCGCCGGGAGCCCGTCGGAATCGGCCCTGGTCCTTGGTTCGACCGCGACCGAGATCACCGGTTCCGGGAACGTCATCGACTCCAGCAGCACGGGGCGCGCCGGATCGCACAGCGTGTCGCCGGTGGTGGTGTGTTTCAGGCCCTGCACGGCGACGATCTCGCCGGCCGTGGCCGCCGGCCTTTCGGTGCGGCGGTCGGCGTGCAGCTGGTAGACCTTGCCGATCCTCTCCTTCCGGTCCCGGGTCGTGTTCATCACCTGAGCGCCGCCGGCCACCTGCCCGGAATAGACCCGGAGATAGGTGAGCCTGCCCAGGTGCTGGTCTATCTGCACCTTGAACGCGAGCGCGGCGAACGGCTGGTCGGGCGCGCATGGACGTTGCACCGTGGACCTTCCGTCCGGAGTGACGCCAGATACCGGCGGTACGTCCAGCGGGCTCGGCAGGTAGTCGACGACCGCGTCCAGCAACGGCTGGACTCCCTTGTTCCTGAACGCGGACCCGCACAGCACCGGGTTGGCGGCACCCGCGATCGTGGCGCGGCGGATGCCGGCCCTGATCTCGGCGGCGGTCAGGCCGACGTCGGTCAGGTCGACGTCGCCGCCGAGGTACCGCTCCAGCACCGTGTCATCCACCGCGGAGAGGGTCTCCAGCAGCCGTTCCCGGTGGTCATGGGCCTCCTTCCGCAGCCGGGCCGGGATCTCGCCGACGACGAGGTCGTCGCCCACCCAGGTCAGGGCGGTCATCTCCACCAGGTCGACGACGCCGGCGAAGTCCGGCCCGGAGCCGATCGGCAGCTGCGTCACCAGCGGAGTGACGCCGAGCCGGTCGACCATCATGTCGACGCAGCGGAACAGGTCGGCGCCGACCCGGTCCATCTTGTTGACGAAACAGAGCCGCGGCACGTCGTACCTGTCCGCCTGCCGCCACACGTTCTCGGTCTGCGGTTCGACGCCGGCGACCCCGTCGAAGGCGGTGACGCAGCCGTCGAGAACCCGAAGCGACCGTTCTACTTCAACGGTGAAGTCGACGTGGCCAGGGGTGTCGATGATCTGGATGGTGTGGCCGCGCCATGCGCAGCGGGTCGCCGCCGCCGTGATCGTGATACCGCGGTCCCGTTCCTGCGCGGTGGTGTCCATGACCGTCGTGCCGTCATGGACCTCTCCCATCTTGTAGGTGGTGCCGGTGTAGAACAGGATCCGCTCGGTCATGGTGGTCTTGCCGGCGTCGATGTGGGCCATGATGCCGATGGTGCGGAGCTCTGCCGGGCCGGTGTGGTTGGTACGCGCCGGTGTCATCGCCGGTTCTCCCAGGTCGTGTTCGCGATGAATGGACACGAGGGAGCCCGCGGTCAGGCGGACGGAACGCGGACGTCGCCGGCCGGAAGGCCGGACGAGGGGACGCGTCGATACGGCGGTTGTGGCGGAACGCCGCCGGGCCTAACCGCGGGCGGCGGTGGATGCCAGCGTGAACCGGTGCAGCACGCGCCCGACCGACAGCGCGGCGGCCCGACGGGCGGCGGCGCGCTGCTGGGAACGCGGGACTGTCATCTCCGGTCTCCCATCATCACGGTCTGGTGCGGGTGATGTTAGGGGCGCTCACCGACCACGTCGACCGGATTTCCCGCCGGGTGCCATAGTCGCGAGATGACACCGGGGGAAACGCGGACCCTGGAGGCGGTGCGGGCCGAGCTGGCCCGTCTCGCGCGCTACGACGACGAGTCACTCGTCCACGACGTCTGGATCAGGCAGCGCTACGAGGGCGGGTTCGCCGGGACCTACGCGCCCGCCCGCGCGGAGGCCGTGGTCACCGCCTGGCACGAGGCGGGGCACGCGGTGGCGGCGCTCGCCGTCCGGGCCCGGTTCAGTTCGGCGTCGATCCGGGCCGGCGGCCGCAGCTCCGGCCGGGTTCACTCGATCGCGGGTGGTGGCGCGGACGGGTTCGTGATCGCGGCCGGTGGGCGGGTCGCGGAGGGTCTGCGGAGCTGGACGCTGCCGTCCTCCGACGCCGAGGTGCGGGCGTGGCTTGCGTCATGGCGCAATGACGGCGGGGACGCGCGGCGTTTCCGGGCCGGGCTGGCCGGAACCCGGTTCGCCGCCGACGAGATCGCTGCCTGGCGGCACTGCGTGGACAGGTTGACACCATTGCGCCTGGGAATCCGGTCACTGGCGCGCGGCCTGTTGGTATGGCCACGGCACCTGCCGTATGCGGTGGCGGCGGCACTCGCCGGCCCATCGGCGGGACACCGGGTGGAAGTCAGGCCACCGAGTGGGTGAGCACGCAGCTGTACGCGCCCGCGACCGCGGACGCCGGGATGGTCACCGTCAGTGTCGGTGAGCCGAGCGCGGCGGTCGGTCGGGGGGTGATGCTGACGGCGGCCCGGGCCGGCCATGCCGGCAGGCTCAGCGTGAGCGTGAGGACGACCAGCGCCACAGACGCGCCGACCGCCCTCGCCGCGCGAGGGCGCGCGGCGGCGCGGGGGCGGGCGGTCGCGGTCGGCGGCTCGTCCAGCGCCGACGGCTCGACCGCCTCGGACGGCTCGACCGGCGCCGCGGGAGGGCGGTTCGGGCCTGGCGGGCCGGCCGTAGCCGCGCTCGCGCCGGGCGCTGGTCACGGCTGCCGCCGTGCTGGTGCTGGCTGGCAGGTTCGCCGCCAGGCGGCGCGGATCGCGGCCGGTTCGGCCACATACGGGCGGCACGGGCCCGCACTGAACGGGGCTGAACTGGCCAGGAGAATCTGCTACTCAGCTGTGCGAGTTAATGACGCGGAAACCACACGCGAAGTTGCCCCTGCAACATTCCCAGAGCCCCGGCCCGTCATCCCGCCTAGCGGCACGGTACCCAGGCAAACCACCTCGCGCGCCGGGGGAATCCGGCCGTGACATCCGCATCGACAGTATCGTCCAGGAATGCGATAATCCCCAACGGATCACGGTAACGTGAGCACCGCGGGGCCCGTCGGGTGCGCGCCGGCCGGGTCGGATTCCCGACACGGCGAGGCCCGGCACGGATTCCTTGTCCACCCATTCCTCGGGTCTAATCTGCCGTCCGACGTCCCGCCGATCCGGCGGAACACCGGCCACCGGCGGTGTCGGCCCGCCGGCTCTGAGTTCGACGCGGGCGCCGCGATCCGCCGCCCGCGCCTACCGGCCAGGGATGAGGAGGTTTCGAGGATGCTGGGAACAGCAAGGACGAGAAAAACACGCTGGGCACTGGTGCCGGTGCTGCTCGCCGCGTCGTTCGCGCTTATCGCGAGCGAGGGCGGCGTCGCTCAGGCCGGCGGCCTGCCAAGCGCGACCTGCCCGAGCGGTATTCGGGCGAACATAATCATTCCTGGTACAGACGCGCCGGTTCACTCGGCCGTCCACATAGACACCGGTTTCTACGCGCTGAGCGGATACTTCTGGCCGCCGGGGACGCTGATCGCCTGCAAGACCCAGCACAAGGCGGGCCATCCCCTCGTGCGCCCGGGCGGCACCGGCTGCCACCAGGGCGCGCTGCCGCTGCAGATCCCGAACGAGCTCCCGGTCGACTTCACGACGCCCCTGGCGGTCGACTGGGGGACGCTCCTGCCTGCCGGTTGGTACTTCGGTGGTGACCGCGGCGCCGACTGGTCGACCGTCTGCTGGTACCCGCGGCAGCCGGCGAGCGATGGCACCCCCGCCGGTGCGTCGGTGCCACCTGCCACCCCGGCGGCACCGACGCCCAGCTGAGGCCAACCGCCGGGTGCCCGGCGGCGCGGCCAGAAGCACAGACAGCCGCATGAGTCGCGGTTCGCGGCCCGAGTGCCGCGAACCGCGACATTTAGCGCGCAAAGCTCCTCGCGAGGTCAGGCCACTTTCTATTTGACGACGATCCGGACGCGGCCGAGATTCTGGACGAGGGTGTAGGCCGCCCCGGCGTCTCCTTGCCGCTGAGAGGTGACCCGGACGACGGCGAAATAGGTACCGGGCTTGGTGAAAACGTGGTTGGTGGTCAGCCGCACGGAGCTATCGATCTTGCCGAGTCTGGAGCTTTCCGAGTAGCTGCCGGTTCCGTCGAAGTCCCATTCGACTCGGGTGATCCTGCCGGCGTCCGGTGGCTCCCGCGCGTCCACGGAGAGGGTGACGGCCTGACCGGTCCTCGCGTCCGCGCGGACGGCCGGCTTGATCTTGTCCTTTCCGACCTTGGTGATGCTCAGGCTGACGACCGGCTGGACGCCGCCTCGCTGGTCGGCGGTGGTGGCGAGGTGGATCTGGGTGTTCTCGTCGATCGTGTAACCCGTGGTGGCGGGGGGTGGAGTTCCGCGGGTGACCCAGGCGTCGAGGTCGAGCAGCGCCTGCTGGAGCTCACCGTCGTAGCTGACGATGTGGGTCAGGGCGGCCTTCGTGGGCGGCGGGCCGTGTCCGGCGTTGTCCATGTACCACAGGCGGTAGCTGCCATCCAGGTTCGATCCGAGGATGGCCTTGGCCTGCTGGCGGTACCAGTCGGCAGACCAGGGGAACGCCAGGGCGTCGAGGGTCGACGCCAGCATGATCATCTTTCCGTGGAACCTGCCGGTGGGAACTCCGCCGCTGCCCTGCTGGGCGAAGACCGGCCCTGTGAGCGCCGCCCGCTGCGGGTAGAGCGGCTTGCCGCTGGCGTCGCGGAACTGGTCCCACGCGGTCAGGCCCTGGTCGGCAGGTGGGACCTGGTGGCGCTGGTAGTACTGCAGGGCGAGATACCAGGAGTTGTCGAGGCGTACCTGGTCGCCGGGCTTGATCGCGCTGGTCACCGAAGTGTCCGCGCCGCGTTCGAAGGTGAGGGTGTTCCCACTCGCGCTGTCGAGCGCGACGGACTTGCCCGCGGCGGCGCCGCTCGTGACGTCGATGTCGGCGCCGGTCAGGTCGCCGGTCGGCGGGCCGGAGAGCTCCAGGCCGGTCGGGGGTGAGCCGACGAGGCCCGTGACGGTGGCGGTGTACTGGATCCGGGCCTTCGCGACCGACGAGGCCGGGTCGGTGCCGGCATATCCCGGCTTCGTCCAGAAGTCGTCCACATAGGTCGGGTCGAGTACCCGGACGCCCACGCCGATGGCCGCGACCTGGTTGGGGCTCATGTTCGCGTAGTCCCACCAGCCGTTCAGCGGGAAGCCGAGCCGGGCCGTCTCGCGCAGGACCGCCCGCTGCTCCGCGTCGAGGCCGGCGTAGGGGTCACCGCTGCCGCCGGGCTCCATCGCGTCGTCGATCTGGGGGAGCTTGTCCTTCAGCACCCGCAGCCCCAACGACTCCACGGTCAGATTGCTCGGGAGCGCGTTCGAGGTGCCGGGGACCATCGGTACCGCGCCGTCGTAGACGCCGTCGGTGTTCTCCATCGCGGCGAGGGTCTGGTAGGCACCGCCACTCGCGCCGTACAGGTAGCCACGCGGCCGGGCGGAGTCGCCGTATACCTGTGCCGCGACCACACGGGAGAACTTCGCGGACGCAGCGTTGAGCTCGTAACCCGCGATCACGCCGCCCGCGGGCAGGCCGCCGGCATTGTTGTCCGACACCACATAGGAGTTGTTCGAGATCGCGAAGACGACCGTCGCCGGATCAGCGTCCTCGGTGGAGAGCGTGGGGTAGGTCGACTCGAAGAACCGACCGGCGTACTTGTCCGGGAAGTAGAAGGAGAACTTCCCGGCGGTCCCCGTGAAGCCGCCGTGCACGTAGCGGACGTTCACGGTGACCCTGGTGGCCGGATCGGTGATCGTCCGGCGCTCATCGAGGTCCACGTAGGGCTTGTTCAGCGCCGGGTCGACACAGGACTCGGTCACCAGGGGACCGCCGTTGTCCCCGGTCTCGCAGGGCGCTCCCGCCGTCGGTTCGGTGCCGATGGTCAACGGGCTCCCGACGTTGCTCTTCAACGCCTGCGCGGGAGTGGTCGGCGAGCTGGGGGCGGCGTCAGCATTCGACGAACAGGACGCGACCGCGGCGATGCCGACGATCGCCACCGCCGCTGGAACGGAAAACAATGATCGACTTCGACCACCACCGCCCCCGGCGGTCGATCGCGTTAACAAACGCCTCACATTTCCTCCCATGATCGTCTGGCCTGGAGACGCGTCGACGCCCGCGGCCCGTCGGCGGGGCTCCCGGCTTGTTCGTCGCGGCCCCCTGCGGATGGCACACCGCCATCCGGCCCGGACCCGAGACCACGCCCCCGGGCATCGGGGCGCCTCCGGCCGCCCGGCCTCCAGCCGCCCCGGTTCCGACCGGATCTCGCGCGCCTCGACCGGCCGCGTCGGCACGCTGGCGATCCTGACCTACGCCCAAACCTGAGTCAACTTTTAAATTCGACGTCACCTTGACGGGATCGGAGGGCGACCTCGCCCGGCATCGACCACAGAACGCAACGCTTATTACCACTGACTCAGAGTTGAGGTCGGTAAGGTCGGCTGCATGGCTTCCACGGCCCGCGGCCCGCGCGGTCACTACGCCCGGACGGCAACCCGTCGCCGGGAGATCGCCCAGGCGGTCCTCGACCTGGTCGTCGAGAAGGGGCACGCGAACGTGACCACGGCCGAGGTCGCGCTGCGGGCGGGCGCGAGCGAGGCGACGGTCCTCTACCACTACCCGAGCAAGGACCACCTCCTGCTCGCCGCCCTGGAACGAGATCAGGAGCTCGCCGTGCACCACGCCGAGAAGGACGGTGTACGCACGGCGGACGGCCTGGCCGGCCTCGACATCGACGCCCTCGCCGAGGCCGCGCGCGTCTCGACCCGGCGAGAGCCACTGCTCCGGCTACGGCTCGCCCTCACCGGCCTCGCCGCGACTCCCGGACATCCGGCGGAGGACTACTTCGCCCGGTACAACCGGGTCGCCGTCGAGGCCTACGGTCGCCTCGTCGCCGAACGCCAGAAGACCGGCCAGGCGCATCCGAGCCTTGATCCGGTAGAGGTCGCGCGGCAGTTCGTGGCCGCCTGGGACGGCCTCGCGGCCCAGTGGCTCCTCTCCCCCGACTTCGACCTCGGCGCGCTGGTCGTCCAGGCGTTTCGCAGGCTCTCGGGGCAGAACTGGATGGAGGCGGCGCGCGCCGTGATCGAGCCACCCAACGGGATCTGAACGGAAAACCAACCGTCGTGAGACCACGACGAGACGATGCGGTCCGACCCAGCCGCCCCTCGGCGCGGGCCACAAAACCGCAGGTCAGCACCCCCAAAAGGGTCGGCAGCGCCACACCCGGGATTTGGGAACACAATCCGCTCGGTATCCATCGAATACCAGCGATCTCTTCGGGTACGCCACGAAGTGATCGCCTCCAGCCGGGAGGCACCCCGAAGGGAGCCCACGATGGGTATCGGTGCCGGCATCTTCCTCATGGCGGTCGGTGCGATCCTCACGTTCGCCGTCGACGTCTCGATTTCCGGGCTCGACATCGCCGTCATCGGCGTGGTGCTGATGGTGGCCGGCGCGGCCGGGATCGTTCTCGACATCTTCCTGTTCGCCCCGCGCCGGCGGCAGCGCGTCGTGTACCCGCAGCAGCCTGACGTCTACCCGCCGCAGCAGCCTGAAGTCGAGGTCTACGACGACGCCCCGGCGACCCGCACCACGCAGTACGACCGCCGGGTGACGACCGACTACCGGCCGCCGGTTCGCTGAACCGAACACGCGACGACCGCCGACCTTGACGACCGCCGACCTGACGACCTGACGACCTGACGACCTCTGACCTTGACGAACGCCGACCTGACGAACTCCGGCACACCGACTGAGACAGGAACCGCGGGACGAGAAGTGTTATAGGCGCCGCGGCGGGCATGTCACGACCAGGCCGGCGACAGGACGACGAAGTCCGGACGGACGAAGGACACGACGAGGCCCGAGGAGGAAACGATGAAGT